>NZ_JBPWOA010000054.1:0-165362 GCF_051781005.1 Anabaena sp. WFMT | reverse complement strand
CTAACACAGCCAACGATACTCAATCAGTCTTAGTAAAATCACTGTTTGATAATTCCCGCAAACAATTGCGAGCCGACCAATTTGTTAAAGCGAAAGTGATTTGGAACAAACGCCCAGGAGTATTAATTCCCACAACAACTGTTATCCGTTTGGGTGCAGAAACTTTTGTGTACGTAGCCGAAACCTCACCCAAAAAACAGGAGTTAGTAGCACGCCTCAAACCCGTAGAGCTAGGTAGTATCCAGGGTAATCAGTATCAAGTGCTGAAAGGGTTAACCGCAGGAGAGAAAATTATTGTTTCCGGTTTACTCAACTTAAGAGACGGCGCATCTATTATTCCTGAACCTTAGTTAAATCCAGATTTTTACCCAGAAAGCATAAGTCTATGTTTGCTAATTTTTTTATCAAGCGACCCGTATTTGCGATCGCCTGCGCTCTTGTCATGCTCATGGTAGGTATAATCAGCATTCCGCTACTACCAGTAGAGCAGTACCCAGATATCAGCCCCGTACAAATCAATGTCACCGCCAATTACATTGGTGCGAGCGCGCAAGTTGTAGAAGATACAGTCACAACAGTTTTAGAACGACAAATTAATGGTGTCGAAGGCTTAAAATATATCACCTCAACTAGCAGCAGTGACGGTACTAGCAACATCATCGTCACTTTTGACCAAGGGTATGACATTGATACTGCGGCTGCTGATGTGCAAAATCGCGTCTTGCTTGCGGAACCAAAATTGCCAGAAGTTGTCCGACAAACGGGCGTTTCTGTGACTAAGCAATCCAGTGGTATCGTCTTAGCGATGGCTTTATATAGTGAAGGCGATAAGTACGATGACACTTTTATTAGTAACTACGCCGACCTTTATGTTTTAGATCGCCTCAGACGCATTAAAGGTGTCGGTAACATTGCGACTTTTGGCAATCGCCGCTACGCGATGCGGTTGTGGCTTGACCCGACTCAACTAGCCAATCGCAAGTTGACAACTGAGGACGTAATTAACGCACTTCACCAACAAAACCTACAGTTAGGTATCGGTAGTATTGGACAGCCACCCGCACCCAATGGGCAAATGTATCAAATAGAGTTGCAAACTCAAGGGCGGTTAAAAGACGCTGACGAATTTGAAAACATGGTCATCAAAGCAGGTACAGATGGCACACTTGTTAAGCTCAAAGATGTTGGTCGTGCTGAACTTGGGGCAGAAAATTACAGTTCCTTTGCTCGCTATAGTGGTCACGTTGCTGTTGGCTATCAAATCCTGCAAATTCCTGGAAGCAATGCTTTAAAGATTGCCAATGCGGTCAAAGCGGAAATGGCGAGAATTGCAGAGGATTTCCCACCTGGTTTGCAATATGAATTTCCCTATGATTCCTCGCTGTTTGTCGAAGCATCTCGTAAGGAAGTTGTCAAGACTTTATTAGAAGCAATTGTGCTGGTTGTCATCGTCATTTTTATTTTCTTGCAAGACTGGCGCACTACCATCATTCCCGCAATTACAATTCCGGTTTCTTTAATTGGGATGTTTGCGTTTGTAAAGGTTTTTAATTTTTCACTTAACAGCTTAACTCTGTTTGGTTTAACCTTAGCTAGTGGCATGGTTGTAGATGATGCGATCGTTGTTGTTGAAGATATAACTCGCTTGATTCAAGAAAAAGGTTTAAGCCCGCGTCGCGCTGCATCCCAATCAATGCACGAACTATTTGGGGCGGTGATTGCTACATCTCTCGTACTTTTGGCTGTATTTGTTCCTGTAGGTTTTTTCCCTGGAACAACAGGACAACTATATAAACAATTTGCACTAACGATCGCATTCTCAATTGTACTTTCAACTTTTAACGCGATTACCCTCACGCCTGCTTTAGCTGCTTTGTTATTACGAAAAACACAAAAACCACGCGGTTTACCAGGCTGGATTTTTGGAGCGATTAATTGGTTGCTCGGCTGGATACAAAAAGGCTATCAACAAATTCTCAGATTGCTCATCAACTTCAAAATCGTTGTCTTATTACTGTTTGTTGCATCTTTGGTTTGGACAGGCTGGCTTTACCTGCGCGTCCCCACAGCATTTTTACCGGAAGAAGACCAAGGCTATTTTATTAATTTAATGCAGGGGCCAGATGGCACTTCACTCAATTACACCCGTGAAGTTGCGAAGCAAGCAGAAAAAGAACTTCTGAAAATCCCAGAGATTCAAGGTACTTTTGCAATGGGTGGTGTTGGTTTTAGTGGTAATACTCCTAACCGAGGCTTGATATTTGCACCGCTAAAATCTTGGGATGTCAGAAAAACAGCCGAACAAACTGCATCAGCAATTGTAAATCAAGCTAGAAGTGGACTGTCAGCAATTAAAGACGCAGCCGTGTTTGCAGTGAATCCTCCGACTATCCAAAGTTTAGGGAGTGTGGGTGGTTTTGTATTTCAATTGCAAGATAGAGGCGATCGCAATAATAGTGATATCAATAATTTAGTCAAAATCAGCCACGATTTAATCGGCAAAGCTAATCAAACCCCAGGATTGCAAGGAGTCTTCAGTACCTACACCGCTAATGCACCCCAATTACTTATCGAAGTAGACCGAGAAAAAGCCGAAGCCTTACAAGTCCCTGTCAGAGATATCTTTAGCACCTTGCAGACTTTCATTGGTTCCCGCTACGTCAACGACTTTAACGCTTTTGGTCGCACGTACCGAGTCTATGTCCAAGCAGATCAACAGTTTCGCTCTAACCCAGAAGATATTGGACTACTATATGTGCGTTCTGAACGCGGTGAGATGATTTCCCTTAGTAGTTTGGTGAAGGTTACACCAACCACCGGGCCGCAAACAATTAACCACTACAACCTATATCGCTCAATAGAAATCAACGGTGCAGCTGCTCCTGGTTTTAGTTCTGGACAAGCAATAGAAGCTATGAAAAATTTAGCCGCTACTGTTTTACCCAGAAACATCAGCTATGAATGGTCAGGTATTACTTTAGAAGAATTAGAATCTGGTGGACAAGCACCAATTATTTTTGGTCTAGGAATTTTCTTTGTGTTCTTAGTCTTAGCTGCTCAGTATAATAACTTCATTGATCCTCTGATTATTTTATTGTCAGTTCCCTTGGCGGTTTTGGGAGCATTGTTAGCCCAATCATGGCGCGGTTTATATAACGATGTTTACTGTCAAGTTGGGTTAGTGATGTTAATTGGTTTAGCGAGTAAAAATGCAATTTTAATTGTTGAATTTGCTAACCAATTACGCGAACAAGGTTTTTCAATTACCAAAGCAGCAGTGAAAGCTTCTGGCGAACGCTTACGTCCAATTCTCATGACTGCGATTTCTACTCTGCTAGGAATTTGGCCGCTTGCTGTGGCTACAGGTGCAGGTTCAGCTAGCCGTCAATCTCTTGGTACTGCTGTCTTTGGTGGAATGTTCGTTGCAACTTTCTTGAGTTTGTTTGTAGTACCTATCCTGTATATCGTGATTACCCAAATTCGCTTACTGTTTGCAGGTGTACCAAAGGTTAGGCATCAAGCAGGTAAGTTAGTAAAACAATCAGAAGTTGACGTACTTCCCTGAAAATAAGCGAGAATTCTTAGCTTGGCGTATATCCCCTGGCTTGAGCTTAGGGGTTTTCACTTTACCCCATTATTTTTAATCGAGTTGATACTTGACTCTCCATCTGACTGGAGAATCTAGGATAAAGTAGACGATTAAATTTAAGAGAAGTAATTATGCTAGTTCAAGAAAAGTCAAAACAGATTGGTGTAGTTGCTAAAGAAAGTGGAGTACCGATTAAAACCATTCGCTACTATGAGGAGCTTGGTCTACTCAAATCATCAGGCAGAACTGAGGGTGGTTTTAGATTATTTAACACTGATGTTTTAGCTCGCCTGCACTTTATTAAACGCGCCCAAAGCCTGGGGTTATCTTTAGCCGAAATCAAAGAATTTTTGAATGTTCATGATGAGGGGGAACTACCTTGTGAACATATAAAAACCAAGCTTGAGGATAAGGTACAAGCTATTGATTATCAGATTCAGCAATTACTTGTTTTGAGACAAGATTTGTCAGCGATGCTTTCTGGCTGGGAAATTCAATCTGAAACATATCATTCAACAATTTGTCCTATTATTACTTGAAGGTTAATATGGAATTTTAAATATCAGATTTTCAGGTACGTTTATTGTTTTAAATAAACGTGCTTTTGCATGAAATTCAATAAAAATTAAACATAATAATTTATTGATTTTGCCTCTTGACTCTCCAGTAAACTAGACAATTTAAACTCAATTTTATGTTGAGTAGACAATTCATAAATTCACTAATGGAGCAGAATTAATGAAGAGATTTATCAATGCGATCGCTATCACTACTACTTTGGTAATAGTTCAAGCTTGCTCATCATTACCTAAAGCTGAAGAAAAAGCAATGTCTGTTAGCACACATCAGCATGAGGAGCTTTCAATCAATGAAAGTCATCATGGAGAACATTCAACAAGTAGCACAGTTCATGGTGAGAAGAAAGCGTTGACTCAAGTAAAACTTAAAGTTTCCAGTAACATCACCCCAAATAAAAATATTTCGCTATTGATTGATGTTCAAGATTTAGAAGGAAAGGCGATCGCCAAGTTTGACAATTTCCAAGAAAAGCTCATGCACTTAATTATTGTCAGTGACGATCTTCAGTTTTTCAGCCATCTTCATCCCACATATAAAGATAATGGTCAGTTTCAAGTAGAAGCTAGTTTTCCAAAAGCAGGTGGTTACACATTCTTTAGTGACTACAAACCTGCTGGTCAGTCAGAACAAATTTCAGTATTAAAAACACAAGTTCCAGGAATCACTATTGCTGCTCCAGAAATTGACATTAAGCGTAGTAAAACTTTCAATGATACTCAAGTCAATCTCGCTCTTTCTGAACCCACTGTAAAAGCAGGTCAAGAAGTAACTTTAATGTTTAAATTACAAGATGCTACTAACAATCAACCGCTTACAGACTTGCAGCCTTACTTGGGAGAAAAAGGACATTTAGTTATCCTGCGACAGTCAAGCTCATTAACAGCAGCAGATTACATCCATGCTCACGCACTCAATAATACTCCAACTGGACAGGTTCATTTTATGACTAGCTTTCCGCAAGCAGGAAAGTATAAACTTTGGGGACAATTCAATCGCAACGGTAAAATCATTACTGCTGATTTCTGGATTAATGTGGTTTAATTTAGCTGATGTTTTCTTAGTAAAATAAGAAGGGCAGAACTTCCTACCTTCCAACTTTGGATGTACATAGTACCTATATGAATTCACCACCTAAATAGGTGGTGAATTCTTGTTTCTGGCTATCTCTAATTTAGGAGTTGACCTATGCTAACAGCTAGCGATTGTGTTAAATTCGGTTTCTCAGTTCAGACAAGTTATCCATTGATGCGATCTCTTCACTACATTTACTCCAAAATAATCAAATACATCAGCTCAATTACAGAGCATTATTTATGAATTAATCTGCTCTTCATAGATACATACATCAAGCTCGGTAAAGCTATATTTAACTACCTCATTAATACCCTGATTAATGAGGAGAAGTAGCCAGTTAAGTTGTCCTTATTTAGGTGAGAATTATTGGTGATTTTTTTGCTGAACCTCTATACTAACTCTATCTACTAGCATGACAATTCATAATGAAATCAAGATGAAATTTCAGCAATTATCATTAAAATTTACAAATAAATTAATATGAAGAAACTTGAACTTCATCTCAAGGAATCTCCACATCGCTACCAACGACTTCAGTCGAAAGATGACAGGTAGAATTAGAACTAATAATTGGTTGTAGTAATGTGTTTAAGCTTATTTGCAAGTTGGTGGTGCTAGAAATAAATGGATAACACTATTAATTTTAAGAATACTATTACAACAAAAGAAGTAAATTACTGGATTTAGTTTTGAAATTGAATAATTAAGTTTTAATTTAGTGAAAAAATATAATTATTTTTTGTAGCAAGTAACTTAATTTCTCAGGAAAATAATCTATTTAATAAAATTACTTGTAAAATAACAAATCTTTTAATTAATAAGAAATCAAGCTTTTTAGTCATGGTTGAAAGTGGCACGGCTAAAAAGCTTGGTGGGGTGTAAACATGAGGAGCATGTTTCTAATTTAGATTATACAAAGTATAGATGAAATCAAGATGAAATCAAGATGAAATCAAGATATATCAATGTATTTAAGTAACAGTTACCCAAAAATCAGCAGTAATAATTTTCCCGTTTCGATTAAACTGTCCCCACATTTTATATTTTCCCGGTTTTGGAAAACTGGTGATAAAATGAACTTCATGATCTGGAGTATTTTTCATAGCATGAGCATGGATATAGTCTGCTTGTGTTAACGGTGATGATTGCTTAAGAATAACTAAATGTCCCCTTTCTCCTAAATAAGGTTTTAAATCTGTAGGTGGTTTTTTAGTTGCAGCATCCTGTAAATTAAAAATTAAATGCACCTCTTGTCCAGCTTTAATGGTGGATTGAGATAACTTGAGATTAACTTGAGTATTATCAAAAGTTTTAGTAGTAGCTAAATCAATTTTTGGTTTAGCTGGTGATTGACCTGGAACTAGTGCTTTGAGGACTGACACTTGTTCTGCTTTTCCTGCTACTTTGTAATCACTGAAAAGAGTGTAATTAGACGAATAGGGAAAATTAAATTGAACTTCAAAGCGTCCATTTCCTTTATATGCAGGATGAATATGTTGAAAAGACTGCAAATCATCACTGACAACAATCAAGTGCATTAATTGTTCTTGGAAAGTGTCAAAATTAGCAATGGCTTTACCATTTTTGTCTTTTATTTCAATCGCTATAGGAACAGGAGTGTTAGGAGTTATTTTGCTGGGAAGGATAAGCTTTGCAGTAGCGTTCGCAGGTTCTAACTGGGAATGACCATGCTCATCATGGGAGTCCCCCATATTATGTCCGTCATGAGGATTATCTTTTTCTTTTGGTTTTTTAGAATTCTCCATATTATGACCAGTATGGGGATTCGCATTACTTATGCTGGTGGGATTAGTGTCTGAAATTTCCCCAGATTTAACTTGTGAAGCACAACCTTGAGTCAATGCAAGAGTTGAAGTGATAGCCAGTGCAGTCAAAAAACTTTTCATTTTGATGAAAATAGTATTTGTGTGTAAAAATATACGGTTGAAAAGTGAGATTGCCCCGAAAACTAGAATAATCAGTGTCGAAATCAAAGCATGATAAACACTAGTTAGCGATTAAAGTTGAAACGTCCGGTTGCTTGTTCGCCTTTAATATCTGCCGTAATTTTCACTTGATACTGACCAGATGCTTTTTCATTCAGTAGACCAGTATAGTGTTTATCCTTGGCATCATAAGTAAAAGGAATCGTCTTTTGTTGACCATCAGGTAGCTGCACTTGAGCCGTTACTTTTGCATTAGGTACTGTGGCGTGGTTATCACCTGTTTGCAAATATAAATCCATGTGAGTTGCATTTGCTTCTTTTTCAGGAACAAATTCTAAATGATAGCTTCCTGTCTCTACAACTTGGCCTCCATGAGATGCACCATGTTCGCTATCTGTTTTAGTTGCTGGTGAGGCAGAAACAGATGGTGTTTGAGTAGTCGCCTTGGAAGCATCTGGACTATTTTCTGTATTAGCTGATTGATTAGCATTACTGCAAGATCCTAAAAATAGTAGTCCCACACTTCCAAGAATAATTAAGCCAGATTTAAGTGATTTCATTGGTTTATTCCTCTTTGTATATATGTTTAGACGTTTTGAGTAGCTACATGTGCATAAAAAATTTCTCGTCTTTTGCTTTACTCTCCTCCGTTTTCTTGGGAAATAAATGTTTACCAAACTTGGCATACAAAGCAGGTAAAACAACCAAAGTTATCGCAGTTGATGTAAACAAACCACCAAAAACAACAATAGAAAGTGGTTGCAAAAGTTCTTGTCCTGGGCCACCTTGTAGTACCATTGGTGCTAGACCTAATGCAGAAGTCAAAGCTGTCATTAAAATCGCATTAAGTCGTTCCATTGAACCTTTAACAATAATTTCTTTTAACGGCATTCCTTCGGCAAATTTACTGTTATAGTTATCCACTAATAACAAACCATTGCGAGTTGCTACCCCAAACAAGGAAACAAATCCAACCAAAGACGCAACAGAAATCACGCCTCCAGTTAACGCTACTGCGATTACACCTCCTACCAAACCAATTGGTAAATTAATCATAATCATGATGGTAGAAGGTACAGATTTCACTGAAATATACATGAGAACTGTAATTGCCACAAATGCGATCGCACTGAACACCAGAATATTTTGGGTAGCGCGTTCTTCGGCTTCAAATTGACCTGCGTATTGGATAAAATAACCCGCAGGCACTTGGACATTGCTTTTGACTTTGGCTTCAATCTCATTGACAATCGAGCGTAAATCCCTACCTTTAGCATTAGCTGAAACTACAATCAAACGGGAAACATTTTCACGATTAATTGTATTAGGCCCAGTACCATTGTCAATTATTGCCACATTACCTAAAGGAATTTTCTGTCCATTAGGGGTATCAATTAATAAATCCCGAATGGTGGACAAATCTTGTCGTGCTTCCGGCTTTAACCACACTAAAAGGTCAAAGGATTGTTGATTTTCTAAAACTTGAGAAACGACTTGTCCGTTGAGTGCGGTTTCAATAATGCTAGAAATTTCTCCGACTGATAAACCGTAGCGACTAGCAGCATCTCGATCAAATTTAATTTGAATTTGTGGTATGGGGATTTGTGGTTCTAGCAATAAATCTACAACACCATCAATGGTTTTCATCTGTGCTTCTACTTGTTCGCCGATTTGGCGGAGTTGTGCTAAGTCTGAACCAAAAATTTTGACTGCGATCGCACTTCTTACCCCAGACAAAACTTCATCCATACGGTGGGAGATGAATCCGCCCACATTTGGTGCTGCTCCCGGTATCTTATCAAACTCTTGCCGCAGCTTTTCTAAAGTCTTCGTGCGGTCTTTCATCCCCTCGTCACTAAGTTCAATATCAACGTGTGCAATATTCACACCTGCCGCATCGGCATCTCCCTCAGCACGTCCGGCTCGTGTTTGAATAAATTTAAAGCGTTTGTCATCTTTAAGCGCATCTTCTACTACATAACCGGCTTTTGTTGTCGCTTCTAAAGACACACCAGGATATAAAGTTAAAGTATTTACCATCGTTTGCTCTTGGAACTCTGGTAAAAAAGCTCTACCGAATGAAGGAATAACTGCGAGCGCAGCTACCGTTAAAGCCAATGCAATACCAATGATTGGTAACGAATTCCGAAAAGAAAAGTTGAGACAGTAGCTATAAATTGTCTTACATAATCTCGCCAACCAAGGCTCTCTTTTTGTCACTTTGACATTAGGTAATAAAATCGCACACAAAGCGGGAGAAACTAACAGCGATTCTAAACTAGAAATGACAACTATTACTAAATAAGAGATTCCCATTGGTGTAAAAATTCTGCCTTCTACACCTGGTAAAGTAAAAATTGGTGAAAAAACAATAATGCCAATAACAGTTGCACCAATCAATGATTCTCGTACTTCTTTTGAACCTTCAAAAATAATTTCTAATGGCGGTAATGGATTTTCAGAAATTTTATTTTCTCGCAATCTTCTATAAGTATTTTCTCCATAAACAATAGCATCATCAATTGCCGTACCAATCGCTACTGCTAAACCTCCTAACGTCATTGTATTCAGTCCTATTCCCAACCAAGAAAGGGCTAGCAATCCAAACAGTAAAGTTAAGAAAAAATCTAGTAAGCATACTGCCAGAGTCCGCCAATTCATTAAAAAGGGAATAAGAATTATTGCCGCAATGATGCTACCTTGAATTAATGATGAACTAACATTTTGAACCGAGGAATCAATATACCTATCTTGGCGAAATGTCGTGGTGATTTTAATCTCTGGTGGTAAACCAGCTTGAATTTCTTTCATTGCCGCTTCTATCGCACGGGAAACAGTGGGAGTATCTGCAAGCGGCTGTTTGTTAACCATTAAAATAATTGCTGGTTTACCATCAAAACTACCATCACCCCGTTTAATCGCACCACCAATTTTCACATCTGCTACATCTTGTAGCCTCACCGGTACTCCGTTACGTGCAGTAATAGTTGATTTTTGCAAATCTGCAATTGATTCAATGCGTCCGATACCTCGAATTAATGTTTCTTTATCTGGTGTGATTAAATAACCGCCTGGTGCATTACCGTTAGCGGCTTTTGTAGCATTAGTAACTTGCTCTAAAGAAATATTAAAGGCTGCTAATTTTGCTGGGTCAACTAAAACTTGATATTGACGAGCATCACCACCAAAAACTACTACTTGGCTCACACCTGGAACAGCTAAAAGACGATTTGTGACTTGCCAATCAACAATTCGTCTAGCTCCCATCAAGTCAATTTTGGATTGAGAATTATTTTCTGATTCGACTGTAAAAGCGTATTGAACAACTAAACCAACAGGTGAAGTAGTAGGAGAAATTTGCGGCGTTTCTACTCCTGGGGGAAGTTTGCTGGCTGCTTGTTGCAGTCGTTCAGTCACTAGCTGACGTGCTTGATAAATTTCTGTCCCCCAGTTAAAGATTACCCTCACGGCTGAAATTCCTGCTGCTGAGGATGAACGGACTGCGGTTACTCCTGGTGTACCATTAATTGCACTCTCAATTGGTAAAGTTACTAAAGATTCAACTTCTTCCGGCGCGAGTCCCGGTGCTTCGGTTTGAATTTCTACTTGGGGCGGTGCAAAGGGTGGTAGCACATCTAATGGCATTTGGGGAATGACGTAGAATGTCCACAATGCAGCGATCGCTGTAGCTAAGACAACGAGCCAACGTCGGTCAATCACCCACCTGACGATGTTATTGAGCATTTTAAGTTATTAAATATTATTGTCTGGTTGATCAAAGACAGCAGCAGAATTTGATGTGGTTGGTTTTTTATGGTTATCAATATGAGTTTCAGTTTCATAAGTAAAGCCATCATATTCGGGATGACCAACTGATACAAAACGCTGACGTATGCGACGACTTGACCAAAGACTACCTGCGGCAAAAGCAGCAACACCAACAAGTGTTATTCCTCCTATTCCCAATAACCACAAAGGTATAGGTAAGTTTGTTTTTGCTTGGGTTAATTCTGTGTTGGTATGTGTTTCATTTTTGTCTCCGGTTGCAGATTTGCTACCACCCCGCAATGATTGGGCGTAAAGTTGTGGTGCGCGTTGAGTAACAATCATATCTCCCTCAAACAAACCACTTTTGACCGCAACCATATCTCCAGAAGTTTGTCCTAAAGTTACTTCAGTGAACTGAAAAGCATTACCATTTTGCAAATAGACAAGTTTTTTACCATTTGCGTCAACCACTGCTGAGGTAGGAATAGCTAAAGTAGCAGAGGAAGTTTGGTTTGTCAAAACTTCCAGTTGAGCAAACATTCCGGGTTTGAGTTGACCGCTTGAGTTATTCACCTGGGCTTGTACTGGTACAACTCGTGTTTCTCCTTCTACCGATGTCCCAATGCGAGAAATTCGTCCTGAAAAGGTTCGTTCTGGTAGACTTGCAACTTTTAAAATAATTCTTTGACCAGTTCTGATGTTGCTGAAATCTTTTTCATAAATATTAGCTGTAGCAAATACCTGAGTGTCGTTGACAATCGTCATCAATTTACCACCAGCATCTTCAAAGGTTTGACCAATAGTGACTTCTCGATCTGCAACCTTACCAGAGATGGGAGCAGTGATTGTGACTAATCCCTTAGCATTAGCAAACGTTCCTACTTGAGCAAGTCGGGTTTGATAAATATTATTACTGCGACTAATATTTGACTTTGCTAGTCCAACTGCTGCTTGAGCGCGTTTGAGTTGATTTTCTGCTTCAATAACTTCTCTACGGCTTTTGGCTTTGGTAAGTTCGGCTTTTGCTTGTGCTAACTGCGTTTGGGATTCTAAAGCATTGCGTCGAGGTAAAGCACCATCATCAGCCAACTGCTTATCTTTGTTGTATTTTTCTTGAGCAAATTCAACTTGACTCTGTGCTTGGGCGATTTCCGCGTCAGCTATTTGTTGGTATTTTTGGTAATTCTGTTGAGCCAGTCTTAAGTCTGCTTGGGACTGCTGTAAATCAGCTTGAGCTTGTGCTAATTTTTCCTGAGATTCCACGCGCAATGTTACTAAGTCTGGGCTAGTGACAACAGCAACAGGTTGACCTTTTGTTACTGATGCACCAGGTTCTACCAATAATTCCACCACTTTCGCCCCGGCAATGGGGGTAGTTACTTCCACTTTTTGGCTGGGTAGAGTTTCGATTTGTCCAGTAGTTTTAATACCGATGGCTAACTGCTGACGTTTGACTGGCTCGACTTTAATTCCTAAGCGTTTGGCTGTGTCGGCATCAACCTGGATAGAATTACTAGTTTGAGTAGCTTCACTTCCTCCTTGAAATTCGTTTCCATGTCCAGCATGAGCCAGAACAATTGTGGGACTTACTAATAACAGTAGGCTGAGGAATGTGCTAGAAACACAAAAAATCGTTATGGGTGTTTGAGAACGCTCTGAGTTAGACATTGCGCTTGTTAGGTTTGTGAGTATGAAGCATCAGGACTTGGGAACGGTTAAAAGTGCTTTTAGGTTTAAGAAATACACTCTGATCACTAGTGTTTCATGTAGAGATGAAATTAGGATGAAATCACGTTGCTCCCTTCCAAACTTAGAGGAGTTTCATCAAAATCTCCCAAGAAACTCTCACCTACCCTAACAAGGTTACTTTGCACAATTAACAAATACCTTATACAGCCATATTGCTTTTGACAATTGGTGATGGGTAGCTTACTCAAAATACCCCTCTTCTGTCACTTTCCGAATTAAGCAAGTAGTAAATGAACTTCCAATGCTAAGGAGAGTCCCGGTCGTTCTGCTTTTGCACCGCTTGTCCGGTCGGAGTAAATTTTCTCGCAACCAGCAAGCTGCAAAGCATCCATTTGCAGGTTCAGATTTTGGTCATCTGTTGAAATTCGGGCATAGCCTATCAACATACTTTGAACCACAACAAGTAAATAAACTCGTTACCTAACAGCATATTTTGCCTTTGATATAATTACCGAGTTTCTTTACTAAACTTGATTCCGGTTTTGGTTCTGCTTGATGGTAATAATAGGGGTAAAAAAAACGGTCGTTTCTTTTACCTTATATAGTTGCAATTAATCCTGGCTGAAGCTCAAATAGTTTTGTTGATAAGTTGGAGCCTTTTTTGAGTAAACTGCTAAACAACGATTTAACAGGACTTTCGGTCAGTTGCAATTAATTCTGGCTGAAGTGTATTTATAGTTGCATTTAATCCTGGTTTGAAAATCCCTTGATTGCAGGTTTGACTGATTAGTATTGCAGGTCGCTACATCTACATCTACATCTACAGCTACTTTTATATAAAACTTTAACTCTTGTAACATCTGCTTTATTTGTTCTGGTGTGGCACGAACTCTGATAATCTCTATCAACTAAATCATTCCTTGTAAAATATTAATTATGCCATTTTTATTACTATAAAATAACAGCATTTATAAAGATGATAATAGTTTCACTATCACCCTGGAAAATTCCCAAGTTCATGCTAATACTGTTTACCAATTCAATTTTAACAGTAAAGATGAAATTGCAGATTTATGGGAGAAAGTTTCCCCTAAGAAAATCCTGCACAGTGTCCTCAATAAAGTTTTCCCCTAAGAAAATTTTGGAGAGTGCAGTCTCAAAGGCGATAGCTGCGCTGTACTAAGTAAGTACGCGAACTTGCAACTCAATTTTGTGCGCCATGGCGCACATTTCTCCTCAAAACCTCGGCAACACAGTCCCCGTTCCCGCATCCTTCTTAGAACGAACATAGGTCTTAGTAGTATCGCTCTTACTATGCCCCAACTGGTCTTGCACCTCAAACAGTGATTTACTATCCACCGCCCGCGACGCGTGAGAATGGCGTAACCAGTGGCAAGAAAACTTCACCTTCGCCACCTCAGATATATCCTGAATCAACCTTTTAATCGCCCGGTCACTCAATGGCAAACCCCGCTTTTTCGGGTCAGGTGACAGATTCGGAAACACTGGCATCTTCTCACCTGCCATCCCCCGGTACTTCTTAAAGATCAGCGAAGTCTGGTGGTCCAAACCAATCTCCCGGTACTTCCCCCCCTTCCCCCGAAACTTAATTGTGTAATATCCCCTATACCTATCTGACGGTATCGGGTCTGGCTGCCATTTAAAGTTGTGCCAATATAAACCCGGATAATCTTCCTTCGGCTGACCCGGTTTATCACCAGGAACCGTCACCCGACCAACCTCACCCACCCGCATCCCACTATAAAAAAGCAAAGAAAAAACCAGCCAGTACTGCTCCCCCAACCGTTGGGCAACATCAGCCAACTGCGCCATCTCCCAATCTTCTAAATAACGCTCTGCCTTCGGTAAGTCACTGAAATTATCGTAATTTATGGTACTTGCGATATTCCGTAAAAAATAGCCAACATTCTCCCCATGACCATAACTCCAAAGCGATCGCAACATTAGCACCTGGTTAGATTTAGTATAAGGGGAAACCTCACCCCAACTAGCAATAAATTCCAGTAACTTTGGTGGCTGAACCAGCCGTAAATCCCGTACACCTTGTTTTTCCAACCAAGCGAGTAATTTTTGACCAAAGCGATAGTATTTTCGCTTAGTTTGCTCACGGTTCTGTGACCCTGCCCAAGCCAAAATCAACTCCTCATCATTTGCTACAGCAGGTGTGCGGTAATAATATTGACGAATCACCTCCTCTACTAATTCGGCGGTAACAGATGCTGAAGTATCACGAGATACAACTTTACTGGAGGAGGGAGGGAGAATTTCTACCGGGCTAACCTCAACATTAGTGATATCCATCTGGGAAATAACCATCACATGACAACTAACATCTAGCTTCCTGGAAGGGGACTTTCAGGAAGCTTTTATTTTATTCTATCCTTCCGTGAATGTGCAGGGAACTTCATGTCTAAGAAAGCGTTCGCTCGTTGGGAATATTTGGTTAACGCACCAGATGGCTTTTGGTGCGTGTGGTTACGGTGAGCGCAGTGATTGCTCCCGTTGGTTTACGCCCGCAGTGCGATGGCGCGAAGCGCACTCTTTATTTCAATTGTTCTATAATTGCAAGTAAATCAGAGAAAGATAACGATGGCAGCTAAAGATAGATTTCATGCTGTGGTTAGAATTGAAGAAGGAAAAGGAGCAGTGGCAGATAACCGATGATCCCCTGCGACTGGAAGTAGGCGGAACAAAGTTTGAAATTGATTTAGGTGCCCAGCAACTATTAGCAGCAGAGCGAGACCAAGAAAAAATTGCAGTTGAGATTAAAACCTTCTTGAGTGATTCACCACTGACCGATTACCATGCTGCGTTAGGACAGTTTTTGAATTATCGGCTGGCCTTAGAAATCAGTGATCCAACTCGCATTCTCTATTTAGCTGTGCCTGTGGTTACTTATGAAACTTTTTTTAAACGGGAATTTGCACAAATCTCATGTTTAATGATATCAAATTAAACAAATTATTTATGACCCGATTCAAGAGGTAATTGTACAATGGATACCATAGAGTCTTATCGCCATATAATTCAGTCGTTGTTGACAGATTATGCTGCTATCCCCATCGCCAATGGGTCGATAGATTGCTACACTGTTTTTGATCCGAAACAAGACCATTACCAGGTCATGAATGTGGGATGGGATGGCCATCGGCGGGTATATGGTTGTGTTTTACATTTGGATATTAAGCAGGGAAAGATTTGGATTGAGCAAAATATGACGGAAATGAGAGTAGCCCAAGAACTTGTGGATCTGGGGGTGGCAAAGGAAGATATTGTGTTAGGGTTTCAAGCTCCGGAAATGCGGCAATATACGGATTATGCAGTTATATAATTTAAGAGAAGGGATTGCGATAAATTTTAGTGTGGAAGGTAACAGTATTGTGATTACACCACAAAAAAGAAAAAAATATACGCTTGATGAGTTGCTCTTGGGTATGACTCCTGATAAATTTCATCCTGAATTTGAAACTGGAAACGCTGTGGGGAGTGAGGATTGGTAGTTAATTCTTATTTTCCGAATAGAGGAGATATTGTCAAATTAGAATTTGGGAACACACAGCGATTTAGGCATTGAGCCGAGATCCTTGCTCAAACGGAAATAGAAGCTGAAAAAGCTTATCGTATATAGTTTTCAGATTTTCTGTCGTTCCCGTTTTAAGTAAACACGAAGAATGATACAAGCAGACATATTTTAGTACATAGTTACTAATCAATACAATTGAAACTCAAATACCAACTTATGAGTCAAAGTAGGTAATACCAGACAAAACAACATTGATTTTTCAGGGGGTCTGGTTATGAATACAAAGACACTCCAACAATCAAAAGTTGGTAAAATTGAAAATTCACCGATTCAATCACCCAACTCTCGTAAGTATGCCGCAGTCAGAACACGAGAATACCTACTAGTTTCAGAAATTGAGGCCATGCGAGATGCACTCAAGAAAGCTGGTGGTTGCCATACCCATCGAGATTCAACACTAATCCTGTTAATTTACCGTCACGGATTGCGAGTTGCGGAAGCTGCTGCACTACGATGGGAGCAAATAGATTGGAGTGGAGGTAATCTCCACGTTAAGCGGGTAAAGACCGGAACTCCCTCTACACAACCACTATATGGTGATGAGATTCGGGCGCTCCGCAAGCTCCAACGCGATTATCCAGCGTCTCCTTATATTTTCCAGTCGTCTCGTCGCGGACCATTGGCAAGCAGCCCCAGAAGAATCAGTCGCACAGATGGAAGAAAAATCACCACAAGCAGAGGAAATCGCAGAAATAGAGAAGAAGATTTGTGGGGAGCATCCCAGTTTTTTGCAAAGAGGAGAAAAATCAGTCAGGACAGGTGAGACGAGTGTATTTACGTACAGATGAGTTCAAAACAAAAGCAAGGACTTCAACTTTTAAGAAACACGAGCCAAAACCCTGATCATTACGAAATTTTTAGATTTCGAGTGTTTATTTCATTCATAGCGGGTGGTGTGTCGCCTGTGGAAATGCTTTCAACCCATTAGGAACGCAAATTTAATAACTTGCAATTCTGAATTTACCTGGAATCCCTCTTCCATCACTTTCGGAAAGTAAAAATCTGATAGCCGTGCCATTAGCCATACCCTTTATTTAACAAGGTTTTTGGTGATTTATTACTGTTTCAAAATGTTCTCCATATTTTGTTATTAATAAAATCTTCCAACCTTTATCAAATCTATATTTCGAAATTAGGAAATTATTTTTGTGATTCCCAGTTTCATGAAAGAGGGTTATAACAAATATTACTAATTACTCGAAATCTGTAAGGTAAATTTAGAAAAAAAGTGAGAGATGCTTACTAAGCTTACCAAAGTGATGAGTGAGTATCAGCTTTTATCAACAAATAAAATTGACCACAAAATATGGGTTATCAAAAATAAGAGTTTGAGCATAAAAACTTGGAAAACTTGAGGTAAAATGTTAGAGAATCATCAAATAGTAATTACTTATGATATGGCAACCAATAGAAGATATATTATCAAGTTGGCAAAATTTAGCTAGTTCTGAGTTACGTCCTTTGGTTACTGTTTGGAATGAGCAGGCAGAGCGGCTGCGCGCATCTGGTGAATTTAAAGTTTTTATGGAAAGACTACGCCGCGAAATAGCCATTGAAACGGGAATTATTGAGCGGTTATACAATATAGATAGAGGAATAACTCGCCTTTTAATTGAACAAGGAATTAACGAATCACTAATTCCTCATGGAGCGACAGATCGTCCGGTAAAACAAGTAGTATCTTTAATCAGGGATCAGGAAACTGCTATTGAAGGATTGTTTGATTTTGTCGGTAGACAAAGGAATTTATCAACCTCTTATATAAAACAGCTACATCAAGTTCTCACCCAAAACCAAGATAATACAGAGGCTTTAGTTCCATCAACAGGCGAAATTATTCGTGTTTCTCTGATCAGCGGTGACTGGAAGCGTCAACCGAACAATCCTATCAGACCAGATGGTATTATTCACGAATATTGCCCTCCAGAACAAGTGGCATCAGAAATGGATAGGTTGATTGAATTGCATCATCAACATCGAAATCAACAAATTCCTCCTGAAGTTGAATCGGCTTGGTTGCATCATAGATTTACACAGATTCATCCATTTCAAGATGGAAATGGCCGAGTTGCTCGATGTATTGCCAGTTTAGTTTTTATTCAAGCTGGTTGGTTTCCCTTAGTTCTGACTCGTGATGACCGAGCAGATTACATTGCCGCTTTAGAGCAGGCAGATCAGGGGGATTTATCAAAATTAATTAATTTGTTTGCCAAGAGCCAAAAGCAAGCTTTCCTCCGCAGTCTTGGTTTATCAGAACAGGTGTTGTCAGAGGCACGACGGACTCAGGTTATTATTGCTTCTATTGCTGAAAAGCTTAAGCAAAATCAATCAGCATCTATTCCAGAGCGCAGTCAAAAAGTTGAAGATTTTGCTTCAAAGTTATTTGAAATAGCCTCTAATCGCGCACAAGATGTTGCCAATGAAATCAAGCTATCTGTACAAAATATAGTGGATGATGCAGATGTTTTTATAATTAGTGCGCCTGCTGGTGATACTCGTTCATATTACCACCGTTACCAAATTGTGGAAACTGCTAAACAGTTAGGATATTTTGCTAATCTTCGTAGTTATCATGCCTGGATACAGTTGGTTATTAATATAGGAATATCAACGACAATTTTGTTTTCCTTTCATGTTCTTGGACATGAATATCGGGGATTGCTAGTATGTTCAGCCTGTGCCTACCATAGAGATAATACAGAGGATGGTGAACGCAATATTAGTGATATTCAAACACTAACGGATTCTCCATTTCAGTTCTCTTATGCTGATGAAGATGATAACTTAACAGAACGGTTTAAGTTGTGGTTGGAAGATGTAATCCTGACGGGTTTGGAATATTGGAACAAGAGTTTGTGAATGCGATGCCTATCTTAATTGTTCCTAATCTGAGGTACTTTGAGTTGGTATTCAAATAGTATTCGTAATATAAATTTAGATTTTGTTATAAAAATTTACTTTAATCTAGCCCGGTTTTCCAGTCATTCTCAATAATTAAGATTTATTGAGAATATAGTCTCTCTACCTACAAGCCTCTAACCCTTTTGAAGACTCATTTCTAGCGAATTTTCTTACATCGAACTCAGGTGTTATCGGAGGTTTCAATTGCATTTTGTGATCCATGGATCACATTTGTTGATCCAGGAATACTTGGGGATTGTGGTCTTCGGTGCTATTTTTATGGTGTAGCTGACAAGTAGCCTTGGCGATACTTCTTTTTCTTCAAGGAAGCTGCTTCTTTTCTTGACCATTGCTTAACAGGAGTCAGTTGTGGAACATCTGTAAATTGGTAACTCAATGATTCATTTCTACTCAACTTTGCTACCACATTGCCAATAAAGCGACAACAGCGTTCTGGCTGACTAACTACTTGTTCCTCTGCAAACCTAATTATCACCCATCCAGCATCCACAAAACACTTATTCCTATAATCATCATCGCCAATAAAATGTGTTGGTTCTCCTGTAGAAAAACAATGGCTTTCATCCACTTCAATATCAAGATATAGCTCAATAGTTGGCTCTACAATTACAAAATCTGCGGTATAAGGGCGGTCATGACCATTTGGTAGCATTTCTTGTTGGGAATGCACCCAATCACCAAAATAATATTTTAGCACTTGTCCAAACCGTTTTTCAGAAACACCCACAGTCACACTACCACCACCATTTGGTTTAATAGAAGGAGAACGATTTTTAGTATCAGCGAAGGTGGGAATTAAAATAATAGGATAAACTGGAACTGATTTAGTCACCATTGTTGCGTATAAGTAACAACACTACCAATACCTTTTGATTAAGGGGAAAAAGTTATAATTCCTTTACCCAGACGACAAAGTAAATTGTGGATTAATCAGAAAAGTATTGGTTATACTCCTATTTTAAAGACAATCCTCTTACTCTAAATCTGTAACTTAATCTATTTTTATTTACATTCTGCATCTATCATTTGATAGAAAGAAATTACGTAGTTTAATCCTAGATAAAACCTCAAATTATCATTAGAATTTGGATATACGAATCAGATTTGAATCTTGTTATGTACGTTAAAACTTTCATCAATGTCAGCCAAAGTTTTGGCTAATCTGGATTTTCAAAGATTCAATAATCATACAGAATTAGTATAAATCTAGTACAGCACAAGTGAACCCACCATTATAATTGTTAAAAACTTTGTAGTTTAGAACCGTATTTCAGATATCTGAAAAGCTCAATGCCGTATTCATTTTGATTTTCGCACTGCGGTACTAATCCTATAAAAAGCTTCTGGATATAATAATATGGCATCCTTATTCTTAGCAAAACTGACTAACTTCATCACCACAGGAGAGCCTGTGATTATTTGTGAATCTCCTGTACAAGAAAGATATCGAATGCTCCGCTCTCTTTGCCAATATTGCTCAAAAATAGGCATTAAGTGCTATCTATGGAATTTGGGACAAGAAATAATTAAGGAAGTTGAATGCGTAAATAATATAGATTTAAGTTTCAAAGATTTTTATGGCTATACTCTAAATCCGACACAAGAGCTTAAAGACCACTTTAGAATTTTGAAATTTTGGGAATGTTTTCAGGAAGAAGGTGTATTAATTATCGAGAGTATCTACCCTTGGATTAGTGCTAATGTAGCCCAAGAAACACAGTTTTTCTTGATATCTGAATGGGTGAAATCAAAGTTGCTCAATCTTTCCTTCTCCCAATCTGCTGTTGGTAAAATCAAATGTGCTATTCTTTTAGGTTCTCAAGCTAACTTACACCCAGAACTTGCTGCTCAAATTCCTGTAGTCACTCAAGAATTACCTGATATCTCAGAAATTACTGCAAGTCTTAATGAGGAAGCAGAGGGAATTTTACCATCCAATTTGAGCGAAATTGACAAAATTACAATTATCCGTAGTGGGATTGGATTATACATTTCCGATTTAATAAAAGGGCTAAAATCAATTCATTCTCATGATAAAAGTGCAGAAACAATAGCTAAACAACTACTCCAATATAAAATCAATTTGCTTAACAGACTTTATGGAATTGAGTTTATTCCTACTCCCCAAGTTCCCTTGGGAGGATTAGATTTGATGCAGGAGGCTTTTAAGAAATTCAAAAGATTATTTAGTCCCCTTGCCAAAGCCTATAAACTCAGAGTTCCTAAAGGTATAATGCTGGTAGGTCCCCCAGGTACGGGTAAATCACATTCTGCTAAAGTATGCTCTCAAATTTTAGGTGTTCCTTTGATTTTAGTAGATTGGGGTAATTTGAGAAGCTATGGTAATGAAGCAGAAAGAAGACTGAAACAGTTACTAAATTTAGTAGACTGTTTGAATGAAGTTGTTATTTATTTTGATGACTTTGATAAGGGATTTGCTGGAGATGATGATATAGCTAGAAGGTTAGCAGGACAGTTACTCACTTGGATGCAAGAACGTACCAGTGATGTAATTGTAATCGCCAGTGTCAACCGCTTGGAATGGCTACCACCAGAATTAACTAGGGCAGGCAGATTCGACTACATTTATAAAGTAGACTTGCCTAATTATGGAGAAAGACACAGTATTTTTAAACTTCACTGTGCTAGATTTGATGATAGATTTAGTGGTGATGTTTCTGGTAAAATTGACCCTTACAGTCAAGAGGAATGGCGACGACTATTGAAAGAAACTAATCGCTGTGTAGGTGCAGAAATTCAAACTATTGTGGAGAGGGCTGCGGCTACTACTTTCTGTCAAATGTTTCCCGATGATGTACCTGTGCCTACCAATAGTAAACTACCAGCATTGGAGATTTCAGTGGCGACGTTGTTAGCAGAACGTCAGCAAATTAATCCGTTAGCTATTAGAGAAGCAGATAAGGTAGAAAGTATGAGGAACAAAGCAGAACTTCAGGGGTTGCCATCTTCGACCATAGATTCATCGGAGTATGCAATTGGTAATATAGATATATTTGGTGGTTGAAGTTATTAATAAGGAAATAAATTACTAATGAAGCCCGCTCCTGAATTTCCTATCATTTTTGTTACTGAAGCAGATTATGAGCTTTCCAGTAACGAGATGATGGGCAGCAAGTATAAATTTTGGTTTGAGCATGAACAACTTGGGCGTTGCCTATATAAGCAAGCGCGACCAAATTTAGGAGAAGATTGGGCAGAGAAAGTAGCATCTGAGTTGTCTGAGCTTTTAGGATTACCCCATGCTACTTATGATCTGGCAGAAACTTGGGAAGGGAATTGGGGTGTAGTTTCACCGTACTTTTTACCAGGAGGAGGGACACTTGTTCATGGCAACGAAATTCTCACGCCAATTGTGCCAAATTACCCTACCTTCGTTACCTATGGCGCATCACAACATACAATAGATATTGTCCTGCAAGTTATCGCAGCAGATTATGTGGGCTTGCCAATAGCTTGGACACCACCGAGCGGTATCCAAACAGCAGTAGAAGTGTTTGTTGGGTACCTGTTGTTAGATGCCTGGATTGGTAACGGAGACCGGCATCATGAAAACTGGGCTTTTGTGCGAAATAAGGTGGCATCTACAGAAACTGTACACTTAGCACCTACCTATGACCATGCTTCGTGTTTGGGACGTGACCTCCCTGACGGACAGAGACAGAAACGCTCAATCGAGGCGTATGCAAATAAATGTTATTCTGCTTTTTATAACAGTGTTGAAGACAAAAAGCCCCTTAAAACTTTTGATGTATTTCACCGAGTTGCTCATCGTTATCCCCAAGCAGCCAATGTATGGCTGGAGCGGCTTGAAAGCATCTCAAGAGCAAATACCCTATTAATTTTTAGTCGTATTCAGCGTAAGCGCATCTCAACTATTGCCGTTGAGTTTGCACAGAATATTCTGGAATTCAACCAACACAAGCTGCTTAAATTAAGGGAATTACTTCAGTGAAGACACCTCAAACATTATTTTTAGCTTGGCAAGACTCTAATAGTCGCTCTTGGTTTCCGATTGGTAGGTTAACCTTTGATGGTACAAGGTACAAGTTTGTCTACACCCAAGGCGTAAAAGCGGCAGAACGGATGTGCAGTTTTACACCTTTATCTTCCTTTCCGCACTTGAATGAAGAATATACATCAACCCAATTATTTCCTATTTTCTCTAATCGGTTGTTGCCTCGTTCCCGTCCTGATTATGCAAGTTTCCGGCAATGGCTGAATATTCCAGAACATGAAGATGATCCAATTGCAGTACTAGCCCGTAGTGGTGGACAACGAGAAACAGACACACTCACCGTCTTTCCCTGCCCAGAGCCAGATGCAGCAGGACAATATCAGCTGCACTTTTTTGTACATGGGCTGCGACACCTGCCACAATGTGCAATTGAGCGGATTAATCGCTTGGAACCTGGAGAAAAATTATGGTTAGCTCATGAATTTCAAAACTCCTACGATTCCCAAGCATTAACTCTTCATAGTGAGGATCACCACATCGTAGGCTATTGCCCACGTTACTTAAGAAATGAAGTTTTTGAACTTCTTGAACGCGACCCCAGTTCAGTAATACTGAAAGTAGAACGTGTAAATTTACCACCGACACCGCTCCAATTTCGGCTACTGTGTCAGATAACTGCTTTGTGTAAAGACGACTTTCGGTCGTTTTCTAATCCAGAGTATCAGCCGCTCAATCAGGAAGACTTAATGGCAGCAGTTTAATTTATAGCAGTTGCTAAAATGCTTAAGAAATCGTATTTTGATTTAAAGGGAACAGAAAAATGCCCTAACAATTGCGGCGACTGCTATAACTATTGACAGTTAAGCCTATGCTCATGACTTTATTCATCAGGCTAGATTATGTGTTATTTGAATTTCAATCTAAGTATACAAGTACTGTAATTCTACTTTTATTGCTTTCGAGTTACAACTTTGTGATGACTGGACTCAGCATAATTTGAGTAAACAATGTCCACTGCACCAAACCCGACTTCCCAACAAATTAATGCTTCTGTTCCCCAAGAAACTATTACGGGAGTAGTAGAACGGCTAACTTTTTACTCAGAAGAGTCCGGTTACACAGTGGCACGCTTAACTCGCTCTAGTATCAAAGATTTAACAACTATTGTCGGCAGTTTTGCCAATATTCAGCCAGGACAAACACTACAACTAACGGGTTTCTGGCGTGACCATCCCCAATATGGATCACAATTTCAAGTTATCAATTATAAAGAAACTAAACCAGCTACACTTACGGGTATTGAAAAATATTTGGGCAGTGGATTAATTAAAGGTGTGGGTCCCGTCACAGCAAAACGGATTGTTGCCCATTTTGGAACGGAAACACTAGAAATCATTGAAAATCAAATTGACCGTTTAATCGAAGTGAATGGCATAGCAAAAAAACGGATCAAGTTGATAAAAAACGCCTGGGAGACTCAAAAAGCTATCAAAGAAGTGATGGTGTTTTTGCAAGGACATGGCGTTTCTACTATCTATGCAGTCAAAATTTATAAACAGTATGGGGATAAAGCGATCGCTACGGTTAATCATAATCCATACCAATTAGCGACTGATATCTACGGTATAGGATTTCTCACTGCTGACAAAATTGCGAGAAATCTGGGAGTTGCACCGGATTCTCAGTTTAGATATTGTGCTGGACTTGTTCATGCTTTGAGTGAAGCCGCAGAAGATGGGCATTGTTACTTACCACAGCCAGAACTAATTGAATCGGTAATTAAACTGCTGACTACTGAATCTCATCAGCCCACAGAAGAGGCAATGACTCAAACTATCACAAACATGGCTTTGAAAGATGAGTTAATTAGAGAAAAGGATGGTGATACATTACTTTGCTACAAGCCTACCTATTATCATACAGAGAAAAACTTAGCAGAACTTATACATGAACGTTTGAATAAACCTGTTACTACTGACATTCCCCGCGTCCGGGCATGGACGGAAAGATTTACACAAACTCAAAAAATTGAACTTTCCCAACAGCAACAGGAAGCTGTAGAGATGGCTGCTTATTCCCCCATCATGATTATTACAGGGGGTCCAGGAGTTGGTAAAACGTTCACTACCCATACCATAGTCAGTTTATGGAAGGCCATGGGTAAATCCATTGCTTTAGCTGCACCAACGGGAAGGGCTGCACAAAGATTAGCGGAAATGACTGGTTTAGAAGCAAAAACCATCCATCGTTTATTGGAATTTGACCCCAGAACCAGGGGTTTTAAATCTGACAACGACAATCCTTTACCTCAAACAGCAATTATTGTTGATGAAGCCAGTATGTTAGATTTGTTTTTAGCATACGCCTTAGTCAAAGCAGTTTCCGCCGGCGCACAACTTTTATTGGTAGGAGATATTGATCAGTTACCGTCAGTAGGTCCTGGTAGTGTACTTGCTGATTTGATAAATTCGGGCAGAGTCCCAGTAGTACGACTAACTCAGGTATTTCGTCAGGCTCAACAGAGTGCAATTATTACTGCTGCTCATCAAATTAATCGGGGTCAGTATCCCACAATCGAACCAATCAATAATTCCCCAGTTTCTGACTGTTTGTGGCATGGAGGGGGATTTCAGCCAGAACATGGGGTGCAAACAATTTGCGAATTAATTACAGACTTAATCCCAAAATTAGGTTTTAACCCCGCTACGGATGTACAAGTGCTTTGTCCGATGTCAAGGGGATTAGTGGGTACTCGTAATCTGAATACGGTATTGCAAGAATTAATTAATCCTAAAAGTCCCGATAAGGTAGAGATTACCAGGGGTGGGATGACATTGCGGGTAGGTGATAGAGTAATTCAGCAGACTAATGATTATCAAAGAGAAGTTTTTAATGGTGATTTAGGAATCATCACAGACATAGACACTGTTGAACAAGAAATAAATGTGCAATATGGCGATAGCGCAATCGCTGACTTGTCAGTTCGCTCTGTAATTTATGATTATGCTGACCTGAATGAAATTACACTCGCTTGGAGCGTTTCTATACATAAATCCCAAGGTTCTGAGTACCCGGTGGTGATTTTGCCTTTTTATATGCAACATTATATGATGCTTAGTCGTAATCTGCTTTATACAGGTTTAACTCGTGCTAAAAAGTTAGCAATTGTAATTGGGGCAAAAAAAGCTATATCTTTGGCTGTGCGTTCTACTGATGATATGCGACGATATACACGGTTACAGCAAAGATTGGTATTGTAAATAAATTGAATCCACATAATATTAAAAAAGAGTACAAATGTATATAAACGAACGTAAAGTAGTAAGAGTATCTGAATTAAAAACAATTTCCATTCAGTTTCCTCAAGATGTTTATATGTTAGCTTTATGGGTGCTTGCTAATGATTTAGCGGACTCTAAGCAACATTCAGGTAGGTAGTTGTCTAACAACAATTCATGGTTTATCAAGTAAACTATCTTATTTAACACGAATTAACTTACAATCCATTAAATCTCAATTTGCTGCTGCTGGTTTTTCTGATGAAGCTACTATTGAACCAGATGATAATAACCATCCTAATGATATTTTTCAATTAATCACTGGGGAAGATGAAAGAAATTCACAAAAATACTGATATAGTAAATATTTAAATCAGGAGCATAAAATCATGGAATTCACTGGAACTTGGCATATTTATGAAATGTCGAATTGGGATGAAGAATATTTCAATATGGAAGTACAGGCTTATATCGAAATTGATGAAAAAGGAAATGGGGAGTTTCAATTTGGCTTAGTTTTTGGATCTATTGATGGCGATATTGTTAAAGATGGTAATGGTAACAAATTAGAATTTACTTGGGAAGGCAATGATGAATGTGATGAGGCTTCTGGTAGTGGTTGGTTGAAATTGGAAGACGAAAATGAACTGGAAGGAAAGATAAAAATGCATAACGGAGACAGTTCTACGATTTTAGCCAGACGTGCTTAACATTTTATTTAACTACATCTGAATCACAGTAAGTCATGAGTGAATTTGAAAAAGAAGTAGCCAAAATCGAAAAGTATAATCAACCGCTATTAGATGGGTTTAAAGTATGGTTAGAGAAAGCTAATCTTTCAGCTAAAACGATAAAACTGCATATCACCAATATTGAGTTTTTTGCAGAATATCTTGTTTATTATGAGCCATTACAAAAACTTGATGAAGCCGATGAACAAGATGTTTCTTCATTTCTGATTGATTGGTTTCCTCGTAAAGCACTGTGGGCATCTGAAAGCAGCACTAAATCTTACATGACTTCTTTTAAAAAATTTTTCTCCTACATGGTGGAAACTGAGAAAATTAGTCCTGATATAGAAGCTGAAGTTAAAGATACTCTCAAAGAATATAAAGATGACTTTCTGGATGCTGTTAGTGAGTAAAAACTATTAAGCTGCCAAGCAGATTTAAGTCGTTATTTTCGTGAGCAAGTTTTAGCAGAAGCGATGGTTATTTATGAGCAAAATTGATGATTTAACTCGGCTAAAACACATCCGAGATTCCGCAAGAGAGGCGTTATCTTTTGTGAACAATCGCCCTCTTAGAAGATTTAGATCATAATAGGATGCTATCTTTTAGAGCGTGAGATAAAATCATCCCATCATTCAGCAACGCTAAATTTATTATATCAATTGATAGATGTTGTCATAAATTTTATACCAATGTTTTAGAAATAAGTGTTGAAAAAAAGTAGACACAATCTTATATCTGCAATTACGAAATTTGATAGCTGACTCAGAGAAGCAGGATAGTAGAAAATGATGCTTATTCGTAAGTAATTATAAAGATTGAGACATGAGAATACACAATAGTCCTGATTGCAGTAATTACCAAATTCCCAAGCAACAGGCAATTGAAGTTTATCCAATAGTATCCCAACGTCGCCCAGTTGATAAAAAAAGTTCAATTTTCTTATTGGTAGCAGCAGCAACCGCATTAGTGCTGGCAAATACATCCATTAATCACCTGCTGATGTCTGTTTTAATCTTGCTAACTGCCATCATCGCAGCATTTCCCCAATTAGCAAATAAATTGCTGACCAAATTTGAAAAATTGCAATGCCGTTGGGGAATCAACTTTTATGCCATTTTAGTTGGCATTATCTGTATAATTTTCACTTTTGATTTCACCACAACATCAGCTAATGCCCAATTTTTTAATGGCGCACAAACATGGATGACAGGAGCTTTTGCAGGCATTCCTGCTGATGCTATCATCTTATTTTTTAATGTTCTTAGAGCATTGTTTCTGCTGTATCTTGGTATTTCCTTGGTGAGAATTGTCAATGCTGCCAGAAATGATGAAGATTGGCAGAATTTAGCAAGAACTCCGCTGATCATCAGCGTTACTATTGTAGTTGGCGATATTCTCACAGGTTTGATTACTGGTAATGCAGTCTAAGTAATTCAAAAAAAGAGGCGTTTAACTCTCTTTTCAAAAAGCAAGGTGGTTTCTGGAGATTCATAACGGGCGCTCGTTTTTCAACAACTTCTATCACTCTTGGATAAATTCACTATTTTTCGACAATACAACGGACAAAATTTCAGTTTTTCTCTCAGTCTGATAATAGCAGTTTAGGTTAAATTTACACCTTCAAAAACATCAGATAACTAATGAAGCGCAAAGAATTTAGAACAGTCAACAGAGTTTTGGGGGAACAACCGAGAATTGGACCATTTCCAGCAGATCAAGTTTTTCCTTGGGCAGCTATTGCTTTGACAACTTACTTGATCTGCAAGCTAACTTTTCAAACTTCTTTGTTAGTTACTGGGTTAGTTACAGCTTGGGGATGTGCAACTTGGTGGACTCTTACCAGTAATAAAACCTGGCTATCAAAATTTCTCACAGTACCCAGAGTTACCAGAGGATACAAACGCTTTTACTCTCTGATTCAAAAACCAGAAATACTAACATCAACTTCAAAAAAAATGGTCGTGCCAAATTCCAAATAGTGCCGTCTACAGGCTAGTACCGCTTCACAAAAGTTAAAAGTAATATGGAATCAGCTTTTGAACGATTGAGAATGGTTCATTAACTTACGCCGCAGTGTACTAGATAAGAAAATTCAAAAGTCGTTGCATAAATGCAGGATCAATTAGAATCTGAAACTATCTAAATTTCGGTAAAAATCACACAAAATCATCGCCTGATATGGCTAATACAATTTTTGTTTAATAGCTTGTGTGGCGTAGCCGTAGATCCATAGATTCCCTAAAAAATAATCTCATTTTCTTTTGGTTCAAACCTTATTTGAAGAATTTATTCAGCGCAGCCTCATAAATAAATGGTATAAAGCCAAGCTGCGCTAACAGCAACACCATTGAACATTCACAATTATCATATTCCCATAAATAAATTTCGAGGCTTACATCCTTTTTTTATTGGTCAAAATCAGAAAAAATTACATTATTTGAGTAACGAAATCATGGCAATGAATTCTTCAGCGAAAGAAAAAATACCCAAAGATAAGGTAGGTAGACAAAATATCTCTGCTCAAGAGATTTCTGTAGCCAAACGCCTGACTCCTTTTGAGGATTTAACCCATATTGCAGCGATAGCTAGTATCTCCATAGCCGGCAGAAAAGATGTTGGAGCAATTATCCTCAAGCGAAAAGACGATATCCAAATTAAATTCTGCTTTGATTGTCAAGGTATCCATTCTTCTCTCCCAGAAAGCCAAATTTTACCAATTTTTGCGGGCATAGAAGCCGGACTTAAAGAAATACCATATGGTGAAACTTTAACCTTTCATCTGGGTTCGTTTACTGATGATCATGAGCGTCAACAGGAACTAAAAGCATTAGAAGAAAATTGTCTCAGTAATGAACTCATGTTATTAATTCGCTCAGAAAGGTTACGAATTAGAGATTTAACAAATCAAGGCGATCGCAAAAACAAATTTTTGAGAATTTACTGTACCTATACTGTTGCTGAAAATAGTGAAACAGCGGACTTTGTAGAGAAATTCATTCTCCAAGCTAAAGAAAGTTGGCATAAATTTACTGGACAAATTCACGAAGTGCGACATCAACGCATTGAATCAATTCTCAAAAATAGCTTTACATCTGGCTTTCAACTTTGGGAACAAACGCTAAATAATAAAATGGGGTTGAATATCAAACCCTTGGGTTCTCAGGAATTGTGGGGAGTAATTTGGGGACAATTTAATACCAGCAACCCTCCAAATATTCCGCACTTGTTGACTTTGGATGATGATGGATTGCGGGAAGAACAAAACAGCGATTTCCACATCCGTCATTTAATTTTAGAACGAGAAGCATCAGTTCCCTTTTTGGATAGAGCTTGGGTAAATTTACAAGACCATTATATTGGTGCATTAACATTCACAGAAAAACCGATTGGTTGGGTGGATGAATATGCTCAATTGCGCTATTTGTGGGAGCTAATCGCTAGAGATAAGGTTTCTGATACAGAAATCATTTGTCAACTGACGAGAGCTAACGAGGGGTTAGCTAAAACCGCACTGCAACGTCTGACTAAACAATCTATCGTTTCCTCTGCTATGTCTGCTGATAAAAACAGCGTGGATGTAAAAGCCAATTTGAACATGGAAGAAGCGATCGCAGCACAAGAAACTATCTATAAAGGTGCAGTACCAATTAATACCGCAGTAGTCTTTCTGGTACACCGTCCCTCACGTCAGAAACTAGACGAAGCTTGTCGTTATGTTTCTAGCTGCTTTCTCCGTCCGGCTGTTGTGGTGCGAGAAATGGAATATGCCTGGAAAGTATGGTTACAATGTTTACCAATTGTTTGGCAAAACTTGTTGACTAAACCGTTTAATCGCAGATTGCCTTATTTTACCAATGAAGTCCCCGGATTGATGCCAGTAATTAAAACTGCAACTGGGGATAAAACAGGGTTTGAATTAATTGCTGATGAAGGTGGTACTCCTATTCATTTAGATTTATACAACCACCACAAAAATTTAGCAGTATTTGGGACAACTCGCGCAGGTAAATCAGTATTGGTGGCTGGTTTACTTACCCCAGCTTTAGCTCAAGATATTCCTGTTGTTGCTCTTGATTATCCCAAGCCTGATGGTAGTAGCACTTTTACTGATTATACTAATTTTATGGGAGAAGATGGGGCATATTTTGATATTAGCCGTGAAACAAACAACCTGTTTGAATTACCAGATTTGAGGGGTTTAGAAACAGAGTTAAGAAAAGAGCGATTAACAGATTTTAAGGATTTTCTTAAATCTACAATCATCACAATGGTGATAGGCACTAATTCTGTTGGTGTTGATGCCACAATGGTGAGTAATATTGAAAGTATTATCACCTTAGCAATTGAAACTTTCTTTGCTGATGATGACATCAAGTTACGTTATAAACTGGCATTAGAAAAAGGTTTAGGAACGGAGGAATGGAATGATACGCCTACACTCAATGACTTTTATAACTATTGTTCTCCTGGTTATATTAAACTAGATTCAATTGCTAGTAATAGTGAGGAGCAATTAAAAGCACTAGACCAAATTAGGCTACGATTAAAATTTTGGCTTAATAGTAGAGTCGGTCAATCTATTAGCCAACCTTCCAGTTTTCGTACTGATGCTAAACTGTTAGTATTTGCATTGCGTTCTCTTTCTTCTGAGGCAGATGCAGCTATTTTATCATTAAGTGCTTATGCTGCGGCTTTGCGTCGCGCTCTTAGTTCTAAGGCTTCAATTTTCTTTTTAGATGAAGCACCAATATTGTTTCAATTTGAAGCAATTGCCGAACTAATTGGTAGATTATGTGCTAATGGTGCTAAAGCTGGAATTCGTGTAATTTTATCAGCACAAGAGCCAGATACTATCTATCAAAGTAAATCATCTGCCAAAATCTTTGCTAACCTGACAACTCGGCTGATTGGTCGGATTCAAAGTAGTGCGATAGAGTCATTTATCAAATATTTTCAATATCCAACAGAGATTATTTCTCGTAATAGTACAGAGTCATTCTTTCCCAAAAAGGAAAGTATTTATTCACAATGGCTATTAGATGATAATGGGAAATTTACATTCTGCCGTTATTATCCTGCTTATTGCCTTTTAGCTGCTGTTGCTAATAATCCCCAAGAACAGGAACTCAGAACATTATATCTCAGGAAATACCAAGATGATCCTATTACGGGAATAGTCAGGTTTTCTGAAGTATACATCAAATTGCTTAGAGGTGAAGAACTTACTGAGGAGGCTAATGAAATTTTAGAACAGGTGAAACTGAAATCAAAACAAATTTATATTTCGGAAACTAAGTCTGATAAACCATTGAAAATAGTGGCATAAAGGAAATTTATACCTCATAAAGAAATGGTATTAGGACTTACGCACAAGTCAATTAGTAATGTTCGCAAAGCGTGTCGAAGACATACCACAGAGAAGCCAGTGCGTTGGGCGGGTTTCCCGACTTGTTAGCGTTCGCGCAGCGTGCCGTAGGCATAGCTCCTCTGAAAGAGGCAGCAACTGGCGCGACACGGAGAAATTAGGGTTTAATACCAATTAATATGAAGCTGCATAGAACGAAATATCAAGAATAATTGACCGCAGATAAACGCAGATAAACACAGATAAAGATGGGACAATCAATGGATTTCAGGATTCTGTTCAGCCTCACATAAAATTGGTATATAGCCTTTCTTTCTCAGTCTAGTGGGTTACATCTCTTTTTATCTCTTTCTGTTTCCTCCCCATGACTTACATCACGCTACGCTATCACTGATAAGTTCTCAACTCAAATAGGATTGCTATATAAGAATGTGATTGTAATAATCACTCTACTTTAAAAACCATCTTTCGTTATTTTTGGTGTTGTAAATTATGCTACTACAATTTTTTAATTATTAAAACACAAGGTCTAATATTCTGGGCATATCATTCATTTATTGAATTACTCAACAGGTGAAATATCATGAAAAGTAACAAGAAAAAGTTAATTTCAACTGCTATTACATCAGGTTTTATATTAGCAGCAATAACTATACCAAGTAATGCTTTTGCAATTGACTTAGGAGGACAACTTGACAACTTCTTCAATCAAACATTTGGATACATAAACGGCTATTTTAACGAGGTAGCGAATCAACTCAAGGAAGAAGTAGATAAAAGTTGGGGAAATCTCCAAAAAGATGCTCAAGCTGCAATTGAAGAATCTAAGGGAAATATGGGGATACCAGACCCTACAGCAGCTAGTCAAAAATTAGCTGATAAGTTGCAAGAAAAAGGAGGGATAGCAGCAGAAAGTAGCACCATTATTGGTGCGGTGGAAGCTGGGAAACAACTAGAAAGAGATAGCACCCGCGCTACGGTAGCTAGTGTTTTAGGGAAAGAAGGACAGCAGCGGACTCAATCTGAAATTGATGCTACCAATAAAACTGTTGGAGAAGCACAGCAGTTAGCTGAAGATGCTCAAAATATGGATGCTTCACAAGATGTCCTCAAAGCGATCGCTGCTCAAAATGCTCAAATTGTCTCCATGTTAGGACAGGTACGTACTGATGGTTTACAAGCACGACATGATGCTCAACAAACTAACCTCATGCTCAATCAAATTGCTGAAAGTCAAGCAGAACAAAATCGTGCCAGAAGAGTTTTAACTACTGGTATGACCAGTCAATATTTAGAGTTAACTGGTTGGAGTAGATTAGACCCTGCTTATGTCAAGAAATGATATATATAGCCTCTAAAATTTTAACACTAATCACATTTTTAAACAAGGAGTTAATCAACTCTTTTTTTCCTTCTATCCTACCAGGAATAACACTATGTTAGGTCTAACAATACTAGCAGCTAATAACTTCGGTGCAGGGGATTTAATTGAAAATGCCTCTGCTGGTGCCAGCTTGGTAGCAGAAGGTTTTAATGAACTATGGCAACAAACTCTTACAGGTGGATTATATGCTTCTCTATGCAAAGTTGGAGTATTATTTGCAGTTGCTACCCTCGCATTATTCATGGTGCAATGGGGTAAGCAAATGATTAATGACGAAGAACAAAGGGCATTCAGTGAATTAATTTGGCCTTTAATTGTCACTGTTCTCCTTGCTAATAATGGTTCTCTACTAGCGAATAGCACTTTGGCATTGAGGGAATATATTAACAGTGTCAATAACTATATATTAGAGTACACGGCAGCAGAGGCTGATTTGAGAGCAGCTTACCAACAAGCACTAGGACAAGCAGCATTAGAAACAGCCGTAGGTAATGCGATTCAAGAATGTCGTTCTTCTCAATTATCAAATGAAGAAGAAATACAATGTCTCAAACAAGCAAGAGCCGATTTAGAAGCCAAATTTCCTGACATTTTTAAAGATGTAGAAGGTGGTAGTTATTTAGGAGCAGCAGGTAGTTGGGTAACTCAAGGTTTGGACAAAATCAACCAAGCAGCTTCTGAAGCTGAAGGTGATGGTTTAGTGGGAACTATTACTAGCAAATTATCTGCGGCTTCTAGTGCGGCGATTGGTGCAGTTGTTACCACTTTTATTACCAGTTTATTATTAGCATTAAATAATGCTTACCAATGGGGGTTGGAACTAGCATTACTTCTAACTGCATTAATAGCTCCTTTAGCAGTTGGAGGTTCTTTAATGCCAATTGGTAATAAAGCAATTTTTGGTTGGTTAACAGGGTTTTTTACTGTTGGTCTTGCTAAACTTTCTTTCAATATTATTTTAGGTTTAGCTGGACAGTTAATTGCTACAGCTAAAGCTAGTCAACCGATGATTTTTTTGGCATTTATTGGTTTAGTTGCCCCATTTTTAGCCACAGGAATTGCTGCTGGAGGTGGTCTAGCAGTGCTAACTCAGCTTAATAATGGCGCTCAATGGTTGGCTAGTGGCGCTATCTCAGCAGGTAATATTGCTCTTTCTGCCAGTGTGTCCCGAATAACAGCCATGATTCGCAAATAAAAAGTTTATCAATCAGAACTTTATCAATTTTGAGAAATTATGCTAAATCACACTAAATCCAAAGTTCCGAAAAGGGAAGCATTACAGTTTTTAAGTTCTGGACAATCGGTATCTAATCCCATTGCTATTGTTGCTATCGTCTCGCTAATTTTTAGTTCTTTATCATTCTTATTACAAATGCTCAATTATGGTGCAACTTCAACTTTAGCTCGTAAAGAACCACCATCTTTAGTCCAGATTGCTGATGGAAATACAATCAATGTGAAAGCACTCGAACCTGATGACCGTTCAGCAGAAGTGATTAAAAAATTTGTGGTTGATACGTTGGTAAAAATGTTCAATTGGGATGGATTAATCAAATCAACTAAAAATGGAGAAATTATTACTCAACAAGATAATGGCACTAATATAAAAGTTACAAAAGGGACTGCAAGAGTTACGACAAAAGCTTGGGAAGCTGCTTTTGCATTAAGTGAAGAACAAGACTTTCGAGCCAGTTTTCTGAAAAGATTAGCAGAACTCACACCACCAAGTGTCTTTCAAGGTGGTTTACAAAGTTCTCTAGTACCAAGATATGTTAGTGAACCACGCAAGATAGGTAAAGGAAAATGGCAAGTAAATGTGATTGCTACTCTGGTGACTTTTAGTAAAGAGGATAATGCTGGTAACGGAATAGCTTTTAATAAAACTGTGACAGTTCAAGTAATACAAACTCCTCAAAAGCCTCCAGAAACAACAGAGATTGCTCAGAAAATTTATTCGGTTCGCAGGTCAGGTTTAGAAATTATTGAAATCACAGATTTGAATTTAGGAAAGAACTGAGACAAGGAAAGCTGGGGAGAGAGCCTTATTTGAACTAAACCGCGTCTATTTTGAAACCCATAGTTTTTTTAATCGGGTTTTATTCTCAAATTCTATACTCTTCCCTGTTCCCTTTTAAAAAACTACAGTTCTCAACTTGGACTAGGTTTATATTGTTTATATTAAGGAGTGAAAAATTCAAAATTAATCTCACACAACAGATATTTACTTTATTGCTAGTGGTTGATTGAAAATAAAAATCTTAATGACAAAATATCATTTCATAAGATTTTTATAGAAGTTATGTTTATTATCGAAAAAGTATCATCAAAAATTAGGCGTTAATCAATCTAAAGATTTGAGTGTTATTGAATTAATAAGATGCTTTTGACCTGATACATAAAAATTGAGAATTTTGGTTATTTACTGTAAATACAATAAGGAGATTTATGAAAACGAATTTAGAAACCAGAACTGAATCTAATAAGATAGATGATTTACTCAATTTCGCTGAAGATAACGCTGAAAATAATCTTGCTGGTACTGAGAATCCAAATATTATTACTGAATCAGATGTGGAATTAGCAGATGAATTAGAATTAGTAGAAACACAACATTCACTTGTAAATTCTCCCTGGTCACGCACAATAGTAGTTGGGGGAGGATTTGGAGTAGGATTTATGCTAATTTTTATGCTCCTCAATCCCATGATGAATGGCAAGATAACTAAGAAAGAAGCAACACCAGAAGTTGCTACTACCTCTCCTCCTGAAGAAGAAGTTCCCAAAAAAGATGGTGATATTTATGCCAAATTAGCATTACAGAAACAAGCTGAAGAACTGGAAGCATTCAAAGAACAAAATAGAATTAGACAGGAATCACCAGTTGAAAAACAGGATAAGCAGACAGTTGAAAACCTGCCGAGAACTAAAACTATTCCTAATAAATCTGTCAGCAGGGAAACATCATCAACAGTCACTAGGGAACAACAACCTAGAAGATATATAAGAACGGAAAGACCTGTTAGAGAAGTGCCAATGGCACGCTCTTCACCCCCAGTACAAACTGTTGCAACTTCAACAATTTTACCCAAACAACAAACTACCTTTAAAGCTCTTGCAAAACCTTCAGATCCATTAGCAGAATTAGCAAATTTACGTTCTCTTGGTTCTGGTGGTCAAATTTATTATGCAGCAGCAATTACCAATGAAAAACAGGAGGTAGCAAGCACTCAAACTCGAAATATTAGCACATCTGATTATACTCCCATGCGTAGGTCGAGTTATAATCGTAATTCTCAACTAGAACCACTAGAAACAGTTACTACTAATAACTCATCATCAGATTTAGATAGCACTGTTGATAATAATAATGGGGGAATTGAAGAACTAAAAGCCAAGTGGACTCCGGTAATTAGTGAGAAGACTTTAACTAAAAGTGATAAGGTAACTAATTTCAGTGATAGCAAGAATTATTACCCAGAAGAAGCAGCTATTATTGAGGGCAGAGAAGAACAGTATTTAAGAGTAGGAGAATACACTACTGGCATATTAGAAACACCCGTCGTTTGGTCGGCAAATGTTAATTCCAATCTTCAAACTAAGTTTGTTGTGAAACTCACTCAACCTTTACTGAGCAATATTGGGGAAGAAGCGATTCCTGCTAATACACTTTTGAGTGCAGAAATTCAAGAAGTTGATTCATCTGGGAGAGTTACTGCTGTTGTTACTGCCATTCTTAAAGATGGCACTGAATATACATTACGACCAGGAACAATTGTCATACAAGGTCAAGGGGGAGAACCTTTAATTGCTAATCAATATCGAGACAAAGGTAAAGAGATTTTAAGCTTGGATGCAGGACTAGGTTTGATGTCAGGACTGGCCAAGGTGGGGGAGGTGGTTAATCAACCTGATATTCAAAGTAGCATTTCTCAATCTAATGGTGGATTTAGCAGTATCCAAACCAGTCGCAATGGAAATCGCTCTTTATTGGGTGCTTTTGCTCAAGGAGCGTTTGGTGCAGTTTCCAAGCAGGTAGAGGAACGCAATCAAAAAGCGATCGCAGAAATTATGAAACGACCTAATATTTGGTTTATCCGTCAAAATACCCAAATTACTGTTCAAGTAAATCGCTCTTTGCGACTTTAAACTACCGAATACACATTGGTGAAGGTCTCTTGGAGGGCGAAAATGAACAAGTTTTTCTGGTTATCTCTAGCTATCACAACGTCTTGCTTGATCAATATTCCATCTCAGGCACTACCAACACCAAGAACACAATCAACTCATACCAAGAGTTCTGTCCGCATTATCCCTCAAAGTAAGGCCACTGGAACTCAAGCACAACTGCAAACTGTGGAAGTATGGCCGGGACATGGTGTATCCATCTCGTTTTATGAGACTGGTGAGGTTATTCAACGAGTGTGGTTAGATGATCCTTCCCGCATCCTTATGGATGTAGATGGTTGTTTGCAAGGTTTGTCCGACAGGTCGAATTGTAAAGACTCAGGAGCAGGTTTAATTCATCTGCGACAAATTAACCCGGTTAGTATTCCTGGAATGCCTACAGCTAAAAATGGCGCACACTTAACGGTGATTACGCAATCTTCAGCAGGAACACGGCAAGTTTACAACTTTCAGGTGCTAACAAGTAAAGGTACTCCACGCTATAGTACCATCTCTATCACTCCTGATGTCACCCGCAAAGAAGCACCACCCACAGATTCTATAATTGTCGCCACTATTACTAAGGGATTACAGGTAGCAGCAGAAAAACGGTGGATAACTCCTAGTAATCCTTTATGGCAGAAATTACAACAACTAATTCAAGAGTTACAGTCAGGTAAAAATTTGACCAATGCTGCTGAAAGTGTCAAAGTTTCTCCTCAGCTAATTGAGCGTTTATTGCAATTAGGATCTGAATCAACTGCTCCTAATCAACTTCCTAATCAAAAAGTTAAACCTACAATTCAGTGAAATCAAGATTTTTCAGACGATTATTCTAGTAATTAATTAGGATGTAAATATGCTGCTAAATCGTCATCATCAAAATAATCAAAAACCTGTTGAAAGTACAAAAACTAATCAATTAAATTTCAATTACCATATCAAATACTGGATGTTTTTGGGTTTATGTACAAGTTTATTATTACATGGCTTAATATCCTTTCGCCATCATAATTTACTTGGTTATATTTTGGGAATTCAGCCAGTAACGGCATCTCCTACACCAACAGTGAACACTATCCCTAGCAAATACATCAACAATGCACCAGTTCCTGATTGGCAAAGTATTACATTTAAATCTTTTGTTTTCTCTAGTCCTGGTAGTGTTGAACTTCCCAATGTTGAATTTCCTGGATATAAATCAATCAGAAATTGGCAAGCAGGACAAAGTTTAGATGAAGTGATGGAATTAGGGGATTTTGAAAATGTATTTAATTTAGAAAATTTCAGTTTACAATCAATTGGGCAACTAAGTGGTATTTCTCTAGTAAATATTAAATTATCAGATTTTGATACTGTTAAATGGCAAACTGTGCCTGAATTAACTAAAGCCATTCCCAATCTAGTTAATGAATATGTAGAAAATGTACCACCTATTCGAGATTTGATTAAAAAAATATTAGGGGTTGCAAATATTAATGGACAAACCATAGGACAAGTTATTAATAATTTCCCCCAGATAAAAGATATAGAATTAGGAGAAATTGATTTATCTGCATATAAACTAACTTCCATTCCTGGAATAGAAAAAACTGCTTTGAAACAATTTAGTAATTGGCAGAATACTAGGATATCAAAAATACCTGGACTAAATCAGGTAACATTCGCTAATTTTCCCAATGCACCTGTACCCCAAGGAAGTATTGTTGGTAAATTAGACTTGCCATTAAAGGAAGTAGAATCAAACCGACAACGTTCAATTAGTGGTAGTGACCAAGTTGGGTTTAATGTTTCATGTACGAACAAATGCGCTCACATAGAATTATCAGGTGCTGGTGGAATCACAGGTACTCAATGGATGAGTGGTAAATTTCAACAAGTAAAGGGTGGTTTTGGGATATTAGGCAATCTTAATGGTGGGAAAGAACCAACAGGAAGACATCCTTTTGGTAAGGGGTTTAAACAAGCTGTGTGGGATATTAATGAAGGTGCTGGAACTGCATCAACAGCTATTTTTTTCCGCATTTGTCGGAGAGGAGGTTGGTTTGATTTAGGTTGTTCACCTTATTTTATTGGACCGTTTCCTTTCTTCAGTTATCAAGAGAAATCACCTATATTTCTGGGTACTCCTTTAACAATTCCCTAGTAAATGAATATTTAGTCCCTTAGCCTCCTCTCCGCGACTCTGCGTGAGATAAAAGATATTTTGTGTAAACCAGGAAATATTCAAAGAATATCAACTCATTAAAAAACAGAAATAAAATGACTACAAACAACTTTATTTCCGAACTGCAAAACCCCCAAGCACCAATTGGTAAATACACTCATTATCTTTTTTCCTATAATGGGTTAGTGCTGACAGGATTATTACTCGGTTTTGTCTTCCTACAAATATTATCGGGAACGAAAAAAGGCAAATTGGCTACCAGTTATTTTGGGGGAAGAAAGGAGAAAGCTAAAGCGAAAAAGAAAGCTATCAAACAAATTGCTAATCCTCAATGTGATAGTGCTACTCTCTATGTTGGTAGACACAAATTTACAGGTCAAAAAACTCAAGATAAAGAACCAGGAAGTCCCACACCGTTATACATACCAGATGTACAAAGAGGAACAGCAGTCATTGGTGCGCCTGGTAGTGGTAAATCATTTTCTGCTATTAACCCGATGATTTATAGTGCCATTGACCAAGGTTTTCCGATTGTTTTATATGACTTTAAATACCCTACTCAGGCTAAAGTTGCCAGTTATGCGAAAAAGATGGGTTATCAAGTCCATATTTTCGCTCCTGGTTTCCCTGAAAGTGAGGTGTGTAATCCCCTTGATTTTCTCCGAGATTCTACAGATGCGGAAACGGCAAGGCAGTTAGCAACTGTAATCAACAAAAATTTCAAAATGATGGCTGCTAGTAACGAGGATGCTTTTTTTGGGCCTGCTGGTGACCAGTTGACTGAAGCTATCTTAATGCTGACTAAGCAAACTCAGTATCCAGATATTATGACAGCAGCGGCTATTCTCAGTAGCGATCGCATGGTAGAAAGATTAATGGCTGCTAACCTCAATCCCTGGATTAAGATTGCTTTTGGTCAGTTATTCAGTTCGGCTGGTTCTGAGAAAACTATTGCAGGTATTGCCGGTACTGCCAGTTTGATGTTTACCCGGTTTATGAAAAAGAATACTTTGGGGTGTTTTGTGGGTAAGACGACTCTACCTCTGGAAATCAAGGGTAAACAGATGATTATTTTTGGGTTGGATAGGGAACGACGGGATGCTGTGGGTCCACTATTGTGCAGTATCTTACACATGACTGTAGCCAGAGCGATCGCTAAAAAAAGGCAAGACCCATTAGTTGTTGTCCTCGATGAAGTGCCTTCTTTATACCTACCAGACCTGTTTAGATGGCTCAATGAATCTCGCAGTGAGGGTTTTTGCGGCATTCTGGGATGGCAGAACATGGGACAGTTGGAAAAATACTATGGTAAGGAGGTTGCTAAAACCATGCTGGGTGCTTGCGGTACGAAGTTCATTTTTAATCCAGGTGAGGAAGAATCAGCGCGGTTATTTAGTGCTTACCTGGGAGATGAAGAAATTAAGTATAAGCAGAAATCAAAAAGCACTGGGGGAGGTAAAAGCAGTACCTCAATTTCTGAACAGGATAAAACAAGGAAGTTATTTGAACCAGCACAGTTTTTGAAGTTGCCACCGGGGAAGTGTATATTTATCAACCCGGCTTACTGTAATCAAAATGAAGCTTCTGTTCCTTTATTAAAAACAATTAAAATACCCAAAGTTTTAATTAATATTGAGCAAGAAAATGACTCTAGGTGGACAGAATTGATTGCTCAGTTAACAGATAAAAGCACTCAACAACGTCCTACTCAAGAGGATTTAGATAAACGAGTGGCAGAGGTGAATAAATTATTTCCTATTCCTCAGCAACCTGTACAAGCTGGTGCTGTACCATTACCTATTGATGCTTATAAAGGATTTTTCTAATTACCAATGTTAACGTAATTGTCTAGTTTTCAGCAATTTGTATATAGCAATTTTCAAAGGAATGTAAAGGTTTCATTTTTCTTTACCTCTGCGCCCTCTGCGTCTCTGCGGTTAGTTTAAAAAATACTGTGCTGCTCACAGATTCCATAAAGGATACACAAACAAAATAGAATTGCTATATGTAACAAAAAATTACATTTTTAAAATTAATCTTGTTAACCTTTAAATCCTGCTCTCAAATGGATATATTAATATGTTTGATGAAAGAGTAACACAATTAGCAACAGGTTATCAAAAAACCGTTGACCATATAATTGATGAACTTCAAATTACAGCCTCAGTATTAGCAGAATTAATCCAGGCTTTAATAGATAAAGCTAGAGAAAAATTGCAGCAAGAACTAGAAAACCTATCTGAAATTGAAGTACAAATAGGAAGTGAGAAATATCGGCTTGTTCCAGATGAGGAATTTCCTGGTGCTTGGAAATGGGAATCTGCCGAAATGTCTGATGTCCAAGCACAGAATATCGCCAAGCTGTTAATGTTAACAGCAGCAGATAATTCTCGAGACATCACAGATATTGTTCTATATAATAATAACTCTTCCTTAGCTATCATTGCCACTATTGAATCAGGTGATAAATTAACTGTTTACCAGCAAGATAATCAAGGTAAATGTCGTCATAACTGGGTGACTGAAAATTTAGACACTGAGGAAATTATTGCTGTAGTTTATGAACCCATAATTCGTTATTTACCTCCTAGTCAAAATTCCACAAGTAATAAAACAGAGTTAAAGGAAGAGTTAACAACAATTGTTGATGAACTGTTAGGTCAACTTTTTGGAAATCAAGATATTGAAATTCAAATTGTTGATAATACTACAGAATTGGAATTTACAACATCAATAGAACATACCAGAGAAAGTGTTGTAATAGAGAGCGAATTTACATCTGTTTTAGATTCACCATTTGAAGAAGAGACTTTCATATTTTGGGATGAAAATACTCCATTACCAGAACCACCAGTAGATGATTCACCAGAATGGGATGATACGAGAGATATACCTATAGCTGCTGAGACGACATATACAGAAGAACATCAACCTGATTTTATTAATAAACAAGTTTCAACGCATGAGATCAAATTTGAAGAAACAGTCACAGATACAACACCTAAAACTGATACTAATAAAAAGAAAAAGTCAGATAAATTTGTTGAAACAACAGAGGAAGAAATTGAAACACCAAAGCGCAAAGTCGCTTTTACACCAAACTACAATGGTGTGGTTTCATCTCCAGCAATAACTTCTCAAAATCAGAACTGGGTTAGGGAAGTAGAAGTTCCTATTAAAAAGGATGTTGCAGCTAATTGGCAAAGATTTCTAGGTTTAACCTGGCTGAAAATGCGGCATAAATTGAAAGTTGAAAATGCCAAAATCGCTGAAACAGCAGTTGAATTTCTCAAGGCTTATGGAGAAACTTTAGCAGATGGTTCTAAAATTTACAGAAGTGATGCTTTTGTAATTAGAAAAGAAGGTGAAAGATATAGTATCCATCATCGGCGTGATGAACTATCTAACTTTTCTCATTCTCTGATGGAATTTACTGTCAATTCTCGTCAGGAGATAAAAATTAAAGTTCATCCTACAAAAATGTTAGCAGTAGAAAGACAAGAGTTTTTGATGGTAGCTGAGAAGATTTCGGGTGAAAAGAAATTACCACAACTACAAAATGCAGATATCAGAGATATTGCTAACCAATTAGGTTCTTTAGCACCTGCTGGTACTTTTGCAACGTTGGAAAGTTTTAGAAAAACTGAGGTTTTGGGTTTACTCAATTCGGCTTTACAACAAGCTAAGACTGATACTTTAACTATAGGAGAATACACTATTTCTAGATCCAGGGATGTAGAAGCTGGGGTGGCACAATTACGGCTACATAAAACTAATCATCAGGGTGAACAAGAAGAAATGGTATCTTTTACTCTCCATAAAACAGCAGAAGGTATTATTAAGCAGGTAGATTATCTTAATATTAGCGATTGGGATTTAACACAGTTGAAGTTTATATCCCGCAATGCTCATTTGTTTGATTTGGAGAAGTATGGTTTAGTTGATAAAACAAGGGATGGTAGCAAGGAGGTTAAGAATATTGCTGATATATCTGTTCCCCTACATCCTGCACTTAAAAAGGTATGGCAGCAAGTGGAAAGGGATAATTCTCATATTAATTCTTCTCTCATTAATGCAGAAGAGGTTAAAAGTGGTATTCGAGATAAAGTTGAAAAATCTCAGGAGATGCTTTCTGTAGGTGAACAGAGGGAATTGTATTTTCAACTGTTGATTTTACAGAATTTAAAAGGTGATAATCTGCAAAGTAAAATGCCACCTTTGAGAGATATAACTAATGATTTGGAAAGGTGGCGTAAGGAAGTAGTTGCAAATAAATATACGCCAAAAGTAAGTATAATATCACAAAATATGGATGCTAAGAAGAAATCAAACAACTATAGAAATGTTACTGAATATTCTCTATAAACAAAATATGTAAATTTTTTACCTGTAGCACGGAGCGTGTTAATTACAGGTCTATTCATAAATATTTATTGCCAAATCAACCTCTTCTCCCTCTATACAGTGGAGTCGCTTCTCCATCTCGATATCACTAATACCAAGCATTTCGGCAGCACATCGCAGAGAAATTTTCTTCTGTTGAGGACTTACGCAAGATTAACGTATTTTCGTCATTGCGACGGTTGGGAAGCAATCTCAAACCCATATTTTTCGTAGTGCCTCTTGCGGAATCAAAAAGTAGGAAGCGAATCGCTCGGCGAACTGCTCCAAGAAACGGAAATCTAATGCCCGACATACAGCAGTTTCCGAAGCCTCTCACCCAGGCTTTCATAGTTCAACATACCTTTTTAAAATCAAAATTAATAAAATGTTTATATTTACATAGCAACCATATAATCTTAACAAAAGCTATACTGACAGTGTAAACCGAGAAAGTACCGTTGAAGCCAAGCGTTATGGTTATTAAAGTTTCATAGTCACCAGAGATTGGAAAGACACGACTGTGAGTATGAAGAAGCCAAAACTACTAGTGGGAGGACTAAAATTTTCAATTGTCCACTGTACATAACTAAACTGCTATCTTATTTTGTATTTTATTTACTTAACCGAGACTATGAGTAATATACCATCTCTAGATTCACAAAAAATACAAGCAAAAAAGATTCTCACCCGAATAGCAGTAGGGTTAGTTGAGCAACAAGAAAAAATCACTAAAAGAAATGCCTCTCCTATTACCAGTTCCAATGAACACATCAAATCAGGGCTTGAACAATTATCTGTCTTGTGTATAACTCATAAAAGCATGCCACCTTTGCATCACAAAGAGGTGGTTAATTGGCTGCACCAGCCTGTAGAAGATTGGCCCGGAGTCGGTCAATTAATGGCTGATGCTAATCTTTTTGGCTCACTTTTATTTCTGGGACAACCCACAGATTTAGCTTATGAACTAAGTGAAAGAATGCTCTCAGGCAATCCTGAGATAGAAATTCAAGACATTCCTTTTAAGGATATTCTAGAATACTGCTCAGAAAATAAGTTAGATGAGCAATATATAAGAGCTAGGCTGTTTCTAGTACAAAATCCTTATTTAGAATGGGGAACTAAAATTATCAACAGCGATTTAGACTGGGAACCTGAAATTCGTTCTTTATTGTGTGCAACTTATGAACGTATCCCTCTAAATTGTCGAGTTAAACAAAATGGAGTTGAACAGATAGCATTATGTCCCAGATGTGGGTGGACTTTGGAGTGGCAAGGCTCTTCACGGCATCGTGCTGTTTGTTATAGTGATTTGTGTTCTCGCCTTGTTAGTGATATAAATACTCCTCAACAATGGATACCATATCGTCCAGAATCAATGCGAACTATTCGCGGTATCCAGGCTTCTGTAGTAGCTCCAGAACGGTCATTAATCCAATTAATAAATACTCTAGTCAATCTAGGCTTAGATTGCTCCCTTTGGCCCAGTATAGATAATTATGATTTGATGATTAAATTCCCAAATGGGAAAGTTTGGGCAGTAGATATGAAAGACCAAGCAAATGCTAGAGAACTGGCTTGGTCTTTAAAACCTTTAAAACAATTTCCTGCCTGGGATAAAGCTTTTTATATTTTCCCGGATTACAGATACAAAGGTAAATATAAAAAAGTATTTCAAGCTGTTTGGGATGTGAGATGTCAAGAGAATTCTGCTCTTAGAGATATAGGTATTTTTTCAGTCAAACAATTTGTTGGTCAAGTTAAAAATTTTAAATCTTCTAAGGAGTAAAAATGAGAGACTGGCAAGATTGGTTAACAGAGATTAGCAAAGAACTCCTCCGATTAGGTCAAGATGATTTAATTCCTGTTACCTTTACTAAGACAGAAAGTAAGAGATTTTTTGAGGTTGAATTAGTAATAACCCTATATGCCGAAATTTATGAAAGTGCTAGCTACAGTAATATTAAAGAAGCTTGGAGTTTATTAACAAACTTCATTCCGAACGAATTAAAGAACAATCAGAAGCTAATAGAAGCTTGCACAAGAGTACGTCATAGAGTTCGGTATATTCGCACAGCAACAGCTTGGAAAAAATCCCTTCTGTGGTATAGTCAACAGCCTCTAAGCATCAGGCTCTTCGACATATCCTTAGAATCAGGAACATACACTAGGCAACCTGTAGTTAATTTTGTTCCGCAACGCGTAGAAACTATAAATAAGGCATTGAATGAACCAGCCAAGCATAAGTCTATATCGCGAAATTGGGCTAAATCAGAAAAAGAATATTGCTTTTATGTTAATTCAGAGGCAACTTCAGTATTTATTCCTACTAAACTCATTGACGGAATGAAAGAGTGTTTATCTAATATTAGTACCACGGCAATACCAGTTAGTGAAAAACAAAGACGCTCTTCTCCTTTATCTCCTTTGAGAATCAGATTATGTGATTTAAGGGAATCAGCAATAAAACTTGAAGAAAAACTACCTGGACGACAATGGAGTGAAAGATGGAAACAGTTAAATTCATCTCTATCTTTAATAGAAGAAAATTTACAGCTTACGAATGAATTCACAATAAATGGTATTTTTCATTTGTTAGGACCTACTGGTTCTGGTAAAAGTACTCTTATCTATTTACTGGTACACCATTTGTGTGAAAAATATTCAATCAGCAACCAAAATTTCCGAATCTGCATTATTGTTAATACAGTAACTGATGCCATTGATATGGCAGCAGATTTTATCAAAGTCGGCTTATCTGCTGCTCCAATACTGGGAAAAGCTAGAGACTCCCATCAATATCAATATGGAATGGCTCATGCTGATAAGTTACAACCTGAAGATTTATATCAGCCCTACAACTCAGTAGAAGATACAAAAAATGCAGAATTATTAGATAATCCTGCTCTCCCTTGGCTAACAGGGAAATGCATTCTTTCAGGACTACTGAGTGAGGTTTCTATTCCAGCGGGTCAAGAACCTTGCCATAATTTAGTAAGTCCTGATGACCTCAAAAAACAAGAAAAAAATTACTCAAATAAAATTACATATCATAGTTGCCCATTGCTTCCTATCTGTCCAGTTCACCAAGCAAACCGTGATTTAGTGAATGCCTCTATCTGGGTAGCTACGTCTGCTGCTTTTATCTACACAACAATGCCAATAGAATTGGTAGGAACTGAAATGCGGGTACTAGAAGCTGCTTATCATTACTGTTCCTTACTAATTGTTGATGAAGGGGATAGGGTACAAGTATCAATAGAAGATGACTTTGCTCCATCCAACGATTTAGCAGGTTCTCAAACAGCTATACTTGATTTCATTGAACACACTATAGCTGAAAAATCTTTTTATTCAGGAAGAACACAACTCAATGACCCCCGTTATCACGAATTAAGAGGAGTTGCTAGGGAAGCCTCACGATTATCAGATGGAATATTCGTTAGATTATTTGACAAAATACATTTACGGAAATGGATAGGCGAAAGACCTCTTTATAATTCTCTAATTTATGAACAATTAATTGAGTCTATACGCAATTTAGTACCAGATAATTTCCCAGAGACAGATTTATCAGAAGTTTTGTCTTTTTTAGAGGAGGAATTTAAAAACTACTATCTACTCCCCTCATCAAATGGGTTAGAAGATAGTGAAACTATCGAAAATGATTTAGAAAAGTTAGTCAGCGATGTTCGAAATGATAAGGGGGAAAATTTAATTAAAAAACTGAGAATTTGGCTACAAGAACGTTTACCTTGGCATCTTCCTCAATCACCACAAACGCAACAAATATTAGAAAGGTTAGAATTTAGTGTGTTGCTAACAGCAATGGATCGACAGGTAAACGAACTGGTTCGTTACTGGCTCCTTGCGACAGCGGAACTAGGCAAAGGACTTTCTTTAAGCCAAAATCCTCCAGAGGAGTACATAGATTTAAATGTAGAATCACCCCTCGGTCATCTGTTAGGGTATCAATTTGTAGACCAAACAGAGGAGAAAACTCCAAGGGGCTTACTAAGATATTTAGCCTGCTTCGGTTTGGGGCGTTATTTGCTATTGAACTTTCCATATCTATATGTAAATTTAACTGGCGATTATGGACCTCACACGCTAATAACTAGTGCCACCTCTTGGTCGCCTGGAAGTCCCCAATTCAATATTGGGATTCAACCCCATGCAATTCTATCTCCACCCCTTGAAGCAGTTGAAGCACTGTCTAACAGCTATTTTGAATTCATCCGAGTTCCAGACAGTAGAGGAGAAGCAATAATAGTTAGCGGACGCTCTGGGAGAGGACGAAAAGATAGTCTACTGCAACTTACTCAGTATCTAGCTTTTGGCAGTGGTGGTAAAGACCGAATAACACAAGAGTTAGATTACTGGAATTCTCTTGGCACACCAAGAGCTGTCATTCTAATTACAGGCAGTTACCCAGAAGCACAGTTAGTCGCTAGAGAATTGCAAGAATCTAGCAGGTGGAGAAATCGGGTAGATTGTCTTCAATCAGACAGAGACGAAAAAATTGCTGAATGGCTCCTACGACGAGGACAAGTTGAACAATTTTCAACAAGAGGGCGTGATTTATTGGTAGCACCTTTAGGAGCCGTACAACGCGGATATAACATTTTGTCACCAATAACCAACAAAGCCTACTTGGGTAGTGTATTTTTTTTAGTACGCCCTTACCCAGTGCCAACAGATTTCGGTAGGCAAATTAGAGCGATAAACCGCTTGGTATTTGATGATATTTTACAAGGGAGTAATATTTTACCGTCTAGCTTAGGAGAAACGGCAGCAGAAGCGATCGCTAAATTGCGAAGCCTGTCTTACAAAAACTGGCATCGACGACTCAGAGCTTCACATCATGGCTCGGCTTCCATTGATGTTGATTTTTGGCATGAACTTCTTTGGGATCAAGCTGTTTCTATAGTACAGGCTTTGGGCAGAGCTACCAGAGGAAATGTTCCTACAAGAGTCTTCTTCTGTGACTCAGCATTTTATCCACAAGGTGCAGAACGTAGTCTCCTAAAAGGATGGGTAGAAATTTTTGGAGAGTACCTTTCTCCTAATAGCAATAAACCCCAGGTAGAACAACAATTAGCCAGAATTTTATATGGATCAATTTATGACCGTCTAAAAGCTCTGGTAGAACATTTAGAACATAATAGCAACGGACGGTAAATAAAATGACTCAAGCACAAGAACAATTACCTCCCATTGACAGGCTACAGACTTTAGCTTGGTTATTCAATGATAATTTTGACCCTTTAGTCATGGGAGAAGTGTATGGATTAAGACTGCCGGTAACTTGGATAGACATTATAAAAGGTCTAGCAGATGTAGACCATACTCCTCCCATACTCAGTCTCTATGCAGCTTTAAGAGGTTGTGCCTCTGACATTCTCTACATTTTTCCTAACTCCTTTTCTCGCGTTCCAGAAATTAGACCAGAGTATTGGATAATTGTTCATGCTTATAGTGGTTTAATTGATTTAAACCAATTTTGGGCAATTATACAAAATTGGTTGTCAGTCAACTATGACCTGAAAGTAGTCAAATCCGTCCTAGCTGAGATAGAGTCAGGTCGTGCAGAATTAAATTGGGAACTCATAAATTTAAAAAATGCTCCCTTTGATGTTCTAGAAGTGGTCTTGCCTGAACTCATAGCACGCTGGTTAACTAGAAAGGGATTTCAGTTAGGTTTAAGGAATGCTAATGGTCATGAAGAATATTGGCCTTTAGTGGTGTCTCCATCTACTGGCAAAGAGGCTTATCTAGTTACCTGGCCTCCTATCAACTATTCACCTTCCAATAATGCTGAACAAGTAGCTAGGTATTCATATTACTTAAAGTTTTATATCGCTCCTCCTAACGGCAAAACTCCCTACTTGTTACTATTTCAAGCAGGTATTAGACGCTATATTTCTAAACCTATGACTGCTTGGGATAATCCAGGAAATCAACCACTTCCCGGTGCCAGACAAAAAATATTCCTGCCGAAAGGAGAAGACAGCAGCGTTTATGTAGCAATGGAAAATTTAGGATGGCTCAAGCCAAATTCAGATCCAAGTGTAGAACGAGAAACTACTCTAATCAACCTCAAGTTAATGCGGCATGACTCGGTTATTTGGAAAGCTAGAATTGACAAAATTTTGGCGATGATAGCTCCTCATATTGATATTCCAGAAGCAATGCAGTTTTTAAGCGACCCCGCAAAATATGCACCACAATATTTACTATCACACAGAACGCGACTAGGTTCTCACCCAGTAGGAGTTGGGCTAGAACCAGCTGATAGATTTGAGTTATTTGAAAGATTAACAACAGCTTTACCGCCTGGAGTAGTGGCAGCGCCAATCATCAATAAAATAGACTTTAGTCATTGCAGAAAACGACGACTTTCTAAACATAAAGAAACATCTACCATTAGTGAGCAAGTTTACCGGATTAGGATTTCATCTAATTCAGTAAATACTTTGTTAGAGGTGTTGAGAGAATTTTTAGAAAGCAAACAAGTACAAGGAACTGTTCAAGAAATAGACAATGAAACTTACAAATTTACCAACTGTTTAGGAGAAAGTTATTTATTGAAAGTAGACAAAACTCCCTTGCCTAATGAATGGCTTTCTCCTTTATCTTTAGGTGGTTCTTATTCTGGCCAAGCCAAAGCAGCCGCCAGCAAAAATAGAGCTAGACTAATCGAACGCCAACTGCTAACGCAGCCTAAACCTAGTAACGAAAAACGAGGTATTCTTATCGAGTTAGTTGATTACCGAAAATTCGACAAGCAAAGGAGGTTAACTGACCCAAAAGCAGCAATTCGTTGGGGACACGCTTATGCAAGTTGGGTAAGTCAATTTTTACAACCAGAAACGGAATATATCAATCCAGAAGAATTTGCTCCTATAGATTCTAATGACGAAAAACAAGTTAAAAACTATGAAAGTAAAAAGAACAAGTTAAATACTCAAAAAAAAGCTTACAAAGCAAGGTGCTTAAATGCAATTTTAGATTTAATGCGCCAGTTAAATTTCCCTTTAGGTATACCCTTTTATACGGGGTTTTATCAAACATCACTGCCTCATAATTTAGATATAATTGCTATCAAAATAATTCGTCTCAACGCTCGAAGTAAAGGAGAAACAAAGGTAGTTATCCCTATACTTATCAAAATCCCTTCAGAAAATAATTCATCTCAAATGCAAGTGTCTTTACCAGGGGATTATGGGCCGACTTGGATGCCATATGATGAAAGTTTATTCACGGTAGCCATGTTTGAGCAGAAGTATAACTCAAACTATACCTCAGAGCAGATAAAAAACTTTGTGGGGCGAGCTTTTGCAGATTTAGAAATAAAAAATCCAACTCTACTATTATTAGATGACCAAAATCTCCGCCAAGACCTTCCTTCACTTTTAAAACTTGTGTCAGGAGACGAGGCAAAAGACCCAAATAATCTTTGGCATCAAAACAAACTTCTTTCTTGCCAAAATCCACAACTTCTGCGTGTAGCTAGACTACGATATTCCAGTGATGGTTTGGTAGCTCACGTTTGTCCTATATCTGGGTTTAACAGGTATAGTGGCATTTATCATAACCCGGATTTTAGCTCTGCTTTTTACTCAATAGGTCGTTCTCCCCAATCTGCAAAAAGACCAGCAAGTTCAAGGCAGCGTGATAGAGTATCAAAGCCAGGATGGAACCAATCCGCGCTAGAAATTTCTTGGTTATGTCTCCAATCAGAAGATAAGCCAGAAGAATGGACATTAGTAGTACATAGATTACGAGAAGCTTCTCCTTTTCTTGACACAGAAATAGTAACTTTACTACCACAACCAGTTCATTCTGCCAAACAAATTTCTGAATATATATCTAGGCTAAATGTTGAGGAAGAATTTGATGATTTTGAGGATGATTTATTAGATGAATCTGTAATAGAGCAAGCCCCAGAATACATCCAATTAAGCTTATTTTAGTACCCCAAAATAAATCATAACTTACATGGGTTACTTGATATGGTTACCAGTAGCTTAATTCAACCAATCTGTTTGCGTTGGTCATAACTACGTGGAAGAAATGCAATAGACTCACTTTATCCTTGAAATCACAATTTATTTAGTTTATACAAGATATAATATAAACTTACCCAAATTAGTGATATGTGACCAAAGTCTGCTAACGCAGACATTGCTGAAAAGTCTAATGGAAAAGATGAATTTTCTACTTTCACTATTTTTGTGTGACTTAAAGGAATTGTTTGCAGTTTTTTAAAGGATAAAGTGGTTGTTGTCAGTTTTTGGTGATCATAATAGTCGTAACCTTTCATCATCACCAAAAGTTACCAAGACCCGAATTATGGTTCAAGTCACAGCAATCGCAACAGGTTTTGCACAACGGAAAAATAAGCCTTCCAGCTTAATTGGAGCAGCCACTTTATCCTTTAAACAAAACAATACTCCTCATCGACTCTAACCAAAAAGGCCTATTTTTCATTCAAGTCAGAAACTGCCAACATTTTTATCCCATTTGCAACCTCAACCAAAATTAAAACCCATGCTGAAAAAAACCACAAACCCAAAAACTAATTGACACCTTAAAACTACTCCCCCCACACTGGCCTATCATCCCCACCCAAGGAAAAAGACCATTAGGGTATCAATGGGAACAACACCCCTGGTCTCCTCAAGCATTGCTGAACCAACTCCAGCAATATGAGAAAGTACCAGTCAGAAACCGACATCACGGGTTTTACAAAGTAACCCCCACAGGTATAGGTATACTTTGCGGTCAAAACTCCCAAGAATTTTTAATCGCCATAGACTGTGATGGATACAGCGCCCATGCAGCAATTATCGCACATCAACCACTACCCACTACAGTTGCATTTACATCGGGACGACCAGGAAGGGCGCAATATTTACTGAAATTACCAGGTAACACTCACCCTCACCTCAAATCCCGCAAAATCACCACCGCCCCCGGTGAAGTTTTAGAATTTAGAGGTACTAAACTACCATCAATACTTCCCCCCAGTATTCATCCACAAACAGGTTATTATCGTTGGCTGAGTGGTTGTCGTCCTGACCAAGTTGAAGTTGCGATCGCACCATCTTGGATAATCGAACAAATGACCAAACGTGCGAAACCACCAAAAAGAGGCTACCACAAAAACAGTAATACCTTACCAACCAATCGAGAATTTACAGGTGAGGATACAGAAACAGCACTGCTACTACTAGAAATTATTCATCCTCGCTTTGCAGATAAATATGATTCATGGATCAAGGTAGGAATGGCTTTGAAATCAGTCAATCCTACCCTACTTTCTGCTTGGGAGGAATGGAGTCAGCTATCAGCTAAATACACACCAGGGGAGTGTGAATACAAATGGCAATCATTCAGGAAATGGGGAATGAATATACAGATTTTACACCGTTTAGCTAATCTTTCCTAACTACTAATTATGTCAAAAATTGAAAATCAACAAATTGTAGATGAAGATGTAGAAACTGACGATAACGATGCTGATTTCACCACCTCATTCACAGAAACTGATGTTGTTAACGTAGCATCTGAAAAAGAAGATAGATTTGATTTTGACAGCAACACTATCATCTTAGGCATCCAAATTTTACCAGCTACTACAAACGATTTACGGCAGGTATTAATCACGGCTGGAATCAAGGAACAACCACCAATCATGCAAGTTAGTACACTGCATGAAATCGAACAATATCCAGTAATAGCTGAAGTTTTTACGAAACTAAAAGCTATTTTACCACAAATAGCAGAACAAGCCCAACAAAAAGAAGCTCAAAAACAGAAATTATCTGTCAACCAATCAGAGAATAACAAAATTGTCAATCCTCCTGATTTACCACCAACTAATCCTCACAAAACTAAACCCTCTAATCAATTAACACTGTTTTAATATGCCTCACATTTTGATGATTGAAGGTCAAGAAATACCCATAGCTGATGAAATTGCAGCTACTGACGAAACTCTCCGCAATGCCCTGACACCATTCTACCCAGAAATTGCTCATGCAGAAATTACGCGAACGGATAAAGAGGGAATTACCCAAATTCGCATGGTCAAGAAAGCAGGTACTAAGGGTTTAGGTAATATCCTCCAAACCTTAATTACCAGCGAACATCAATTTAACCCAGCTTTACTATTAAGTTGGCAAATCAAAATATTAGAAATTCAAGGTCATCTGAATATCGAAAATCTGCTGTTATTACAAGATGAACTAACAACAGCAATTACCACTGGGAGAGAATGGCAAACTGAATTAGAGAAGAGTTTAAATATTCTCAAAAAATCTCCACCTATACCTTCACAAATACCAATTTCCGGCTTCTAATGCAGTCTCAATATCAATTGGCTGCTGAGTCTTTGAAAACATACCAGATTCCCCAAACTGTGCAAGAGGGAATTTGGTATTTAGAAGAACTCAGCGAACAAATTAATTACCTCAGTCTCTACAAAGAACTGTTCCCCAGTGAATGGTCATCCTCAACGACTCCCTTGAGACAACATTCACATCCCAGTGTTTACAGTGACCTAGAAATTGAGTTTTTGGAACTGGTAAATGAGTGGTTATTTCCCATAGATTACCACGAAGATTTTCGGGAATGCACAGAAAGATACACAGAAATTCCCGTTTACTCCCAAAACATAGATTGGTGGGAAATAGGTTTAGAAGAACTCAGTTTCACAGAACAATTTCTATTATCAATTATAGGTTATGGACATCCTCAAGAAGATTGGAATTCTTGCTTTGGATTCATTCCTCATAAATTGGTAACGGTGGATAAAATAAATTGGGATAATCTTTCCTTACTATGTCAACAAACAACATCACCTTTGTCTCTACTTTATGATGTCATATCTATCATTGACCACAGTACAGAATGTATTTGGTTAAATGTCACCCATGAAGAATATGTCTCATTTGATTGGGAGCAAGCAGTGCTGAAATATTTAGCCGAACAATGGCAATTATGCCAAACATATTGCCAGAAAATGACGGAGTTTTCAGAATGGATTGAATCTTCTATTGACCATAGAAAACAGGTAATCAAACTATGGAACAAAGCACGGTATTAACTAACATTTTACCTCAACTCAACATTGGTGATATCTCACATTCAATTATTAACCAAACTACTCATACAGAAACACTGGCACATCTACTATTTCTGCCTGGTCAATACCTTCTAGTTTACAAAGAAGGAGAAACAACAAATTACAAATTTATCGCTCCTGCTGCATTGAGAGAAGCTTTTGCTGCTGAACCGATTGATTCAGGTTATTTACCAGTAAATACCGTGAGGTGGGGAAGATGCCACAAAGGAGAATGGTTAGTGCAGTTTTATCCACCACAACGTTCTTGCATCTCCTTAGAAACTACAACTTTAAAAATACCTATGCCGGGGTTAATATTTGCAGGATGTAATCGTCAATATTGGATTTGGGCTATTAAGAAATTTAACCAAAGTTCTCCACTGTTTTATGCACCTTTACCAAACGTGATGGAGAACGGTTCTATCTGTTTTGGTGAAAATTCTGTTCCCCATTGTTCCCTTGAAAATATCATGCAGGTATGGCAATTATTTTGGGATAGTGCTTTCAATCAAGATTCGGTGCAGGGTAAATCCAAATCATATCCTGAAGATGTGCGATTGCTTTTACAGCAACTACACAACAACAAATCTAAAAGATACCCCACACGGGATTTAGTGCCTTGGGGTAACAAAACCATTACCACTGCAATTGAAGAGATTATCTCATGACTATACCTGCACTTATCAATTATCAATTTGCCACCAGCACCGACTTACCACTGATAACAGGCAAAATGATGGAATACTGGGTAGCTGGGAACGGAGCGTTTGTCCGTGCTGCACGTCAAGGACTATCTGCGTGCTTTCCTATCAACCAATGCAGTATTCGCGGTTTACCACATCTCACACCCTACTTTCACCTGCAATATCCCTTAGTTTCCGCTAGGTTAACGTTGCAAATTTTACAGTTAGCTCAAAATGCGGGACACCAAGAAATACTCTTTTATCTCTGCTTTACGGACGGACAGTGGCATCTGCACACCCCAGAACAAACTGCCACATCTACCAGTGTAACTCCAGTAGAGGCAACCAGCTTGTTCTATGAGACTGCGATGATTGAGATACACAGTCACCACAGTATGAGCGCACAATTTTCTACTACTGACGACGAGGAAGAAGCCGGAAAATTCAGAATCTTCGCTGTTTTGGGTGAGATTTTCACTAATCCCCATATCTGCGTGCGGTTGGGTACATACAGCCACTTTTGGTACATCCCTGGTGACTGGGTATTTGAGTTACCAAGTTGTTTAACATCCAATTCAGTAGTATCTAAATGATTACAGCAATTACAGGTAAATAAACCACAGTTTTTGTTTCGCGCAGAGTCGCAGAGAAACAAAGGCGCACCAGCGGAGCGAAGCACGAAGTGCGTTAGGAATCAATGTGTGATTTAAATAGTTGAAAACATCTGTAAATAACCACAGAGACGCAGAGAACGCAGAGGTAAAAATTCAAGGAATGATACCGCTACAAAACGGTTTTGATGTCACAGATATTACACCATGATGAAATTAGACCTATCTTTTGCTCATTCTGTCCCGCTTATGCTACCCGCACATAATCACGTTGAGTTTATAGTTGTGGGTGCTGGTGGGACAGGAGGTTTTTTGATTCCGTCGGTTGCTAGACTGATGCTGGAGATTGAAGCAAACAGCAACAAAACCACTTCTTGTATAGTTGTAGACCCAGATATCATTGAACCCAGAAACATCCCCCGACAGAATTTTCAACAGTCTGAGGTTGGGTTATACAAAGCGGAAGTCCTAGCAGCTAGATACAGTTTAGGATTAGGAGTACAGATTAGAGCGATCGCTAAACCATTCACAAAAAAGATTGTATCAACCAAATGGCGCAAGTTAACAGTTATTATCGGTTGCGTAGATAATGCTGCTGCGCGTGCTGAAATTAGCAATTGCTTAGACCAAACTTACTCAGGTTCTCTACCACAAATTTGGTGGTTAGATTGCGGTAATCATACTAATTCTAGTTCTGGACAAGTAGTGCTTGGTTCTACTAACCAATTTACCTTAGCAGATGCTTTTGATAATCTTCAAAAACCCAATTTTTGTTTTAATCTTCCCAGTCCTTCTAGACAACATCCAGAACTGCTAACCCCATTACCTGAAGAATCAAATTCAACAAGTTTATCATGTGCTGAAATTCAAGCACGAAACCGCCAAAGCTTATTTGTTAATCAACAGGTAGCTGTTATTGCTGCGGAGTATTTGCTGGCATTAACACTAACTAGAAGTTTGAGAAAATTTGCAACCTATTTCCATAATACTACAGGTTCTTGTCGTTCACTGTACACTTGCATGGATTCTCTGCAAAAGTTTACAGATGAGGAAATAATTTCACCAAGTCGTTCAATTTTAGTTTAGCACTACAGGATTAAATCACTTTCGCTGACGCGCTTCTTCCTTGGAGAAATTCAAGGGAGAAGATTATTTATAACACTTACAAAAATCCTTGAAACTCTTATTTTTTATGTATTTTAGGTCTTTGTAACTAACCACAGAGATAAAACCAATGCTCAACATTACTAGAGTACAACTTAGTGCTAGTGGATGGACTCTCAATATCCTTTCACCCAGAGTTGCTACTATCACCAGTCCTTTGGGACAAAGAAAAGTCACATATTTCGGTTTTGAAACTCAAGAAAAAGCAATTCAATTTAAACAATGGCTAATTGAAAATACCACTAATTCCTCTACTTATGTAAGAAAAGCAGAGAGGTTAAGTCAAAATTGGGAATGTAAATCTTGGAATGTACCAACAGAGTTAATTATTCAAATCGCCAAACTTGATATCAACCAACAAACCCAGTTTCAAAATCAACAGAATTAGTTTAAATAATAGGTATTTGACACGAAAACAAATAATTTATTATGCGCTACGCGCCAAGTATTTGATGATTTTAATCAGAAGGCGCAATCTCTTTTTTTAGATAGGTTTTCTAATTTTCAAGAGGTGTATACAGATAGAAATACTGTATACAGTCAACGCTTTCATTGTCAATCAGATAATCATACTTTCTTGCCAAAAATTGTACAATCTCTATCTAAACATGAAAATATCTCATTCATTTACAGCCAATATTACCAAAGACACCCATGTCAGTTCATACAGCAATAATAATCATCAATCCTGTTCATTTTTTGCTGATGGAGAAACAGTAACAATAAATTTCAATACTGATTGTCTTCACCAAGTACGAGAAACTATCAAAGCCCTTCAACATATTTATCAATCTCTTTCTCAACAACGACAACAACAACTTACCAATGAACTTGAACAGTTGACTCATCATTATCTCATGTCACTTTCTCCAAGTAATAACGGTAAATGTCACGCAGTAGAAATCAGTTCATAAACATACATCTTCGTTTCTGTAGTCTTTTTTATCTTAATGGTGTTTAGCGATTGATTAGAATTTACCAAACATGAATTCCAGAAAATAACTAATCTGCATACAAACTACAGGGTAAATAAAGGTGTTTAGTAGCAAACTAAGCACCTCTTATTTCATTACTTCATTGACATTAAAGAACCCACAATTATGAAATTTACAATTTCTCAAAAGGAACTGGCTGATACCCTCGCTGTGGTTAGTTATGCTGTACCTAACAAACCTCACCATCCTATTCTCAACAATATATTGTTGGTTGCGGATAAGCACGAACAAGAAATTTTAGTGACTGCTTTTGATTTGAGTTTAGGAATTCGAGTTCAATGCAAATCTAGAATAGAACTAGAAGGTAAAATTGCTTTACCTGCTAAATTATTCACCCAAGTAATTTCTAGTCTTCCCAAACAAGATATTATTTTGGAAATTGTAGATAATGCTGCCATTATTACTCACTCCTGTGGTAAATGTCGAATTCAAACAGTTAGTCCTCAAGAGTTTCCATCTTTGCCAGAAATTGAAGGGAAGAATATTATATTACCAGCAATTAAGTTGTTACAAGCATTAGAAGGAACATTATTTGCTGCTAGTCATGATGAAAATAAACAAGTTTTAGCTGGAGTTCATTTCCAATTTACTAATAGTAGTTGGGAAGCAGCAGCAACAGATGGACATCGATTAGCAGTTGTTTCTGGAACGATAGAAACAGATGAGCAATTGACAGAACATGCACAAATTGAAGCTGATTCAAATACAGTAGAAGTCACAATTCCTCAACCTACACTAATAGAATTACAAAAGATTTTAGGTAGTGTAGGAGATAACAGCGAATGTACTATTAACATTGACAATGGAATTGCGGTATTTACATTACCCAATATCCAAATTACCACGAGATTATTAGAAGGAGATTATCCGAAATATTCATCTCTAATTCCCCAACAATTTCAACATCAATTTATTGTTGATAGAAAATTATTTGATAATGCTCTAAAACGAGTGGGAATTGTCGCTGACCAAAAGAATAAGATTGTCAAAATTATCTGTGACTACCAGCATCAACAAGCAACTTTATCTACTGAATCTTCAGATATAGGTGGTGCTGTGGAATCTTTGAATATTAAACCACAAGATGATTATCAGCAACAATTAGTCATGGGGTTTAATATCAAATATATGGAACAGGCTCTCAAATTTCTACCTACAAATGAGGTATTAATTAATATCAACCAAACTACAACTCCTGTGGTTATTACTCCTGTTGATGGCATTCTCAATCAATTAATTTTGGTAATGCCAGTTCAACTTATTAATAATAACAGCACAGCAATAGAAGAAGATGCTTCAGATGATAACGAGGAAGTTATCGTTACAGAAAATATTTCGTCAGTAACTGAAGTAAATGAGGGAATAAATGTAGCGGCTGAAGCGGTGGAAATAGAAGAAGATATCAAGGATAAAAATGATGTGATAAAAACAGATTCTTCTCCACAGAAAACTACAGCAGAAACTAGAACTAATTCTCGAACTTCTGCCAATTCTACTCCTAAACCTAGAGGAAGGAAAAAGAAAGTCGCTGCTGCATAGAATGACTGAATAAAAAATTGCAGTAGTTTAGATTTATCAAACCAAACCTCAATACTTGTCAGTCAAAAGTAACGCAAAATTTCTCTTCAACCCTAATTCCTCTGTGTACTCTGTGTCTCTGTGGTTCGTTACATCAAATCTGTTTTAACAACCACACCAAAAATTACTCACACCCCAAGTTTATTACTAATACATGAGCTTGGGGAAATTCAACTTATCTACTTTTGAAAAAACATGACATACCAACCACTTCACCTGAAATATCGTCCCCAGTCTTTTGCTGAACTTGTTGGTCAAAGAGCGATCGCAACTACTCTCACCAATGCTATCACATCCCAACGAATTGCCCCGGCGTACCTCTTCACTGGACCTAGAGGTACAGGTAAAACTTCCAGCGCACGCATATTTGCTAAATCTCTCAATTGTCAACATGGTGATTTTCCTACTCCTACACCCTGCGGCCTGTGCAATTCCTGTACCAGCATTTCCAAAGGTTTATCTCTGGATGTGGTGGAAATAGATGCTGCTAGTAACTCTGGTGTTGAAAATATCAGACAAATTATTGACCGTACTCACATTATACCTGTCAATAGTCGCTACAAGGTGTTTGTTTTAGATGAAGTGCATAGCCTCAGTTCACAAGGATTTCAAGCTTTACTCAAAACCTTGGAAGAACCACCAAAAAATGTAGTGTTTATCCTCTGCACCACAGAAATTCACAAAGTTCCTGCAACAATAATTTCTCGTTGTCAAAGGTTCGATTTTAAAAGAATTGGTGTTGAGGATATGATACAACACCTCAACCAAATTGTGAATGAGGAATTAATTGATATTACTCCACAAGCATTACGTCTGGTAGCACAAATCTCTTCTGGTTGTTTGCGGGATAGTCAATGTTTACTGGATCAATTGAGTTTACTAAATATCACCATTGACCAAAATTGGGTATGGGAAATGGTGGGGAATGTGCCTGAGTATGAGTTGCTAACAATGGTGGAAAGAATCGCTGAAAATGATAGTAATTCAATCATTACCATCATTCGGAATTTGTTGGAATGGGGTAAAGAACCTTTAATAATTATGCAAAACCTCACTAGCTTTTATCGAGATATGTTGATTGCTAAAACTTCTCCTAGCAGTAAGGAAATGGTGATGCTAACTGAAGATACTTGGCAACAATTGTGTCAAATAGCTAAAGATTGGGAGACTACAACTATTTTGGCAGGACAGCAGCACTTGAGACAATGTGAAGTGCAAGTAAAATTATCTACTCAACCACAGTTATGGTTAGAAGTTGCTATTTTAGGTTTACTACCTGCTGCTAATTCTACAAATTCGAGTCAATTTATTCCCATTGCTGAAAATCCACCTTGGACGAATTGGAAAACACCTGCTGATGCGATCGCTTGGGGGCAACAGAAACTACCAAATATGAGTCTTGAATCCCTGCAAGAACATTGGAATTCTTTGATTCCAGTCAATGGTAAGAAAGCTCCTATTTGGGTAGAAACGGTACAACAATTAGCATCTTTTCGATAAAAGATTATCAATGAAAATTAAAAATTCAACAGTAGCTATTCAACTAAATACAGCACTTTTAGAGTAAATGAGGTACACCAATTTTAGGAAGTAGATTTAAAACTCGAAATTCAATCGTTACTGTATCTCATAAACCTTGAATCTGCTGTAATTACCACTTCCTTTTTACTGTCATACCATTTCTTCGTGAGACTGCGCCAAATTTTTTGATTTTCTCTCTGTGTCTCTGCGGTATGGCTAACGCCACGCTTCGCGAACGTTAATCTTAATTTCGCGCATCTTCATAAAGAATTGGTATCAGTTTACCTATCTCCTTCCTTTTCTTTTGTTTTCTTCTCTTGTTTTCTCTTCTTCCTTCGTGTTCTTCGCGTCTTCGTGGTTTAATCAATATTTTCTAAAAGAAAGAGAGTAATTAGTCATTCGTAATAGCTCAGTCTATCTATTTCAAATTATTTGTTACCATTGGAGTAATAATCATGCAAATATCTTGTCAATCTAAAAGTGGAGAATCCTGCACACAAAGTTTAAATACTTTAGAGGAATTATGTGAATTTGTCAAAAATCACCCGGTATCCTCTTACAATTTCCACATTAATTCTGTGATTTACCAATTATTTAAAATAACAACCTGTGAATGGCGTGAACATCCGAAAATTCTCCTGAATGTTCAAGGAAAAATCTTACCTCAAGAACTGACGATTACACATTTAGACGACTTTCACTATTTCTTATCTCAGTATCCGTCACCACAATATTTACTGGAAATCAATTCTGCACTTTTCAAAATGCAAAAGATAGGAACTATTGGTAAGTAACCAACACCAAAAATGAATATTAATTACAATCATCGCCATTTTATCACCAAAAGCGATAATCAAATTACTGTTGCCGAAGATAAATTAAACATCTTCTACGCAGATAATACAGTTTATCGCTCCTGGCAACCTTTACAGACTATTAAACCTTACAATGCCCTGAAGCAAATGGTTATTGACATTGAAACTTCAGGGCTGATTCCTAGTCAAGATAGAATTTTCGCTATTGGTTGTATGAATGAATTGGGCGAGTATTTTGTATTTATGGATGAAAATGAATCAAAATTACTCTGCCAATTTATTTCCTATTTTCAGTCTATATCTCCTGATGTAGTTCTCACATACAACGGTACAGATTTTGATTTTCCATTTATCATTATTAGATGCCTAATCAATAACATATCTCATCCATTTACTATTTCTCAGCAATCGAGAATTATCAAGACAGCACAGGTATTTGGCAAGCCTATGAATATCTCCGAAATATTCATCAGCAACAGCCAACATATTGATGTTTACATTTGTGTCTTGAGATGGGATTTTGTCAATAAAGCTTTATATCAACATTCCCTAAAAAGTGCAGTGATAGAAATGGGATTGCGAGAATCTGCTAGGTTGGTTTTAACACCCCAAGAAATTCAACATTGTTGGGGTGAAGGTGCAGGTTCTCAAGGATGGGAAAAAATCAGAAAATACCTAATTTATGACTTGGAAGATACGAAATTAATTGCTGATAAATTAGTTCCTTCCTATTACTATGAATCGCTGATAGTACCAGGTATGAATTTACAACAACTATCGCTCACTGGTAATGGTACTAAATGGCAGCGCGTTTTAGAAAGACAATATTCAGGTTACAAACCAACTGCTGATCTGAAGTTGAAATTTGAGGGAGGACTGGTAATTTCTGTACCAGGTTTACACAAACACATTGCCAAAATTGATGTTTCCAGTCTGTATCCCAGCATTATGCTTAAATATGGGATTTGCTCCCGCAAGGATACGCAACGAGTGGGGTTAAGTATTCTCGATTATCTCACCAGGGAACGACTCAGACTCAAGGAATTAGGAAAAGCTGGAGATTTAGCTGCTAAACAAGCTGAAGCTGCTCTCAAAGTGTTAATCAACTCGTTGTTTGGCTTTTATGGGACTTCTGGTGTTGGTTTTAACGATATGGAAGCTGCTGCACTGGTTACAGCTTATGGTAGACGGATTCTACGATTCATGATTGATGTGATTGAAAAAGCGGGAGGTATCCAGGTTGAAAGTGATACTGATGGTGTGTTCTTCTCCCACTCTGAACCTCTGCTGATATTTGAAAAGCTGCAAAATGCTTTACCTACTGGTATCAATATAGAGTTGGAAATTCTTGCTCAAGCGATGTTTGTTCCCTCTAGAGGAGCTAAGAATTATATTATCTGGCATGAAGATGGTAAAATTACTACTAAGGGTTCATGGCGGAAACGCGATCGCTCTCGTTTAGAAAAGGAGTTTCCTTTGAACTACCTGACACAATATCTTCTGTCAAAAGCTAAGGCAGAACAATATTACCAGGAATTAACCAAAGTTATTCGTTCTGGTGATTTTCCTGTGGAACAGTTACAGGTTACTCGGAAAATTAAGAAGGGTGAAAAGGCTCTTTTGGTTCTGGGTAATACTGGGGATGTTGTGACGTTTTATCAAGGAATTAAGGGGTTGACTAATTCTGAAGCCTATTCCAGTGGGTATTATTTGGAGTTGATGGCTAAAAAACGAGATGAGTTACTTTCGGTTGTTGAGCCTCAAGGTGATGTGGGGAAGCAGTTGAGTCTGTTTTGAGTTAGGGATTATACTAATTATGAGCGATCGTCTATGGTAATGGAAAGGGCGATCGCTCAGTGTAAAGTGCGAGTAGAATTGGCAACATAATAACTGTTGGGGATAGAGTGGTATTGCACAATATTAATTAGTTGGATATTCATCCTCATGAACTAATTTTTGTTGTGGACTTGCAAACCAGCCAAATTCCCTCTGGGCATACTCTAGTTGTTTCTGGTCTTCGGCTGTCCAGGTTTCTTTATGCAGATAAACTATATCGAAGGAAAACCCCTTACCAGGTTCGTACCGCTCAGTTGCAATACCAATGACAGTTTTATAATCCTGTTGCAACCCTCGCACTACAAAACATCTTCCTTCTAACTCAGTGATACGGTGTTGTCTTTCTTCTCCGTGCGGCTTTGCTAAAAATACATAAGCTATACTGGATTGCGGTGATATTAAGGTTCTTGACTCGATCATACGTTGAGCAGCCAAATCCATGAAATCCCTAAAAGATTTTCCTAGCATTCGGCGTTGAAATCGGTTTTCTCTTGCCATTGCACGAAACACAAGTTCAGATTCATTTAAATCTGGTCCAAATTCTAAATTATTGTTCAGGGCATCCTGACTTAGATGTTCAATTAGTCTATCCCACATATAACTGTCTTTGTCAGCTTCTTTTTTCGCCTTATATTCTGGTTTCTTAATTATCTCATCCCAAATGTTGCTTCCCACAACAATGACATCGAAATCCTGTGGGTAAAAACGTCCATTGTATATGTAGTAACCTAAAAGGTCTTCTTCAGATCCCTCAAAGACGGTTAGCTTGCCAGAATCATATAAATCTTCCTTATCAATAAGGTATTGCACAAAATCCGTTATTGTATCAAGTTCTTTTAGTATTATTTCAAAGGAAATTTTATCGAATACATGAACAAATCCCTTGCCAAAATCACCAAATTGAATTGGAACTTTATCATCTCCACCCAAAGCAACAGCAACACGATGGATACGCCGCACGTCTGATGATGGAAAGGGTAAGCCTTGGCTTCCATCGCTTCGGATCACATTTGAAGCTGATTTGATCCATCTTTCAGCCCCATAGATTTGATTTGCCGAACCTTCAATAGCTTTACTAAGCCATCTTTGCCAATCTACTTTAATATTTCCACTATCAGTGAGCTTAATATCCTTAACACTGATAATAATAACATCTGGCTCGCAAACAATAAGGATGTCACATAGCTCTTTGGAATTCTTGCCTTTAGGATTTGCATAACTCCAGAGAGAAAGGAAGGATTTATGACAAACTTGGTAAACAAATTCTTCTGAATCATTAACAGGTTGATTGTTTTGCATATCAAATTATTTTTTATTTCCACAACACGGACAATCAGGTCGTCTTGGTAAATCAATGAAATTAATTTTATTGGTTAAAAAATTATATTCTCCTCTTCTATTTACCATTGCAGGTTTTAACTCAGGCGTTTTTGAAGCAATACGTATTACTTCATTAACTACAAACGATGATGATATTCCAGTTAATGGAGCAAGATTTCCTATATTACGCTGTGTTCGAGGAAGTTTTCTAATATTTTTTAATTCTGGTGCGTTTATGTCTTCAAGCGTCAGAGCCATGCACTCAAAACAAGCTGTTTCATAAGGAATAATTGTGGGACCAATTAAACTTAAATGAAGATTATAACCTCCTGATATAATATAGGGAATTTTGCTTTGCATACAAGCTTCATGAATTAGCTTTGATGTAACATCAACATTTGGAAAATCTGCACAGTTAACTAATAAAATATTTTCATAATCTTTTTTTAGATCATTTAATATTTCTAATATATCATTTGATTGCAGAATAATTTTTGTTATTTCACTAACTTTGACATCCGAATCAATAGACTTTAGTCTATTGGATACTGCCGTAGTTTTTTTTAAACCTAAATCTTTATATGTAAAGAGCGAACGATTTAAATTATTTTCTTGTACTACGTCATTGTCAATAAGGGTTAATTTCTGTATTCCACTTTGAACTAAAAGAACAGATACCCAACTTCCAATTGCACCCAATCCTACTATAACAACATGATGATTTTTGACTTGATTCCACACTTCAAAAATTGAATTATAAGAAACATAATCTCCAAGAAAATTTAATACTCTTCGATAAGAGCTTTTGGCAATTTTGTCTGCGGTTTCTATATCTTCAATAAGACATTTAGAAGCAAGAAAATTGAAGAGAGAACATATAGATATTTCATGATTATTGCCAAATTCTTCTATAATAGAAGAGACAGATTTAGTTCCATCTAAATTAGATATAATCTCAGTTAATATAGGTTGAGAGAATACTACTGGAACTATCCGACGCGTATTAGATAAAAAGAAGTCAAAACGCTGATTTTTTTCATTATTTACATCAATAGGAACAAAGCTAACAGATGGTCTAAGACGAAAATTTTTATCTTTCATTATCTAAATTGCTGCATACAGAACAGGTCGGATTTTTTGGAACAGGAAATACTGATAAGTCGTAATCATCGAAGAGCAATTCTCCTCGTTCGCCTTCAAATGTAGCTGTAGGATTAATAAAATAACGAAGAATAGTCATCGCAGATGTTGAAGCTGCAAGAACCGACAAAGATACTAAACCTCCAAAAGAGCTTCTTCTATCCTTGACAGGATGACTAATAGGCTTCCAATCTTTTAAAGATTCTTTAAAAAAAGTATTATAGCAATCTGCACAAGGAGTATCACCTGGTATTATTAACTCACCCAAAGAGCCTAAGTGTGCATCAAAACCACCAGCAATCATTAGTGGCTTTTTATGTTTAACACAATAACGAGACAGTTTTAAACCTGTATAACCGATATAAGGTTCATCAGCTGTATCAATAATAAAATCAATGCCTAGCAATAAAGTTTCTAAATCAGAATCTATTGTTAAGGCATGATCAAGAACTTGTACACAAGCCTCTTGATCAATATCAAGAATCATTTGTTTGGCTACTTCAGTTTTTTGAAACCCTATTGCTTTTTGTTCAAAAAATCCATGTCTAGATATATCAAATTCGGAAACAATACCGTAATCAACTAACAAGAAATTGTGAAATCCCATCATCACAAGTTCTCGACATAACCAACTACCAACACTACCAACACCAAATATTGCTATTTTAGCTTGATAAATTTTGGATTGGATTCTAGCAACTTCATTAGAGCTATCAGTAATATCAAGTAAGAAATTTAGTTGGCGTTCTAACCTTTTCTTATAGAAACATGGTAAAGAAATTTCTTCAATCCAATGTTCAGATATAAGAATTCCTTTTTTATATAAATTTTTAATAAATTCTGAAAATCCATTATTTACTAAAAAATCTTCACATGACAAGTTAATTAAACGACAGTTCAACTCTTCAATAGAGAACTCTCCTGTTAACCAAGAAAGACTTTTTATCAGCAAAGGGTGACATCGAAATTTTATTCTTTTTCGAGAAGCTAAATAAACAAAAGTAACATCATTCTCAGACTCTAGATAAATATCAACCCCATCTCGAAGACGGGGTTTATACTTATTTGATATTTCATTCATCAGTATTGAACCTGTCCACCCTCAACATTAAGAAACTGTTCCCATTCATCTGCACTCCCTACAAAGTTTTCATCCCTTGAGCAAGTCCGCGTACAACATTCCGAACGAGATCCCGAACACTGCTTTGTATATGCTTTGCCTTGTGTCATTCCATCTTCAACAGTAATTTCAGCAAATCCATACTGCTCAAGATTTTTTTGTATATTACTCATTGTTTTTTAAATATTTAGCATTCAGAAAAAAAATTTTAGCATGGTTAAAAAAAAATAGCTATATGTTTCTTTGATCTTTATAAAATTTCAATAGTGGGTTTAGAGCTAACGCTCATGTACGACAATACAATTGCCGTACTACCATGCCAACATACTTATACTTTGGTGAAAACGAATTCTTCCTAACTCGCACCATCAAACAACTAAAAACCCACACTCTAGATCAACAATGGGCAGACTTTAACTATACAGAATACCCCCCAGAATCTAAAGAAACCATTCCTCAAGCATTATCCGATATCATGACACCACCAGTTGGGAGTGGAGGAAGATTAGTACATTTGCCCAACAGCACATTACTGGGAGTTTGTTCAAAAGAAATTTTGTTGCAGTTGGAGTCCATTCTCCCCAAAATTCCCTCAACAAATACCCTCCTGATCACCAACACTCACAAACCTGACGCGAGAAATAAATCAGTCAAACTCCTACTTGAATACGCACAGGTACAGGAATTTCCTCTCATTCCCCAATGGCAAACCCAAGCATTAATACAGCAAGCTCGTACTTTAGCTGACGAAGTAGGTGTAACACTCACTACCGATGCCTACAAAGTATTGATTGATTACACAGGCAATCATACACGACTGATATTCACCGAACTAGAAAAGCTCAAAACCTATGCTTTGGGTAAAACAGTCAATGGGGATATGGTGAAAGAATTAGTGTCAGAAAGTGCTGCTAATAGCTTACAACTAGCCAACGCCATTCGCTTGGGTAACATTGCTCAAGCATTGGAATTTGGCGATCGCTTAATTAACTGTAATGAACCAGCTTTAAAGATTACCGCTACCCTGACTACAACCTTTCGCACTTGGCTAACAGTCAAACAGATGATCATCACCGGGTGTCAAGACGACAATGCGATCACCCAACTCGCAGACGTGAAAAATCCCAAACGCTTGTATTACATCCGCCAAGAGGTTGCTAATTGTTGTGTAAACAAGCTGAAAAATGGTTTGAAAATACTATTGGAACTAGAGCTAATGCTGAAATCTGGTGTAGATGAAAAACTCGCCTTGCAAACTCAAATTATCAAACTTTGCTCGTAGGTACTACTTCTTTCAAATGCAATAGACACCTCGGAAATTTAACCTAAAATGCTGCGGTTGTTGGAGGGATATTAAATTTCTGGAGATGTCTAATCAACAATTTCCAAAACTCAAAAAATGAAGCAACTTGATCTACTTCATCTCACAACAGACCTTTCTGTTTTTGAACCTTCTCAAAGTATAGATTCCGAATCTACACAGCCAATTGCAGAAAACTGGCAGTTATCAAAAATCATTGGTCAAAATTTAGCAGTATCTTTACTCAAAGGTGCGATCGCACACAACCGAATTGTCCCTGCTTATTTATTTGCTGGAGCAGAGGGAGTAGGAAAATCCTTAGCTGCTAAAAGCTTTATCGCTGAAACTTTCAACATCCAAAACCTAACTAACTGTCCTGATATTTTATGGGTTGAACCAACATACCTACACCAAAAACAGTTGTTAAGTGAAAGTGAAATAGCAGCTTCTGGGGTACTGCGAAAAACTCCATCCCAAATTAGAATTGAGCAGATTCGAGAAATCACCCAATTCCTGACTACCTCCCCCCTAATTGCACCTTACAAAATTGTTGTGGTAGAAAATGCGGAAAGAATGCCACCCACTGCTGCTAATGCACTCCTGAAAACTTTGGAAGAGCCAATATCCGGCACAATTATCCTCATTTCATCCCAACCCCAACGGTTACTTGCTACAATTACCAGCCGTTGCCAACTGATTCCTTTCCAGCGACTAAACAACGCCCAAATGACCACAGTTTTAGAAAATGTGGGACGTTCTGAAATTGTCAATCACCCAAATGTTATACAGTTTGCTGGTGGTTCTCCAGGGGTAGCGATCGCTTACCATGATCAACTCCAATCTATCCCACAATCAATTTTGCAACAACTAATTCAACCACCTAGCAATGTGTTAACAGCGTTAAGTATTTCCAAAGATATTGAAGTGCAATTAGATTTTCATCAACAACTATGGCTGATAGATTACCTGCAATATTGCTGGAAGGAATTTCTCAGTGATCAAAATTGGCTGTTAAAACTGGAAGATGCAAAAAACTCTCTGTTAAAAATGGCCTCTCCCCGCTTGGTATGGGAAGTTTTACTATTTCCTGACTAATACCAAAAACTACATTTTCAACGCAATCTATCTAAACCTCATCAAAGATACCAAAAACGTTTTTAGATAAAAGGATTGCGCTATGCGCTCTTGTGGTGAACTAAATCAAACAAAAAACCATGAGTGCCATTATCAATAATTACCGTCAATTGGATGTAGCTTTTCTCCTACTCAATGACTTGACAACAAAACTCCGCACGGCTGGGGCAAGAATTTCTGTGAGAAAAGTGGGAAATTTCCACAGAATTACCGTTTTGAAAGAACCCAGTGTAACCACTATTGAGCAAATTCTTGGTGACACAAGCAGGGATACAGAAACGCCTAACCTCAGCAGTAATGATGCAATTGCTTCACCCTCTGAAAGCACTCCGTCACCAGATGATGCTTTTAGTGAAGCTGGTAGTAATACATTACTTACCGTAAACGAAGAAATTGAGGAAAGCACACTGCTGGAAGCGATCGCTTTACCAACATCATCTGAATCTAATTCCTCAACAGATGATACTCCTAGTGAAGATGGTGCTAATACAGTGTCTACCTTAAACGAAGATATTGAGGATAACTCAGTAGTGGATGCGATCGCTCAAACATCACCTGAATTTACTTCCTCAACAGATGATACTCCTGGTGAAGATAGTGCTAATACAGTACCTACCATAAACGAAGAGATTGAGGATAGCTCAGTAGTTGAAGTGATCGCCCCAGCAACATTATCTGAATCTACTTCCTCACCAGACGAAAGTCATACTGATGACAGTAAAGTTATTATTTCTGAAAACACAGCAGAAATTATCACCGATTCAACCGATTCTCCTACACCTGATAACTCTTCCTCAAAAGTAACAAATATTCCCGATTCCCCAGATTTAGCAAGTTTGGAAGATTTACAAACACTAACTTTAAAAAGACTGAGGGAGTTAGCCAAATTGCACAAAGTCCCTGGTTTCTCTCGCATGAAAGAGGAAAAGTTAGTAACCAAATTGCATGGTTTAGCAACCAAAGAAAAAATTGTGTAATAGTCATCAGCCTCAAATCTCTAGCAGATTTGGGGTTATTTTTTTACGCAGTTTTTCCCCAATACAACCAGTAATCAATGCGCTAGGCGCAATCAAGTTTGATACTGGGCTGTATCCAATACCAGCACCAAATTAGCACCAAATCATTCATTTTGCTGCATAACCGAGAATGCGCTGTCGCGCTAATACAGTGAAAAATTTGATTACCCAAGGAAAATATTATGACTCAGCAATACATCAATAAAGTTGATTTAGTTGGTCGCGTTGGTCAAACACCTGAGATACGCTATTTTGAATCAGGTGCAATGAAAACATCCTTGACCCTTGCTGTTAAACCTCCCTACAGAAGTGAAACTCCCCTTTGGTTTGATTTAGAACTTTGGGGAAATATTGCTCAAGTTGCAGCAGACTGGGTTCAAAAAGGTTCAACTATTGGGATCACCGGTGAAATAGTCTTTGATAGATGGATAGACAAAAACACCAACGAACCCAGACAAAAACCGATCATTCGTGTCAACAATTTGGAACTCATCAGTTCTGCTCAACGCAAAGACTCAAATGAAATTGGTGAAGACCAAGACTCCATAATTAACGCCAATTTCTAGCCAGTCAATCATCCCGCAGCATCACTTCTGTCTGTGGGATGTTTTGGTTAAAAAGCGCAAAGCGCAATTTTTATGAACAATTGACAATTTCATCACAAGGATAAACCATGATTAACTCAACCCAAACCATCCAACTACTGACTATTGATGAAGCTTTTGACAGTCAAGGTGTAAAGATTGTCTATGGTGAATGTACTTTCTCCTACTATTCAAAAGATGGCGTAGTGGAAGACACAATTCCTTACAGAACCAAGGGAGCAGCAGCAGTTTCCATTGCTGAATCTGGAATTAATGCCACTGGTATCGCTATCGGCTATCTGGATCTTAACGTAGTGGATAGCGGTAAGGGATATAAAGAAAAGAAAACTGCCTTAGTTATTCGCAACTTCATCTGCACTACTGCTGGTAATCGCACTTATACACCAACTGTTACTCCTGTTGTTCAACCACCCACACCACAGGAAAATACTCAACAGCTAGTTGGTGCTGGTGTAGCTACAGCTTCTCAAAACGGACATTCTCGCAATACTGATATTTCTCACATTCCCTTTTAATCTTCTTACTTCTGGCTTTTTGCCAGAGGTATTTTTTTCTGTGGGCAGATAGTTGTTTTCACTTGTTGGGGCAAGGCTATGACTTCAGCTTGAATTTTCACCAAAAAAATACCTCCTCCAGATTGTCTGATTCCTCAGATATTGATATATGATTTAAAAAATTCGATATATGATACTTCCACATCAAAACATCAGATATTGATATATGACGTGGAAAAGTCAGTATTCGATATTATGATACTTCCACATCAAAACATCAGATATTGATATATGAGGTGGAGAACTCAATATATGATACTCCCTAATATCAAAAAAAATAGTCATGCAAATTAGATTAGCTGTAATAAGTAATGCCGGAGGAAGTGGTAAGACAACCCTTTCTGTCCATTTAGCTCATGCTCTGGCAAAACGCAGGTATAAGGTAGCACTGTTTGACCTTGACCCGCAAGGGTCACTGACACTGTTTTGTGGTTTAAATCAACCAGAACCAGAACATACTTTAGCTGCTGTCCTCAAAGAGAATTTTGATGGTAACTGGCCGTTGACACCCTGCTGGAGTGAACACACTGATAAAGTAGTCATTTGTCAGGGTGGTATGGTTCTGACCCAAACAGCAGATGAATTAGTTTTACACAAACGAGGAGCTTACTTATTAGGCGATCGCCTAACTGACTATCCTCTAGAACATGATTTAATCATTTTTGATTGTCCAGCGACCCTTGGTCCCTTACCTTTAATGGCACTGACAGCTAGTACACACATAATTATTCCTGTCCAGCTAGAACCAAAATCAATTCAAGGAGCGGCTCATTTACTGGAATGGTATTACTACCACTGCAAACACTTACGCTTAAAACCCACACCAGAAATTCTTGGCTTTGTTCCCAACCAATACGATGCTCGACGTGCAGCCCATAGACAAATGTTAGCTGCATTACCATCTCAGTTAGAGCAGATGAATATCCATGCTTTTCCAGAAATTCGGGATAGTGCTGAATTTGTTAACGCCAGTGGACAAGGATTACCATTACCTATTCACCGTCCTAGTCATCCAGCAAAAGATGATTTTAAAGAAATTGCCTCAAAATTAGCCGCTTTGATTGGCAGTAAGAGTAAAGAGAAAGTCACGGCTTAACCAAGTTGATGGCAGGAGTAAAAAAACTCTCAATTTAACCAAGCTGTTGTAAAAATTACGCATTTTTATTTTTTAGCAATAGCTGGAAAATACTCCTTTATTCAGTAGCTCATTGAAATTAATGCCTCATCAAAGTGCTTGAAATACTTGTTAATCAAACTCTTGATGTGTCAATAATTTTGCATAACCACTTACCTAATGCGAACTGCTTGCAGCAGCGCTTCGCTATCGCATGATGGCTTAGGCCACGCTGCGCTATTGGTACTGCGCGATCGCTGTTTCAATAAACAAATTAAAACTGTGCTAACTTATGACCACCCGTAAATCTCCTGACCTCACCAATTATTTTTCAGGCGCAAAGCAATCCCAACAGTTATCAGAAGCTGAGGCAGAAATTCAGCGTCTCAAAGCCGAAATAGAAGAACTTCGCTCTCAAGGGTCGAGTGAGTTAGAAGCACAGCTACAAACACTTAGGGCGCAACTTCAGTCACAATCAGGTATCCAACATATTCCTTTAGACAAAATTCAAGCCAACCCAGAACAACCGAGACAGACATTTTTATCAGAAAGTATTGAGTCTATGTCTCGTTCTCTGGTATCAGATGGACAACTAGAGCCAATTATTTTAATTCAACGGGAACACTTAGTTATATTTGATGGTGAACGGCGTTGGCGTAGTGCGAAAAACTTGGGTTGGCAAAATCTGCAAGCTGTCATTATTCCTGAACCTGATGCTCTACACCGCAAAGCTTTAATCACTTCATTACACCGGGAAGACCTCAATCCTCTTGATAAAGCTGAAGCTATTGTCCGGGAATTGGCAACTAATACTGGTTTAGAACCCCAGGATATTCCCCGGATTCTCTCAACAGTAGTGCGACGGTTGAATGCACAAAAACGAATGAACTCTGTTGTTGAACTGCTCACGGTAACGCCAGAGGAACAGCAACAAGGTTTAGCTACTTTGGACTTAGATGAGCGAGAAGTGGCAGTGTTGACTATACTTTTAGATTTACAACTTAATCCCGCTTCTATTGATGCCAATATTTTTCCCATGCTTTCTTTAGCTGAAGACTTAAAAGCTGCTATTAGGTCTTCTGGACTTAAAGGTGTTCACGCAATGGCATTACAAAAACTCTCTGCGAAAAATTTGGGACTACCAGAATCAGAAGCAGAAGAAATTAGAATCAACATCACCCAAAAGGTATTAGCAGAAAAATTATCTGTACAAAAAACCCGGCAATTAGTCACTGAGGCGATCGCTTCACAAAGTACCGACGCTGAGAAAATCGAAAAACAAGTTAAACCAGTAGCAACAGCAACACGCTCTTTATATAAAGTTTCTGGGGAAGCGTTGAAGAAAGTTGAGGTTTCGCAATTAATGGAGTTTCAGGAAGTCCTTCGCAAGAAACTGGCAGAGATTGAAGAGGTAATCCATGAAAAAGCTGTCAACGATAATAAAGTTTAGTATGCAATCAAATTTAAAAGTAGGGCTACAAATGTCAGCTAATGATTTGTGTTTGAAACGCCCTACATACTGCTTGTGAGGTTACATAAGCCAAAGCGTGTCCGCCGATTTTATCTCAGCAATCACTTGAATACGCAAAAATTCTAATCGATAAAACAACTTATGACTGCTATCATACACCATTATCTAATCATCAAAAGTCCTAGTTTTGAATAACCGCATTCCATTTGCAGTCACTAACAAAGAAGTCCCTGTATCTGCTAAGACGGCTACAGCTAACCCAACAAACCCAAACGTTCCCAATAGCAGAAATAAAGCCTTTGTTACTAAAGAAAAAATAACATTCTGTTGGATCACAGATACAGTGCGACGACTCAATTCTACTGCATAAGCCAGTCGTCTGAGGTCATTTCCCACTATGACTACATCTGCTGTCTCCAAAGCAATATCTATGCCACCCACCGCAAAACTAATATCCGCAGCAGCCAGGGCTGGGGCATCGTTGATACCATCTCCAACCATCCCTACCACTCCATCACGACGCATCTGTTGAATTTCTTGGAGTTTATCTTCAGGTAGCAGTTCAGCCCGATACTCTGTAATTCCCACTTGTTGAGCAATTTGCCCTGCAACACGGGTGCGATCGCCTGTCAGCATTACCAACCGCTTTAGCCCCAGCCGCTTCAATTGTCGCACGGCTTCGGTTGCTTCTAATCGAATACCATCAGAAAGTGAGATCGCTCCTAATAACCCTTCCTTTGCCCCTACAAGTACCGGAATTTGACCAAGTTGTTCAATTTCAGCCAACAAAGATTCAGCCTCATCAGACAAAAGAATCCCTTGGTCTGAAAACAACCGCCGATTACCAACTAAGTATAATATCTCACCGAAGTTTGCCTGAATTCCTTTACCTGGTAATGCCATGAAGTTCATAGGTGTTTCTAACTCCATCTTTTGTTCTTGCGCCTTGGCTACAATTGCCTTAGAGAGCGGATGTTCTGACTGTTGCTCCAGTGAAGCGGCAATTTGTAACACCATGTTTGCACTTACCTTGCCAAAGTCATAAACCTTCTGCACAATGGGCAACCCTTGGGTAATCGTACCAGTTTTATCAAAAGCCAGAGTTGTCAGGTGTCCGGCTGTCTCCAGTGCATTACCCCCCTTGAACAAAACGCCGTGGCGAGTTGCAGCACCAATGGCGCTAACAATGGAAACTGGGGTAGAAATCACCAAAGCACAAGGACAAGCAATCACCAACATTACCAGCGCTCGATAGAACCAAACATTAAAAGGTTGAGCAAATGCCAAAGGCGGAATCAGAGTAATAGCGATCGCCATCAAAATTACAATTGGGGTGTAAACTTCTGCAAACCGATCCACCCACTGCTGAGAAGGAGCGCGGCTGCCTTGGGCTGATTCTACCAAATGGATAATTTTAGCAACAGTCGTATCACTAACAATATGAGTTACTTTAACTTCTAAAAAGCCTGACTGATTCAACGTTCCCGCAAAGACAGTATCACCTTTTTCTTTATCTTCTGGGATTGATTCTCCCGTAATTGGCGAAAGATCAATAGCACTTGTACCAGAAACAACAACACCATCCAAAGCCACACGTTGTCCTGGTCGAATTGTCAAAATTTCACCAACTTGCACACTTTCCACGCCCACTGTAACTTCTTTATTCCCCCGCTTCACAGTAGCAGTAGGTGGAGTTAAATCCATAAGGGCGCTGATAGCATTGCGTGTGCGACCAAATGTGAAAACTTGCAGGGTTGTACCCAAAGAAAACAGAAACAGGACTAATGCTGCTTCAAACCAGTCCCCCAAAATCACTGCCCCAATAACTGATATGGTCATCAGCAGATTCATATCGGCACGACGCAAGCGCAACTCAAACAAACCAGCCCGTGCAATAGGATAGCCTGCAATTACTATACCAATGCCATAAAAAGCTCGCATTATCCAAATAGGTAATGCTAAATATTGAGCAACTAAGCCCAAAACTAACCCTATTCCCGCTAAAATTACGCTTTGTCCCCGGCGGTTATTCACCCAAAATTTCCAGTTTGCTGAGTCGCGTTTTGGAATTTGTTTTGGAACTGAATTGTCTTGATGTTGGTCGTGGTTACAGCTTTGGCTTTGTTGGTGAGAGCTTAATTCTTGAGTGAGTTCAACTGTATAACCCAAACTGCGAACTCGATTATAAATTGTCTCTTCATCGACCTGTTGCGGGTCGTAGGATACTTGCATTTTTTCAGTTGCAAAGCTGACTGATACCTGAAGAACGCCTACTATTTGCTGTAAGCCAACCTCAACTGTTTTGGCACAACTGCCACAATCCATCCCACCAATTTTTGCCTGTAGTTTTTGAGTAGAAGCTACTTCAAAATGCTCATGTTCGCTCTCATAGGAGTGGGTATGATGATGGTCGTGGTCGCCGTTGCAGGAATGGTCACGATTATGAGGCTTGACCTCACTATTTTGTTTAACCGTATATCCCAAAGCAGTGATGCGATTGATAATTTCAGCTTCGCTGAGGATATCTGTGTCATAAAAAACTTTAACTTTTGCAGTTGCAAAGCTCACGGAAGCTTCCATTACACCGCCAAGCTGTTGCAAACTGGCTTCTATCGTCTTGGCACAACTTCCGCAGTCCATACCATCAACTTGCAAAAACTGGGTTTTGAGGGAGGGGGTTTGAGTCATGACAGTTTTACAGAAAAAACTATAAAGTTAACTGCCAATATTCTAATACAACAATTGAACAACTATTCAATTGTACAATGGTTATCATTTTAGATACTATGAAATTAATAACCATTGCTTACGCACAAAAACTATGAAAAAGAGCCGGGGAAAGCCAGACTTCGAGCATTTTCAACATTCTGATGCTCCAAATTGTGACGCTCATGTAGTGCATTTAGATAATGTGCGCTCAACTCAAGCGGAAATTCTCGCAACTTCCAAGGCCAAACAGATAGCAGAAGTATTTGGGATACTTGCAGATCCAAACCGCCTACGTCTGCTATCAGCTTTGGCTTCTCAAGAGTTGTGTGTTTGTGATTTAGCTGCATTAACAAAAATGACGGAATCAGCCGTTTGTCATCAACTGCGATTGTTTAAAGCGATGCGGTTGGTGAACTATCGTCGAGAAGGTAAAAATGTCTATTACAGTTTGGTTGATAGTTACATTATTAACTTATATCGTTCTGTAGAAGAACACTTAAATGAATCAAGTCTTTAGTTGCTGATTGGTCATTTTTCTATCTTCTGGGCGCATACATAATAATTAATACACTTAATAGCGCCAAGCATCCTCCTAAAATATCGTAGCGGTCTGGAGCTACTTTGTCCATTTTCCAACCCCAAAGCATTGCCATAACGATAAATACGCCTCCATAGGCAGCATACACTCTACCAAAGTTAGCAGGTTGGAGGGTAGCAAGCATACCGTATACAGCTAACCCAATACCTCCAGCAATTCCCCACCAGAAAGGTTTTCCATCTTTTAACCATTGCCAGATAAGATAACCACCACCGATCTCAAATAGGCCAGCCCATATAAAGTTTAGTAAGGATTTTAGTATTTCTCTCACTTAAGAACATCCTGGTTATTTGACGAGTATAAAAAATATAACAATTTTTAGTAGTAAGACAGGAATTTTACTTGTGAAATCTTGAGAAAATTAATATTCGTGGCAGATTTTTTTGAAATTATGAGAAGAATATGAAAGAATAAATTATGACAATGTAAAAACACCAAAATGACTATCCCAGAAAATAAACCTAGCCTTCCAGAAGTTCATCGTAGTATTAGAGTCCCTAACACTAATAGCTTTTGGCGCAAAATGCTGGCTTATGCGGGGCCAGGATATCTGGTTTCTGTGGGATACATAGACCCCGGAAACTGGGCAACAGATATTGCTGGGGGGTCTAAGTTTGGCTATACCTTGTTGACAGTCATTCTGTTGTCGAATCTGATGGCGATATTGCTGCAATCGCTGTGTGTGCGTTTGGGTGTGGCTACGGAGCGAGATTTGGCACAGGCTTGTCGGGATTATTTCAGTCCAAAAGTGAGCTTTTGCTTGTGGGTATTATGTGAGATTGCGATCGCTGCTTGTGATTTGGCAGAATTGTTAGGAAGTGCGATCGCTCTGCAATTATTATTCGGTATTCCCTTATTATGGGGCGTATGTATCACTGCGCTGGATGTCCTAGTATTACTACTTTTACAACATAAAGGCTTTCGCTATACAGAAGCTTTGGTAACAATGCTAGTAGCAACTGTAGGCATCTGTTTTGCAGCAGAACTTCTTTTTTCTCGACCTGATATGGGGGGGATAATGTTTGGATATCTGCCCAAAAAAGAAATTTTACAAAACCCAGAAATGCTCTACATTGCTATAGGTATTTTAGGGGCAACAGTGATGCCTCATAACTTATATTTACACTCTTCCATTGTGCAAACCCGCGATTGGCAACCAACTTCTGAGAAAAGATGGGAAGCGATTAAGTTTGGCACATTTGATTCAACGTTTGCTTTATCCTTAGCACTGTTTATTAACTCAGCAATTTTAATTGTATCTGCTGCAACATTTCATTTTTCTGGAAATCAGAATGTAGCAGAAATACAAGATGCTTACAAACTACTTTCACCATTGTTAGGGGTTAGTGCTGCTAGTGCTATTTTTGGGATCGCTTTACTTGCTTCCGGTCAAAGTTCAACGCTGACTGCAACATTGGCTGGACAAATAGTTATGGAAGGCTTTTTACAATTTCGTCTTCCGTCCTGGTTACGGCGTTTAGTTACCCGTCTGCTTGCTATCATTCCAGCATTGATCACAATTATTGTCTTTGGGGAACATAGCACTAGCCGGCTCATAGTTTTAAGTCAAGTTATCCTCAGTTTACAGTTACCTTTTGCAGTGATTCCTTTGGTGATATTTACGAGTAATCGCCGCTTAATGGGTGAGTTTGTCAATCCGTTATGGCTTAAATCTTTAGCTTGGCTGGTCGCTATTGTTATCGTTGGACTAAATGTTTGGTTGCTCTTACAAAGTATTTTGGGTTGGTTGAATTTCAATTGATAAATGGCTTAGGATGGATTTAGTTGCAAAAAATATTGTGTTGTCTTGATGTGTTTTAACATGGAGAAAGTCAAGTCATGAACTATATTCACAAAGTTGTTACTATTCTAGGAATAACAACTAGCGTACTGAGTGGTATACCTACTGCTGTCTATGCTGCCCCGGAATCACCAACACCTATCCCAAAGATGAATTTTCAGGAATACTATAACCAGGGGGTGCAAAAGCTGGAGCAAGGCAATTTCAACGGTGCAATAGAAGATTTTAGTCGGGTAGTCAAGTTAAATCCCCGATACTATGAAGGTTTCTGCTTGAGGGGTTTGGCCAAGTCTCAGTTAGGAGATTTTCAAGCAGCCGTTATCGACTTTAATCAAGTATTGCAACTAAATTCTAGCCATACAGATGGTTACAATGGTCGTGGAATGGCTCATGCAGAACTGGGAAATCTTCAAGCTGCTATTACCGACTTTAATCAGGTACTCAAAATTGATCCGCAGTCTGTAGATGCTTATTACAATAGAGGTTTTTTGAATTATAGACAGGGAAATCATCAGATGGCGATTTCAGATTTTAACCAAGCACTAAAAATCAACCCCAACTTAGCTGATGCCTATGGTAACAGAGGACTGGCTAAATATGCTTTAGGCGATCGCAAAAGTGCTATTACCGATTTACAGCAAGCTGCAAGTCTGTTTCAACAGCAAGGAGATATTCAGAGGTATCAGCAAACACAAACTCTGCTTCAGCAAATTCAGCAGTAAGTAATATTAAAGCTAGAAATTAAGGCTCTTGCATTACTTTTATGGTGATGGAGGATGGATTATAACAAAAACCTTACGGGGCAAGGGTTATAAACAATTATGACGATATTTTTAATGAAATGCCTACACAATAAGGCTTTCAATGGTTTTGAACCGGGTTTTCCATAAAAAGAACCGAAATTAAGTATAAATCGTTTTTAATAAGTTTATTTTCAGGGTGAACCAGAAAAGCTTACTCTTAAATTTAGCCTAACTGGATGAGGAACTTTCTCTGAACGGCATTATCAAATTAGTTGTTCCAAAAATTCACTTGATTTTTGATGGTGAATCGAATAACGTAGATGGTCAGTTATCTTTTTTTAGGAAGTTTATGAATAAAAAGCTCATACTAAATTTACTTGCCAGTTCCTCAATTTTTACATCATTAATGTCTACACTGGGTATCATTAATCCTGCCCTTGCTAGTGTTAATCTAAATCAGCGATTAATGCACACTAGTGACGGTCGTACTTGTATTACTAATCCTCACGGTCTGAAAGATTTCGTGTGTATTCGAGATTCCGAGAGAGATCCCAAGGCTGCTCCTGCACCTAAGTCTATGGTACTCTCGGCACAGCCATCTGATAGCAAAATTGCAGAACTGAATTTTACGGAGGAGGAAAGCGACGCTGCAATTAGGATATTTAAGTGTGACTGTCCGTTTTGTCTCAATTCTTTGCGACAGTTACGAGGTACTGGTAACTTGGTTTACTAAGCTTTATGGGTATTAGCTGTCATTATTGCCACTTCAACTTTTATTTCTCTTTAGTTTTTAGAATTTTGTTGAGAGGCTATTTATAAAGTAAATTTAAAAGGGGTAAAAAGGTTGAATAATAATGAAAAGATACTTCTGAAAAAGTGTATATAGTGTGTAATAGAGTTTCTTTATGAGGCTACGCCAAATTTCTTTCTTTAGTTCTTTTTTCGTATCCTTTGGTGTTCATTATATACTTTTTCGGCAAATCTTCACACAAAATTGGTAAGTAATTGGACAGAATTAATTACATATTAGTTATTTACCAATCCTTTACCAGTCAAGGATTTTAGTCCAGATTTTTGTGTAATTAATTTTGTCCGATTATTTAGAAATATGTCTCCCAGAACCTATCCAACAGTTCAGTATCATGCAAAGAAGGAAATTTTAACTCCTTTAATCCCGCCAGCCAAATCAGGTAGGCATCTACGTACTACTGATATGCGAGAAGTATATAACGCCATTTACTAGCACTAGAAAACAAAATGTCAATGGATATAAAGTTCGTACTATCTTATAGCAAGAAAAGTATGATTTTTGTATTTAGATAAACTTGAATAAGCATCGGTCTTTTAAATTAATTACACTGTTTTTTTTTGCGTTACTGAAGACAAGTATAAATTTAGGTGTAAAGACGTTCCAGATAACATCTCTACAAGAGTTCTTACATCATCCAAAATCACGTTCATACCTCAAATCAGCACCGCCGTTTTTTTCAACCATAACGTCGGCAATCTCAAACTTGAAATCACAATTTTGGGAACAAATTTGTGTAGCTATCAGTTGCAAGCTAACGCTTATCTGGGAGTGAGCAAATAATATGATTCCCAAAACAATATGCTACAAGTAGTCATTCCCAACTCAAATGAAACCTTCCTCCAAAACGCTGTTGTTGAAAGATACAACTTCTCCAAATTAAACAAAACACGCATCCGGTTCAAGATTCAATTAAAGAAAACAACTAAAAGCAATGCTCCGAAATGGGCAGATGTTCTCAAAACGTCTCAAAATGAGCAAGAATCTGACTTAGTAAAAGTTACAACTTCAGAAGTTGGTTTAAAAGGCATCAAAGTTTTCAAAGCTTTAGATGAAGCCGCAAACAAATTAAGACAAGAAGTTGCTTCAGTCCAAGAATGGATGAATTATGACAATGGTGATTGGATTTGTTCCATAGATTTAGCGCCCATAGTCTGGAGTCAATTAATCGAAATTCGAGATAATATTGCTCCTACTTTACGCACCCAATTGAGAGAAGAGTATGACGAGGGTTACACAGATTACCAAAAACGAATTGATAAATTCCTCTCACTGAATGCTTGGCAGTTATCTGTAGAACAACAACAAGAAGTTAAGCAAAACTTAGTAAAAGCTTTTCCCTGTTTAGAGGAACTAGAAGACTACTTACAAGTAATAATTGGTCGTCCTGTGATTATTCCTGCTATTAGCGAGCAATTGTCAGAACAACAAGCTGAATGTTTGCAGCAAATAACTCGATTCATCGAGCAGTATGACACAAATTTAGAACAAACACTCAGAGAATCAGCGATCGCTGGAGGTGAACAACTAGCAGCGCAATTACTCGAAGATTTGAGCAACTGGGAACCAGGACGCAAGCCAGTCAACTTCAAGAAAAAGATGGAACGTCATTTCAAGAAAGTGCAAATGCTTTTGGGTAACGCCAGTTTTGAAGCAGGTAGCAGTCTCGAACAAATGATGACTCATCTAGAAGACATTCTCGAAAACGCTTCTGTAGATGCCAAAAGGCTTGATTCACAGGGACGTTCTCAATTAGAGGGAAAAATGGACGAAATTTACGCCAAGCTGCTGGATGAACAACGTCATCTTCAAAGATTAGCAAGTGATGAAGGTATGGGGTTAAGCAAAGCTACAGCCATGTCTCTCAAACTTCGGTAGAAAAACCTGTCTGTATCATCCTTGAGCAAAAACGAGGTGTGAGGTGTAGATGAGAATAATACACCTCATACACTTGCTACGCAATTAAGAGAGGAAGTAATAGCAACTGTTTGCTTCCCTGTTTATCAGTCTTAATTTCCCAATTCACAGTAACTAAGATGTCACATTTCTCAACTGTCACCACAAAATTAACTAATCGTGAATGTTTAGTTGATGCTCTACAAGATTTGCAGCTTACCGTGCAAGTTTATGAGAAACCACAATTGCTCAAAGGTTATTACGACGACTCTGAAGGAAAAAGTGCAGAGATTGTTGTCCCTGGTCCTACTTTAAATGCCCGCGCAGATATCGGGTTTCTGTGGGATCAAGAAGTAAAGGTGTATCAAATCATCCACGATTCCTATGAAACCGTACCCCGACTGGGAGAAAACTTCTTTTCTCATACCCTCATGCAAGCCTACGGTAAAAACATGGTTCGCGCTAAAGCAGCACAGTTACAGGAACAGCTAGGAGAATGCACCATCACCGAAGAAACCAAGGGTCAAGTACATACCTTGCGTCTTGCATTCTCAGCACATCAACAAACTCAGCAAGTACGGAGATAATCTATGGAAAGGGCAATATTGATACATTTTGACACTGCTACAGGTGAAGTAAAAATAGAAGCTGAAGGATTTGAGGGATTGTCCTGTCTAGAAGCAACCCAACCTTTTGAGGAAGCTTTGGGAATAGTAGAGAGCGATCGCTCTTACAAACCAGAATCTCAACAACAGGTTCGCACCACTAATACCCATCAACACCGACTACATCAATAAATCCAAACCAGAGAGGGGGAAAATATCTTCAATATTCCTCCCTCTCTTGATTATCCTTCGCCTAAACAAGCTTTGCTACTTCATCAATACATTTTCACTGAGGAACAAATAAAATTCCTTATTCACAACCATGAAACTATCAAACCTAATTACCACCATTGATTCTCAAATACCCATTGTGGCTTTAGAGGTTCTATCTCCTGAAGAAGCAACTATTATTCAATGGTTAACTACTGAAGTTATGGACAAACTCAACAGTCCTGTGTATTTCTGGAATTTAGGAGTATCCAGCTTAGAACAATGTCTGATTGCTGACGACGGTGGACTGGTATTCAAATCAATTGAGACTTATAAAAAGCCTCCTCACATAGACCCTCTAATATATGTATTCGAGTACATCAACAATTTCGAGGGGAATGGGGTTTTCATTCTGGGAGATATTCACCCTTTTGTGGGCAAAAACTCCCTGCAATTGAGTTGGGAAATTCTCACCAGAGTCAAAAACTTATACCATCGTCTCAAACCAACTGAAAAGCGCATTGTACTTCTGGGTCAAAATATTCAACTGCATGAATCTTTATTGAGGCTAATTCCTTGCTGTGAAGTTCCTTTACCCAGCATTGAACAAATTCAAGACCACTTAGAATCATATTTACTCTATTTGCAAGAATCTGCCAGTGAGCAAGAGGTGAATTTTACGGTTTCTCTTACCACTGAAGATAAAGAAACCTTAGCAAGAGCAGCATTAGGACTAACTTTGGAAGAAATTAGCGACTTTCTGCGGTTGACTGTGAAAGAACGATTAACTTCTCAAGGCATTGTGATTGATGCAACAGTCATTTCCTTAGTGGTCGAATACAAAACCCGGCTATTGGCTCAAATGGGTATTGAACTGGGTAAACCCACAACAATACCTTTTGGCGGTCTGGATTTACTACGGGATTGGCTGCAACGCCGTCGTCGGTTATTTTCCCAAGAAGCGCGATCGCTCAATTTACCCCAACCTAAAGGGGTTCTATTAGCAGGACCACCGGGGACAGGTAAATCAATAGTAGCAAAGAATATTGCCACCATCCTGAATCTTCCATTGTTGCAACTAGACATTGCCTCAATGCTTGGTAGTCTGGTGGGAGAATCTGAAGGTAATGTCCGCCGCGCACTCAGTACAGCAGAAGCGATCGCTCCCTGTGTTCTATGGATTGATGAAGTTGAGAAGGCGCTTTCCGCTAATGGCGATACTTCTGGGGTTTCACAAAGAATTTTAGGAAATATCCTCACTTTCATGTCTGAGTGTACGGCAGGGGTGTTTGTGGTAGCAACTTGTAATGATCCGACGGCTTTACCGATTGAGTTTAAGCGAAAAGGACGGTTTGATGAGAATTTCTTTGTTGACCTACCCACAGAAATTGAACGTTGTCAAATTCTCAGGATTCATCTAGGACGCTACGGTATAAAAGTTCCTGAAGAGTATCTGGAAGCGATCGCTGCTAGTACCAGCAAGTTTAGTGGTGCTGAATTGGAAACTCTAGCCTCAGAAGCCGCACTACTGGCTTTTGATGAAGGAAGACCGCAGCAGGTGACACTAGCTGATTTAGAAAATTGCCAGCGAAATATTACGCCTTTAGCTGTTCAAGATGCTGCTGCTGTTGAACGGATGCAGTCTTGGTCAAAGGTGGCACGACCAGCTTCTAGTCCTGTGCAGGTTTCCAAGAGAAGTCTTCGTACCTCTAAATTCCGTACCAATTAGATTGTCTCCGGTACAGAAGTAAGCGAACTGCTTGCAGCAGCGCTTCGCTATCGCTTTCAGTAGTCAAGTAAGCCATAAATCACTAAACCGCTAAATACCAATGAGAGTTTTTAGCGGTTTACCACCATGAAATATCGTTGTAATCATCATGGAAATATATTTAGTATTCGTAGATGCTGCCCAGAATAGCAATAAGTTCTGGAGTGCTAAAGTTGAGCAAGAAAATTTAACTGTTGAATGGGGTCGAGTAGGCTACAAATCTCAACAGAAAATTCACTCATTTGGTAATTTTCAACAAGCAGTTTCTAAATTCAACAATCTCATTGCTGAAAAGAAAATGAAAGGCTACCGAGAAAGCCAACCTCAAATTGATCATACTTCTGATTCTTTGGAAATCAAAAGAGCTATTCAATTGCTAGAAATATTACGCCCTTATGTAGCTGAAAGACAATTCGCAAATAGCAATTATTTAGAGACATTAAACCAATATCTAAAAATTGTCCCTACACCTTTGGGCATGAAAATAATACCATCCTTAATATACCGTCATGTAGGAGACGTAGACCACCAACTATCACTACTAAAATCTTTATTGGCGACTGAATCTGTTCAAGGTGAAAATACAGCAGAATCTGGTAATAACAGGAAAGTTGTCAGCTTAAAAACAATTAGTAAGAACTTTTGGAGGCATATTTAATACTGTTCAACATTTAAATTCTCAAGTTTTTCAACCTGTTAATGTAATTTTTTCAACCATAAATGTTCACAAATTATTTATAAATGATATGGCTTACTAATGAATGTAAGCTATATTTTTTCTCTGATATCATTTTACTTTAAAGATGCACATATAGCATTTCCTAGTCTAATGAAGTACAAAATCATCGGAATCATCACAATTTTACAAAAAAGCAGAATAAGTATCTGAAAACTCTCTTCTTGCTTCTTACCTTCGTGTCCTTCGCTCCTTCGTGGTTAGTTCATTTCATGTCTTGACATCAGACAAAAAATAAACTTACACATTTGGGATGCTCCCAAATCATCTGCGTTTATCTGCGTTCAATTATTACTGCCCATACTTGACTTGAATGCGAATATCTATAACATATTTAAATCGTAAATTTGCGCTATGCGCCCATTACCAAAACTATTTTTTGGCAATGGTATATGTTTACAATCAATTCAACAATAGAATCAGAATTAAAAGCCACACCCCAACAAAGATGGGAAAACAACAAACAGGCAATTATTACTCTACAAACACTCAATGACTTACCCAACCAAGAGGAACTACAAACATTAGCCAAATTCAACGGATGGGGTTGTTTACCAGAAATATTTAGCTTAAATCCACAAAGCAGATGGGTTGCTAAAGCACAAAAAGAATTGCTAACTTTACTGGAACAAAATGAATTTAATAACGCTGCTAGTAGCATATTAAATGCCCATTATACAGAACCTAAAATCATCCGTAGTATTTGGGAAATGCTATCGCGCATAGGATTTACCGGAGGCAGAATCTTAGAACCAGCTTGCGGTACAGGCTTATTCTTTGGATTAATGCCAGAAGATATACGCTGCAACTCAAAACTATTTGGAATTGAATTAGATAAAACACCCGCTACAATAGGCAAACATTTATATCCCGAAGCTCAAATCTATAATCAGGGTTTTGAAAAAGTCAGCTTCCCAGAAGGATATTTTGATTTGGTATGTGGGAATTTTCCCTTTGGTGATTATGGAGTAAATGACTCAAAATATAACTTTCTCGGAGTCAATATCCATAACTATTTTCTAGCCAAATCTGCCGACTTGGTAAGAGAAGAAGGGTTAATTGCAGTCATTACTTCTACATACACTTTAGATGCTCCTAGTTCTCAAAAGTTCCGAGCTTGGTTAGGACAAAAACTAGAACTGGTAACAGCCGTAAGACTTCCTAGTGGAGTATTTAACACCATAGCTAGAACTCAAGTTAGTCCCATTCTACTAATCTTTCAAAAAGTCAAAAATCCTCGTCATGCTAATACATCAAAATGGATAAATACTCAAGAAGTACAAATTGTTCCTCAAGATTGGGGTAATGAAGGTGACAAAACTAAAGCTCATCTCAACGAATATTTCTTGAGTGAATTTCAAGGCAGAAGTTTTGATAAATATTATCAAAACCAACTGCAAAAATCTCCCCAATACACACATTTACAACAGAGAATCTATCCTCATGTACATCACTTATTAGGTACACCAAGCATTAATAAACTGTACGGTGAAGGTTTTGCACTATTAGATGACGGCAGAGATTTATCTGAATCCCTGTGCAAAATACCTCTAAATGTTAACTACTCTCCTAGAAAGGAAACTGAAGATCTTCTGTTAGTTCTCCCTGAACTGCAACATATTAAAGAAATGGCTTTTTGTATTCATGAAAACCAAATTTATCAAAGAGCGAAAAGCCATTTAGTTTTAGTAGAAACTGTAGAGAGAAATCGAATTGAAGATTTTTGGCAACTACGTAGCTGTTTAATAAAAGTTATCAATGCCCAACAAACAGTAAATGATGAGGAATTAACACAACTCCAACAAGAACTTAAAAACAGCTACAACTCATTCATTCATAAATGGGGCAGAATCAATAGTAAGTACAACCTAATACATCTGGGAAAAGACCCCAACTATTATTTAGTCAGAACTCTAGAAAAGAGCAATTACAAATTAGCTGATATTTTCTCTAAACGAGTCTGTCGTTCATATTCTGCTCCTACAAAAGTTAATTCAGCCCAAGATGCTTTGACACATTCACTGAATATCAAAGGTTGTCTAGATTTGGATTATATCTCAGAAATTAGCAACCTGAGTCAAGAGGAAATCATTCAAGAACTCGATGCTGATAATCTCATCTTTTATAATCCAATTAACCAGAAATGGGAACTTGCTGCTCAATATTTATCTGGTAACGTTTACAGAAAACTGCAAGAAGCAATCGCAGTTAATTTAGCCAAAAACATAGAAGCACTCAAAGCAGTTCAACCGTTACCAATGCTTCCCGATGCTACAGAAGATATCAAACTTACTTGTCTAGAAACATCCAATATTGATTGGAATTCTCTCACAGATTCCCAAAAAGATAAAATCTTGAACAAGAAGATTCACATAATGTTGGGTACAAACTGGATTAAACCAGAAATTTACCAGCAGTTTGCGAAAGAGATATTGAAAATTAAAGTAACGATATCTCACATTACTTCATCTAGCACATCTTTTTGGACAATAGGAGGGAATTCTGACGACCTTACAGAATACGGCACAAGTTATATAGATAGTGCCAAACTTTTGGAAAAAGGATTAAATCGTCAAGACCCCAGAATCATTATCTACGAAAGCAAGGATACCATTAATACTCTAGCATCTAACGAAGCAACAGAAGAAGCCAGAGCTAAATTAGAAGTCATCAAATTTGCCTTTAGAAATTGGATTTGGGAGAATCAACAAAGATGTGTGGAACTGTATACATATTACAACACACAAATTAATGTTTTCTCTGCCCGAAAATATAATGGTAATTACCTCCAGCTTCCAGGTAGTAATCCTCATGTGCAATTGAACTATTGGCAATTAGATGGTGTTTCGAGAATCCTTGAAGAAAATGCCACATTCCTAGCCCATGATGTGGGACTTGGTAAAACATATACCATGATTGCATCTATCATGGAATGTCGGAGGTTAGGATTAGCTAACAAGCCAATGTTAGTTGTGTTGAATGGCACTGAAAAGCAAATTGAAGAGAGTTTTAGATATCTCTATCCAATGGCAAACTTATTAGTTCCTGAAAAGCTAGATGCCGAAGGGAGAAAAATCTTCACTGCTGCCATTCAAACAGGGGATTTTGATTGCACTATCATTACTCACTCCCAATTCTTCAGTTTAGCATTATCGGAAGATTATCAATTAGCGTTCCACAATCAAGAAAAAGAAATTCTCCAAGCTTTCTTGAGAAACGAGTCAAACGATAGAATCACCACTAAACAATTAAAGAAGGCGTTAAAAAGCCTAGAAAATAAAATCAACAAGGTAACAGCATCCACAAGAAAAGACAATCACATTGATTTTGATAATTTGACAGATATGTTGGTGATAGATGAGGTTCATGAATTTAAGAATCTCTCGATTATTACCAAGATGTATAACATCAGAGGTATTCCCAAAAGTTGGAGTCAACGTGCTAGTGATACCTACATGAAGATTCTGCATATTCTGGGAGATATGCTCACAGAAACTTGTTCTAAATTCACAGGAAAGGTAATTGGTGCAACGGGTACAATTCTGTCCAATACTATGGCAGAATTATTTAATTGGATGCGGATGTTTCAACTTCCTAAATTACGAGAATTGGGAATAGAAACTTTCGATGAATGGGCTAGTCAATTTGCCGAACCTACTTCTTCGGCTGAAGTTACTGCTAGTGGTAAATATAAAGTAGTGACTCGGTTTAAGAGTTTCTGCAATATCCAAGCTCTCCGAGGGCTAATGGATCAATTTGTTGACCTTCGCACAAATGATAACATTGGTGATGTTTTAAAACGTCCCAAACCTAAGTTTATTGATGTTGTTGTAGACCCATCTCCAGCACAATTACAATTTCTTAGGGATGCTCTCAAAAGGTCTGAGAAAATTTACACTCGGCAAGTTGCACCCAGCATTGATAATATGCTGAAGGTAACAACGGACCTCACAAAAGCTGCTTTAACTATGCGCTTATTGGGAGAAAATAAAGAAGCAGATATCAGTAAGTTGCATGAGTGTGTTTGGAATAGTTGGCAAATTTGGAAACTGACGAATACTGTCAAGGGAACTCAATTAATATTCTGTGATGCTAGTATTCCTAAACCAGATAAATACAGTACATATTTGTATTTGAAAATGCTGTTTATAGCATTAGGAATTCCAGAATCACAAATTGCGTTTGTCCATGATTTCAATAAATCTAAACGGACTAAACTGTTTGAGTTAATTGATTCTGGTCAGGTGCGTATTTTACTGGGAAGCACAAAGAAATTAGGTACAGGTTGCAATGTCCACCGTCGCGGATTATGGGCTATACACCACCTAGATGCTCCTTGGCGACCATCTGACCTTACTCAAAGGGAGGGGAGAGGTATTAGGCAGGGAAATGGGGAATTTATGGGTTTTACCCTACCTTTTGTGTGGATATTTAGGTATATTACTGAACGTCTAGATGCTCTCAGATGGCAAACTTTGCAATGGAAGCAGGAAATGACTGCTAAATTCCTCAATGGTGAGGATTTGGATAATGTTGAAGATTGTGATCAGGGAATTTATTCCTATGCTCAAATTAAGTCAATGGCTACAGGAAATTCTCTGTTAATTGAGGAGTCCAATTTGCGTAGTGAGTTGAATTCTCTACTTATTCAACAAAGGAGTCATCAAAGACAACAATTTAGTTTGGGTTGGAATATAGATAACTGGAATCGCAAAATTCAAGATTTAGAACGCAAGATTGACTGGCTTCAGGAAGATTTGAAAATAATCAAGCCAGTTTTTAAGGAAATAAAAGCAGCGCAAATTTCTAGACGAATATCGCTGGAGTGCAAAGAGATTTTCCAGGATCAAAATACTTCTACAAGAAAGGTTGCTAATTACCGAGGTTTTGATGTGTATGCTTATTATCGTCCCGGTAATAATAAGTTAGGCGTTTACATCAAATGTTGTGGAAATGAATATTATTTCCCTTGGGTTATTGACAACAAAAAAGGAAGTATTGAGTTTCAACGTTCTCATCCTTTAATCAGTCTTGATACTATGATAGATTCATTACCGAAATATCTACCAAGATTGCAGGAAGAATTTGAAAATGCAAAGGTTGAAAAAGCAAGATTGGAATCTCTTGTAGGACAATCTTTTCCACATTCAGAAAGGATTGATGATGTCTCCAAACGATTGCAGGAAATTGATGCTATTTTACAAGAAGATGAAGCTGCTTTGGATACATCAGAATTATCTTCTAATGATGAGAATGGTGAAGACAGTGATGATGATTTCTGGCTAAATGATGAAAGGTGTATTCAAGAATGCCATATTCACCCAGGAATAGTAGATAAGTTGTTTAGTCGCAGCACGGAAGATATTGAATGGATTAGTGATATTTCTCAGGTTGTCAAGACTATCAAACCTATTGATTATCAAGCTTCTACATCTAGCACAATTAGCAAAATTCATGATTTTCCTAGCAGTCTAAAGAAGGTAGCAGGTGTGCAACTTAGTCTGTTTTGAAATTACTGCTAGAGTTTTTGATTACTTTAAAACTGGGTATTGGGGAAGTAGTTTCCTAATACCTATTTTTTATTTTTTAAGTTAGATAATGAATACTTCAAAAACATTACATACAGCATTTCCAGGTAAATTGGGATGCTCTCAATTTTGAAAAAATAAATGCAGCCACACCAAAAACTCTCTAAAACTCTCTTCCCTTTGTGTATTTTGCGGTTCAATCATATCCAGTATGGGATAATTTTCTGTTGTTATCCCTCTTCTGTCAAAGTGGGGAATTAAGGAAGAAGAAAAAATGGGATTATCCAGAGGGTACGTACACATGAAATTGATTCATTAAAGCCACAAGTTTTGACAAATAGTGATAAACAGAGGGGAAAGAAAAAACTGATAACCAGGGCAGAATCAAAGCTAAAAAGATAGCAGGTTGAATAACTAAGCGAAAGTTATTGAGAATGTGCTTCCACCCGTGACCAAATTGCCACCAAGGATGTTGTTGAAACTGAGATAGAAGGGATGGAGAATTGATGACACAATTATCGGCAGCCAATTTGAGAAAGGATGGAGATTGCAAACTAACCATCAAAAAGACACACAAAACAATTTCCCACCATTTCTCTATCTCAGCATAATCAGTTACGCGATAATCAGCCCAACCTAACTCATTTTTACATTGTTTAAATCCATATTCAATCCAAGTTCTTAAACCATAGGTATTACCGACAGACTTTTGGATTTTACCGGGTAAATTAGTCATAATATACCAGGTAGAGTTCTCTGGCAGTTGTTCCGGGTCGGTTGTAATTTCCCAATATCTAATATCGCCTCGGCGGTGACCAAAAATAATTTCTCTAATGTAGCGTTTCTCCTTTTTCCCGTTTGTAAATACTCGGTCAAATTCTTGCCATCTATTCCTCTTAACCCTAGCTCCAGCAGGCATTAGCACACCATGATTACTCCGAATTGCTACGACATATTTGAGGTTATGTTTCTCTAGAGTCCGCCTGAATTCACTACTCTCTCCATACAAGCTATCTGCTAATACTACCTCAAATTTGAATTGGCGTTCTCTGAGTTCTTCTATTATTTCTCTGGCGATTTCTATCTTGGTTTGATATTTATCTTCTGGTTTCAACCTCTTTTGAGGTTTATACACTTTACAGATTAATGGGAATACTGCTTCCTCCCAAATTCCATAAGCATTTACTGAGACTATCCCTTGTTCTATTTTCCCTAAGTTGCCAATATATTGTCTGTCTACATAGTCTGTCTTCTTTCCTTTCTTTTTATCTCCTGTTTCATCTATTACCAATATAAACTTTTTCTCTTTTAGGGCTTTTGATAATAGCTTTAATCTTCTCTCTCTTAACTTTTCTACTGACCACGGTGATTCTTTCAAAAAGTGATGTAATGATTGAGCATTTGTTATGCCTACTACCTTTGCTATTGCTGGTAGCGTCTTTCTTTTTACTTCCGATATCATTCCCAGATGCAAGTATTTCAAACATTCGTAACTTCTTACTTCTGGGAAGATATCTTTGTATGTTTCACAGTACTCATCTACAAATGAAACTGTTTTTGTTGCTTTTCTTGGTAGGTTCATCTCAAACCTCCTTGATGGCAAGGGTTTTAGCCTCTCTCTCCTATTTTAATTCCCCCACTTTGACAGAAGAGGGTTATACCATTTCTTTATGAGGCTGCGCCGAATTTTTCAACCTTGTATTTTCTTTCTCCGTGTCCTCTGCGTCTCTGCGGTTCGCTAATCTTTAAATTGAGCGCATCTTTATACAGAATTGGTATTAAACAAAAATAAACTTACGCATTTTTCATTTATTTCTCACATCAACTTTTATCGAGTCTTAAATCAATACTTATCGGTTAAGCTCAAAAAATGAAATCATGTAGTGATGGCTACGCCCGCCGCAGGCATCACTTAACATTCAAGACGGTCGTTACAAAAATCAACCGGACAGTATTGAGTCTTACATATACATCAAAAAAACTTAAATAACGACATATAAATCTTGCTTTAATACAGTGAAAATATTGATATATCGCTACGCGAAACATTTGTGAAAATCATGAAAACCAAAAATCACTGTGTTTTAGGAGAAAATTATGCAATCTATACTTACTTTAATGATTGAAGCTATTGTTGTTACTTTCTTTGTAGCGATGTTTATAGATTTTGTTACTGGGATTTTTCAATTAATACAAGCTACAACATCAGTTACACCAGACAACACATCAATATCAATATCAATTCCTAAAGTCAATAAACCAGTTATTTATCAAATATTATCTGATCCTTGGACAATGGAATTAGAAAATGATATTTCATCTTACGAAACAATGAAAAGTAAAACTATTCCTTTTCCTCTTCCTGTTCCTACACTAAAACTTTTACCACCTGCAAAAGAAATTAAATCAGAACCAAAACGTCGAGGAAGACCAAAAAAGAATAATACAACTCCTAATCCAAAAACTACTTCTACACGCAAACGCAAATCACCTCAAAAAGCTGCTGCGTGAACAAATAAAGATAATCACTCACTGTCTAATTCATGTTTGGAGAATATGTAAAAAATCCAAAAGCCTAAATCATAGCATTTTTAAATCTTAATTTATGGTTTAGGTATCAATCCTGGTCAGGTTTTACTATTACAGGGAAAGAAAAAAAATTCACCTTTAATCTTTCCCTCAATAACTGAATCATTACAAACTCATAAACCAAGGGGGGAATAGTTCTTTTCATTGACAATAATATTTGTTATGTCTATACTAGAAAATATTAGATTCGCGTATTCAAACATTAAAGTCACTCCTGGGATAAAATCATACAGCTTGAATAAATTTATAGCATTATCAAATCTGGTTAATACCACTCAATGATTGGAAACCAGCATAGAAAATGTAATTCATCAAAATACAAACTGCTGTAAATATCATCTGGATAACTATGCTAATTATTTGCCCTAAATGCCAAAGTAATAATTCCCGTAAATTATCCCTAATTTATCAAGAAAATGTCACCCATAGCACTAGCACAGTCAGAGGTTCTATAGGTTCAAAGTCTGCTGCTGCTTATAAAAATCAAACTAATACTACATCACTAGGCAAGATAGCAGCACCACCCGAAAAACCAAAATCAAATATTATATTAATTCTTAAAACCATTTTTATTACCTGGATAGGTATTATAGTATTCACAATTTTTAAAGCCTTAGCTATGATTGAATTGTTAATGTTTGTAGTTTTCCCAATCTATCTATTCTGGGCATTAAGAAAAAACATTTTATACTCACGTAAATACCCTAGACTTTATAAAAAATGGGATAATTCTTTTATGTGCCAGCGTTGTGGAACAATCTTCGATAGTCTTGAAAGTTAAAGCATTTTTCAAATCATATTTATTGTAAAAAAATTATAAATAGAGCAAAATCTGTATATAATATTTTTTTTAATCATGCTCATCTACTAAAAAAATGACTGAATTAACAGCTAACTATGATGAATCATGGAAAGAAGCATTAAATGAATATTTTGAAAGCTTCTTATTCTTTTTCTTTCCTCAAATCCATGAATTAATTGATTGGAAAGAATCCCCTCAACCCCTAGACAAAGAACTTCAAGAGATTACAGCTTCATCAGAAACAGAAAAACGGATTGCGGATAAACTTTATAAAGTTTGGTTGTTAGATAAACAACAGGTATGGATTTTGATTCACGTTGAAGTTCAAAGTCATTATGAAGTTGACTTTGCAGAAAGAATGTTTATCTACCACTACCGCGCTTTTGATCTTTACCACAACAAGGTACTTAGCCTAGCAATTTTAGGTGATAATAGACCAAATTGGCGACCTGATTGTTATCATTATTCTATTGGAAATGGTGAAACTCACCTTAAATTTCCCATTGCTAAACTCCTTGATTACGAATCGCGTTGGAATGAGCTAGAATCTAGTAACAATCCCTTTGCTATCATCACGATAGCGCACTTGAAGACTAAAGCCACAACCAGTAATCTTACTGAACGGGAAGCATGGAAATGGAAGTTAATTCGAGAACTTTACGAGCGAGGGTTAACGAAAGAACAAATCGTTAAGCTATTCAAAATCATTGATACAATGATGACTTTACCTAAGCATTTGCAAGAAGAATTAATCACTAAAATTAAACGTTTGGAGGAGGAAAGAAAAATGCCCTTAGTTAGCCCAACAGAAAAACTGGCTATGGAACGCGGTGAACTAATAGGTGAAGAACGATTAGTTATACGACAACTTAGTCGGCGATTTGGTGTAATTGCATCCACCTTAATTGAGCAAATTCATCAACTATCTGTTGAACAGTTAGAATTACTGGGGGAAGCACTTTTAGATTTCTCAACGATAGCTGATCTAGAACAATGGTTACAAAATAGACCAAATTCCGTAGAGGAATAGCAAGTACCGAAGAACCAAAAAAGGGAGGAGTTGTCTCAGGCGATTGCGCGTAGCACACTGCCAAAGGCAATCGCCTCTCTTAATTTTTAAAGGTTTAATCATCACAATAAACTACCAGCTACAAAAATTCGACTTCATTAACAAATTTAAAGTCTATCTGGCATTTCCAAAAAGCCCTTTGGCTTTGGTGAAGGCAGGTTAACAACCTTGTTCCCTGAAACAGTAGAACCAGAATTATTAGTTGTAGTATTACTATTTTTAGTAGTTAAATTGGCACTACCAAACAATACTTGATACAAAGCCCATACATCTGCTAATCGCATACCCATTCCTACTTTATCGAGTGCTGGGGGAATTTCTACACCACCATTCCAAATCAATTTCACATTACTGTAATATGCCTCTAATTCTGGTTTAAGATATTCCGCAGTACCACCACACAAAATCATCTCATTAATATCACGGGGTATTTCTTGTAATAACCAGCGTACTAATGCTCGAAAATATTCATCCCGACTAAGTTTGAGAGCAAAAGATATATCTTGAGCTTCTGCTAACACCTCAGCTTCACTTTTACGTCGTGATAAGGTAGCTAAAACTTCCGACTTACATTCAGATCCTGCTGCTACCACCGCAGCTATCAGATGTGGATCATCTTTCGATAAACCACTACAACGTCTAACAAAATCATCCAACATCCATGACATCCCAAAGGTATTTGATACCCCTGGAGTTACTGCACCTTTATTAGATATCTGTACAGAAGCATTGCGATATCCCAACATTACTACCGCAAGGTTGCAATTCCTAATGTTTGTTCCCAAAATAGTGCGTCTATGTAGATAAATACCAACTCCTTCGGGGACAACGTTCAAGTCTATCAACTTGATCCTGATTTCACCAGTAGGTGTATTGAAACGTTTTAGTGCCTGTTTTAATTTAGATTCAAGACGCTCCTTATCTTGATATTCTGAAGGTGGTAATAAAACAGCAAGTGAAACTGTGAATTTGTTCATCAGTTTCAATTTTTGACTAACCACCCACAAAACACCACAGATTTTTTGTACTGCATTTTCTTCTTTCAACTGCTTGAGTAAGGAGTTACCACCATATTTTTTTCTCGCTAGGAAACCAATAGCATAATATTCCTCACCAATACCCACCCAACAGGTATTCTCTGGATCTGTTTCACCTGATTTAGTTTTTTCATAGTCTTCTACTGACGCAACTGATACATCTGCTATTTCTGGTTCCATACACAGCAACGTAGGAAAGTCATTTTTATGAGATACACTTCCAATTGCTTTAGTTTGAGAACCACCTAAATCTATAGCCAGCATTAAATCCGGGGTTACACTATTTGCAGTTTTAGTCATTTTATTACTCACTTTTCCACCAATTAACTAAAATATATTTTTTGTGATTGAATTTTGTTAAGTATGAATTCAGGAAGTAGCTAAATTATTTAGTTATAGTGTTTATCCAAATAAAGAACGAATATCCTGTCTAACAGCCTTTTGTTCATCCGTTAATTCCATCTCTACCTCTACATCTTCATCCCAAAAATCATCATGTAGATCAGTTTCTGGAGATTGGAGAACTGTTGTGTTATTAGTAACTATTTGTTCTATTGGGTTTTGATAACTAGCATAATTCTGTTTTATTACAGAATCGTTTGTAATCAAAGCGGTACTAAAACTGTCCATACTTTGAAGAATTATTTGAGATAAGGGTAAATTAAAATTTAACTTTATTTGAATATAATTCCAATGGTTTAAACAATCAAATAATGATGATAAAGTTATTTCCTTCAATAAATTATCATCAACTCCATTTACGTTGATATAAGCTAATGGCATAAAATATATTCGAGCTGCTTGCCATACTAATTCATCAAAATTCTTATGGGGATAATTAACCAAATAATTCAACAATATTCCATCTGGTGTATTTTCTCGAAATTGAAATCTAAGTCTCTTGGTTATAAGTTTTTGCTCTGCCATAATAGTCATTCCATTTATCTTTTATGATTTTTAAACCCTAATATCCAATAGGTAAGGTATCTGGTATCACAAAATCTAATAAATAATAAAAACTATATTGCAGCATTCAGGTATGAATATAAAACTAACAAAAAGTATAAAACAGATATAATTTTTGATATAACTTGATTACTATTTATATGCAAACACGCTTAAAAACAAATAAAATAAATAAAGCACAAAAAATTTCACACCCTAATGGAAAACTATTAGGTTAGAAAAGTATTATTGTGTACTTCCGTTGTTATAAGTAATAATACTCATTTTAGTAAGTCTAGCCAATCCCAACCAATCCTAGCCAATCCTAGCCAATCCCAGCCACTTGATGGATAATTTAATAGTACAAATTAACTAAATAAACTTTTTAGGTGGCAAAAAAGCAACCAATCCTAGCCAATCCTAGCCAATTTCCAGTAAGGACTATACATTTGTATATTAATTTACATACTAAGTAAATAGCCTTGAAATACCTACAGTAGAAAGGTTTGAAAGGTATAATCATACGTTATAAATTATACCTTAATCGTGTTTGCCTTAATTCCCGGTGAGACGCAAGCCATGTTTTGTGCATGCGTTATACTCGGACTCAACCACTCAAAATCGTATTTTCACTGCATTTTTTAGCTGAACAAGTTTTTTTGGAAATAATCATCATGCCAAAAAAAACTCAGAGAACAGATGGAGTTATCAGAACAATTAGGCTTTCAGTTCGTTTTGCTGCTGATGAGTACGAGCAACTTAAACAGAAAGCAAAAGAAGGCAGAGTGAGTATCACAGAATTTATTCGACGTGCTGCATTTCGACGGCGTGTTGTAGAATTGCCCCCTCCCCCTGAATTAAATTGGAAGTTGTACACAGAACTGAATGCTATTGGGGTGAATCTTAACCAGATAGCTACAGCAGCAACTCACGCATCGAAAACAGGACAAGCCGTCAATTTTGATGTTGAGCAGCTAGAAAACTTAGTAGAATCCCTGCGTACATCCATCAAGGAAACACAAATGCAACTACTGGAGTGTGGGGTGACAGTTGATGAACCAGAAGAGATTATTTGATTAGTCAAAGACATGATGAAGGCGAACTGCTTGCAGCAGCGCTAGTTCCCTCCGGGACGCTCCGCGTAGCTTGCTTCTCCGTAGGGGTACGCTATCGCTCTAAAATTCACCACATTTTCCAAAATCATTATCTCAACAAAGTATTCAGCCAACCCCTACATAACCCGTCGTAGAAAGTGCTGAAAGGAGTTCCATTGATTGGCAAACAGTTTAAAAATCACAGCTTTCGCTCTACCCTAGAATATGTGCTGGGTAAGGAGAAAGCCACCATGATCGAGAGCAATATGGGTGGAAATACACCCATACAACTAACTAAAGAGTTTGGTGCAGCCAGAAGATTTCGCCCCAATCTCCAACGTGCTTGCGCTCATGTCATTCTCTCTATTCCTCACCGCGATGTATCCCATAACAAAGGGGAATACCATGAACATTTGGAGGATGAGCAATACACAGAAATTGCCCAGCATTGGCTCAAGGCCATGAAATTCTTGGGAGAGGAATTAAATCAAAGCCAGTACGTTGTTGCCCGTCACCATGACACCAACCACGAACACATTCATATCATTGCTTCGCGTATCCGCATGAATGGCTCAGTTGTGCCAGATTCCTGGGATTATCGCCGCAGTGAGGTGATATTACGACAATTGGAGAAAGAGTACGGTTTGGAAGAGGTGTCTTGTAGCAGTGATAGGGTGGCTAAAACAGTGGAGAAAATTGGAATTGAAACAACTATTAGCGATCGCCATTCTCAAACCCAAAAACAAAAACACCACTCTTCCAATCAACCCCCTATTACCCAACTGTTGGCTGACATCATTGATGCAGCCACGAAAGACCAGCCAACTGTTACCCAATTGATACACAGACTTCAGCAACAAAGTGTTGTGGTTCATCCCCAATTTAGTACCGGGGGGTTGTTTAAAGAGGCGATCGCTTTCGAGTTGAATGGTGTCAAAGTCGGTGGGTATAAATTAGGGTCAGCATACAGCTTTCCAGGACTTCAGAAAAAACGAGGTGTATCTTATAACCCTGAGCGAGATTTACCAGCAATATATTCTTGTCAGGGTAAAAAACAGGTAGAAATGCCAACACCTGCTATAGAAACAACGGTAACAATATTGTCTTCGGAGGAAGCAATACCATTAACCAATAAAACTACGCATAAACAAGAAACTACTTCAGGAATTAGTGCGGCGCGGAATTCTGCACCAGAACTACCGGAAGTAATCACTTCCCTCACCGCAGACATATCACAATCAGAATTACATCAAGCTATTACTACACCATTAGCTAAAAATAATACAAATGAGGGTAGTCAAGCACTAATCGAAGTTGAGGAGGCGATGGCGGAACGTCAAGTTATGGCGAAACACCCACCTCTGGAGATCGCTCAAAATGCAGTAACGAAGATAATAACAGAACGCCAAGTTATGGCGAAACACCCATCGGCGGCAAACGACTTGCAGCAGCACTTGGCGATTGCGCGGAGCGCACTACCGGAGGCGAACTGCTTGCAGCAGCGCTTCGCTATCGCTTCTAGTAAACCTGCAAAAAATACTCTGGACACTGAGAATAGAAGCAAGGTTTCTGTAGACAACCCAGCTTCCGGTCAGGGGAGTAATGCAATACCTTCCAACATTACACCTTTGTTGAGCGCACACCAATCGGTTAATAGTTCAAAAAATCACACTAACAACATCAGCCCAATTATCAGATTTTTTTGGCAACAAGCAGGACAACCAGAAACATATTCAGGAAAATACTACGATCTTCAACTAGAGAAAGACATTCTCAAACTAAAACGCAAAAATGGGGAAGAAATTGCAGAAATTTCTCTCTATGATGACGCTGAAAGTAAAGATAAAGGGTTGACAGATGAAGATTTGATGATATTGGAAAGACTGAAAATGCTACTGTTAACCCACAACCGACAAAAAGAAAAAGAAAACAGCGGAGAATTGGAGTAAAGACAGTTATATCAAAAATGGGTTTGATTTATATCAAACGATATAAAGCGACAAACAAAAATTACCTCCAATTCTACTTTTTTTTACTAGCACCATCACTGAAATAACTTTTAGAATCAAATCTGAGGAAACTATTAGTAGTTATAGCGATCGCCCATGTTAAGTAGGTAGGCGTTGAAATTTATCGTTGTGGCAAGGCAGGAGGCAGAAGGCATTTTACATTTTGTTACATAACTTGTTTTTTTCGTGCCGACTTACTTAGGACATCAATTGATGATAAAACCCAGATAACAAAAGACTTTTCACACTGTCACCTGTCACCTATTCCTTGTGACCTCCTGTAACAGTGATGTATAAATTACCAAATTGGCAAATTTCAATACCGTGTTTCTGGTTCAAAAGGCAAGGTATCAACATCTTCAAAATTACGCAAATCTATTTCCATCTGCTTCCTTCTTTGTAAATAAGTTTTGTTGTTTGAAATAATTGCTTGCATTTGCTGTTCACCAAAATTTATGCCCTGTTCCGCATATCGAGCCGACAATTCATTGTAATTATCAACTTCAATTTTTTTACGACGTTCCATTTCTGCTAATGATTCAGCACTGATACCAATACTATGAGCATATTTCACATACTCTGGTTTCAAAGAACCATCAACATTAAATTGATGCTTCTCTTCTTCTGTAAAGAAATCGTAGGCAGTGTAATTGATCCACGGTTCAGGGTCAGTTTCATCTAATTTTTTTAACTGATCATAATTTTTCTTCAATGTCATAGCGTGTTGTTCAATAAGATGGGAAGGCATCCCCTCATCAATTAATTGTTGATAATACTTTTGTTTCAAATATCCATCTTGGTTGACTTTATTTTGATTGATATTTAGCCAGCGTTTTAATCTTGACATATTAAACCTCACAAAAATCTATTATTCATTAAAACTCAAATACTACTCATGACTCTAGAATTTAAACATTTTGATACTAGACTAAAGCAGTGGATTCATACAGATGGTAATGCCAAAAATGCTGATTCAATTTTAACTGAAAAACTAGATAATACACTTTTAGAATTCTTCTTACCAGAGAGGGATTTTTCCTTTGGACAAATGGATGAACACTGCACCGCAGAAGACTTAAAAAACCATCCAAATGGTGATGTGTTACTGTTTTCATCCAAAACTAGGCTACTCTATGGTTCACCAGAATGTTTAGAGGTCATTGAAAAACTCTGTCCAGATCGAAAAGACCGTGGTGCTTACGGTTCGATTTTTTTAGGCTCATGCAAAAACGCCATCCATGAAAAACTCAATATTTTAGTGGTAGATGATGCCACCGGAGAAAACGGAGGATTTCTTAAAAACGAAGATGCCTGGAAATTAGTAGGTGACTGCTACGGGCAAATTTCAACCGAGCTATACAATAAATTAACTAATAAAAACGAACTAAAAGATAAAAACTTTTGTGTAATTCAGCACCGATTTGGATGGAGAGAAAATGATGGAGAGGATACCAAATACAGATTTGGTAAAGGAACGTTGCGTCCGCAGCGTATCGAGGAACTTTCTTGGCGAAAAGATTCACCCAAAATTGACCTCATTATCCCCATATCTAGCTTTAAAGGAACGGATAAAGATAACCCATCCACACCAATTAAACCCCAAATCAAACCAGGTTTATATAATCAAACTATTTGGTTAGGTGAAAAATCACAGTCTCAAAAGGGTAAAACTGCCATTTCTCAACTACTAGCTTCTTTCCCCCAAGGTATAAAAGACTTTGCGGAAGAATTAGAAAAGCAAGCACAAGAACTTGCAGAAATTCAGAAAGACCCTAGAAAAGTCGCACAGCTATATTGCGAAAAATACGAAAAACGCAAAGCATTTATTGGACAGCAAAAACCAGAGCAATTAGAGAATGAAACACCAGATAAACCAGTAGAGTTATATAACGATAATCCTAATTTAGATGATTTACAAGAAGATAGTGAATCTGAACAAGATGACTTGTTAATGTACAAAATTATCAAAGCAGACTTACTTGGCCATAACCAACTGTTAGAAACTGAGAAAGTTAAACAAGAACTTACACGATTTGTACAAAATGAATGGCGGGATATTGCCCTTGGTCGTGTCCTCACATTTGACAGGGGAATGATTATTCCCTCCAAAGAACTTAAAAATGGTGAAATTTGTGTACCTTGGATGATAGAAGGTGAAAAAATCCTGAATTTTCGCTCACCTTTTTTAAATGCTAATGGTTTATGTGTTTCTATCAACAAACATATTGAAGATTACTTAGGACCAGATGGCAACCCCTTGGCAGGAATTATTATCGTCAACGATGAAGACCATAAGCGCATTCAAGCTAGGATTGAAGCCCTAAAAGCACAAGGTATTGAAACCGAAGAATTAGACCCCATAGAAACCGAATCAGAACGTCAAGGTCGAGACTTTGATGGTGACTGTATTGGTGTGGAATTAGCCAGTAAATATCCAAATTTTACCGCCGAAGCTGAATACAGAAATCTGCCTGAAAATGCTTATGCTCCCACAGTCAAACTGAAAAAGCAATCTTTTTACAGAGAAGATGGTACACAACCTGAATTTGAAGAAATCGCTATTCACATGAGCGATGGTATCAGCGTTGGTATTATCAATAATCATGTGACAGCACTGGAAGCTTTAGAGTCAGAAATTGAAACTTTAATAACTTATGGGAATTCTCAACAACAAACCGAATATTTAGACCAAGTTGGTAGTCATTATAAAAAATTAGTCAATTTAGAAAATAATCAAAACCATCCTCAAGCCATAAGGGAAGAATACAGAGAACAGATGCAGGAATTTCTCAAACTTGCATCTGTTCAAGATAGAAATTCTCAAGTGATAGAACAAGCAATGGCAATTAATCGGAATATTTACCGACAAATGATTGAAGAAGCTTGTTTCCAAAATCAAATTGCGGTGGATTTATTTAAAAGTGCCAAAAAACCTGATATGGAGGTAATAGCTGAAAACAAACGCTATCTTTATCGAGATGTTAATTATATAAAAGATAAAAAATCTTCATCTGCTTACTTAAAGGAAGGCATTAACACTACTGGTTATTCACCAGTGGAGTTACTAATTAACCAAGTTAATAAATACTTTGAATCATCTGCTTTAGAATCACGTCCTATTATCCAATTCCAAGATTTATTTAAAGGTGTAGAATTTACTCCTCAACAAAAATTTCAGGCTATATTAGCCAAACAGGAATTTGATGATAAATTCAATGTAGCTACCAGATTGAATAAACGTCGAGAAACTGAACAAGGACCTTATGCTGTTGTCAAAACAAGCAATGGTACAGAAATTACCATCACTAATCTTACTCGCTACGAACATCCAGGAATTTGGAAAGGTTCTACACTCAATATTCGTTTAGAAGAAATTCCAGAAAAATATCGGTCTTTGCAACGTCCCCATACTTTGTTAGCAATAGCGCAAATTGATGGAGAAACGGAAAATGGAGAAGCTAAATATTCAAAACTGGGAACAGTTAGTCAACAATCTGTAATTGACTATAAACTTAAACCAGGAATGATAACTCAGGGAGCAACATTAGTTGAACTGAAACCTGAACTGAGAGAAAGTCAAATCAAATTATTGTTTCAAGAAGCTTATGCTGTTGCTGAAAATTTCTATAATTTAATTCCTGAAGACCAAAAATTACCAGCCGCCGCCGCAACATGGAATATATCAGCTTCTCGACAAGATGAATTAGAACAAGGAGATAATTCAAGTTTAAACTCTCGTAAGAAAGTTTCTAACTTTGTATTTGCAACTTTTGGTAAGGAAATAGTTAGCCAATTAGATAAATTACAATTTTCACAACTCAAAGTATTAGGAATTGGTAAGGAAGGAGATAATTTTGTTGGTAGAGAATGGAATCCGCAAGAAAAATATTCGATAGAAATACAAGCCAGTCGCTATCCTCCAGGACATGAAAGACATAATTCTAGATTGGTATTTGTCAAAGACAATGATGAAAAATACAAAGAATTTGCTGTTTTGGAACAAAGAACAGGCCAATTACCAATTGGTACTCAGGCACAAGCATATATTACACCTGGTGAATCTTATACAGCCACAGCAACTATTAATTTACCATCACAACCACCAATCAACATTACCATTAGAGAAATTAGCAAATTTTCTCATGCAGGTAAGACTTTCAATAATGAACAAGTCACACTCGCTATTGGTAATGTAGCAGTTCCCATTGACACAGCTAAAATTAAATTAGCTGGTCAAACGTTAGGAGAATTGGATAATGATTCAATTCAAGAATTAAGAAAAATAAATTATTTAGCTAATGGGAATCCGCTACAACTTAAATTAAAATCTATTGGTGATAGTCAACATGAAGGTGGTTTTATTATTGCTGAATCACCTCATGGGAATTTGTTGAAAATTAATAAGATTAATGTTTATGATTTTAAAGGTCAAGTTTTTACTGGAGAAGAATATAAAAGCGTTAGTTTAGAAGTACCAACCAGTAAAAATAGGGATGCTGTTTTTCTCAATGGAGAATTATTAGGAGTTCTTCACTATAAAAAAGATAAGGAAGCACTACAAAATTTGGGAGTGCTTAAACATGGTCAACAAGGTTCTGTGAATTGTACATTACAAAGTAATTTTTCTCACACTTTTATTAATATTGAACCCAGCACATTACAATATCCCCAAATTTGGACAAAGGAATCTCAAGCTTTTCAAGATAATTCCCAATTAAATACGGTAACAAAGCAAGAGGTGATGGTTGAAAAAAGTTGGCTATTGCTGGAGAAGATCAAAGAACGTCCGACAATGTTGTTTACTAGTCAGGAAGATAAGGTACTGGGATTAATAGGAATAGCAGTGGACAACCACAAAACAGAATTAGTTCAAAATTGGTTTAAATCTAAAAATATTGAATTTAATGTTTTACCTCCACAAGAGGTACCACTAGAAACGAAAAAGGGTCTTTCTGTAATTTACTTGGTTAGTAGTACAATTCCATCTGATGATTTTGATGCTTTAAAGGCAAAGTTTGGAGAACCATTAAGTGCTGACGGAAAAAATAGTGCTTACAATCAATATCTTAATTCCCTTCCCAATAGACCACATATAATAGGGGAAAAACTCGATAAAGTTCAGGAATTAGCTACAACTACAATACCTGTTACAGTTACACCCAATTTATTAAATAACAATCCACCGCAGCAAATAATTGTAGTTCCTGAAAATCTGCAACCTACAGCAGTAGCTGAGGTATTACCTGCTAATAGCACTACTGTCTCCCAACCTGAAGAAAAGGATGTTGTGATTTCGGGTAAACCTGTGCAAATGGTGTTTCCTCTGAAAATGCACGGTGAACCCAACGCTTTACCTGTCAGCACTACTATTGATGCTATGCGCGGATATGGTAGATGTCATACAACCAGGACTTATGAACCGTACAAAGCTTATGGGTTTAAAGAGGGAGATATTGCGATTGCCTCCGGCACGTCTTTGATGATCGCTGAAAACGGGCGTTCCGCCATCGCCTCCGGCAGTGCGCGAAGCGCGATCGCAATATCTACTTCCCAACAAGTTGCCTTTCGAGTAGGCAAGCAATACCGCATCACCCCAGAAATGATTGCAGATCCAGCATACCAGCAACAATGGACAGCAATGGAAAAACACAGCAGTCGAGAACTGGCCACTTTTAGGGATAAACCTGAAGTATGGGGACTGCATACAGAACCACTGGGAGATTATGTCAACGGAAAAATTGTGCCTTTTCCCAGCGCAGACCTTGAACAGTCATTAATTACACCTGCCATACCACCTTTATCTACAGCTACACCCCCAGCTACTGTTATTACTTCTCCGGTGAATATCGGTTCGAGAAGTTCTGACCCTCTAGGTGCGGCTATGACTAATCCTACTGTTAAAGCCAAGGAATTAGGCAAAATCCAAGGAGAATATCCTGTATCTTTCCGTGATAACGCCGCAGTACCCGCCGGCAAATATGGACTAGAAACTTACACCCAAGATAAACCTGCTGGAGTGCCTTTTGTCTCTGCTGAACAAGCTTACCAACACTACAAAACTACAGTACCTTTGGGAGAACCACGAATACAGCTAATGGCAGAAATCATCCAAGCCAAGTTAGAACAACACCCCAAGTTGTTTGCAGCTATTACCCAAAGGGGAGGTGTGGAATGGCTGGAAAACTGTACTCACTATGTCACCTCCAGCAGAGATAACTACTGGGAAGGGAAGGGTAAAGAATCTCCATTTATTCGCGCTTTGATTGAGGGATATTCTAAAGTGTTGGAAAATTCTCAGACTATTCAAGCATCCTCAGAATTGCCATTCAAGGAAGATGTAAAATCAGTTACTACACCTCAACCTCAAGATTCTGTCCAAGAAATTGCTACTTCCCCCAAAACTTCCAACCCACTTGCTAATCTTCAACCCCTAAATGCTGCTGTAGCAACGCATATGCAAAAAGATGTGGCAATGGCTAAAGTAGCTACTCAATTCATTGGTATATCATCTGCACCACCTGAAACACCCTCTAGCACCCGTAATTATCAACAAGCTTGGGGGGAAAGGGCAAACACAGGTGTGTACTCAGCTAATGACACGATTATGGTTTCAGGTTCTGGTCCTTGGAGGGGTGTTACTCAACAACAAATTTTGGAAACTTTTAATAAACATTATGTACCACTGATTGATCAGGCGATCTCTTCCAAAAGTTCTTTTATAGTGGGTAATGCTGCTGGTACTGACCAACTGGTAAAACAATATTTAGAAGTACAGGGATATAAGCTGGAAGCTGTCAACGATGGGTACACACGCGCAGTCAAGCTAGAACAAGATACTACGCTTACCAATCAACAACCACAATCTATTACACCAACGGCTTCAGAAGTATCTTCCGCAATACCTACACAGCCATCATCTGTGATGTCATCTCATGGGCTAAAGTTGCCTAACTCTACACCCGTTTCCTCATCCAACATTGTTCAAAAGGAGGTAGTTGCTGATAAAAGTATTCACGATCAAGAAACAACATTAGAAAAATTAAGAACTTGGTATTTGACTGCACAAAAGTTAGGTAAGTCAGCAGAATATATTGAGCGAATTGTAGAGGTTGGTAATGAATTTAAATCAGGTGCAGGATTAACAGAAAAAGCAGTCTTAGCAATGAATAATGATTTTCAAGAACTACATTCTATCAATCGTCTTACCCAAATTGCTCAACGAATGGGGGATGTATTTGGCATTTCTCAAGATAATGGAGACGTTATAGTACAAGGTAAAGAATACTTGATTTCAATCAATAACTCTCATAAAGATTTAACGATTATAAAAAAAAATGGAACTGTTTTACTCGATATTAAATTAGGACAAATTAATCAGAGTCGAATATCGGCTGAAGTTATTGATGTATTTGAGAAAATCAACAATAATATCAATCAATCTTTAGCATCTGTCAAAAATCAGTATCTTCAAGTTTAATATTTAATCAATTTAGTTTTTATTCAATTGATTGGCATAAATTTATGACAACTAATCCTTTAACTATACTCACTGAAGAATCAAGTAAAATATCACCTGATATTTCCCCTGCTAAAACTGCTTATATGTTAAGCCAACTTCTCGAATATGTTGATTACAATGAATTAGAATCAATTCCAGCCACAGAAACTGTAAGCATTGAAGAACAAAACGATGCTATCAAAACCCTGGCATCTATTATTGCTAGTCTTAACTCTGGAAGGACTGTGGAAGAATCTATTTTAATAGAATTTGAACCAGACGATATACAGTTAGGAAATCCAGAGTTTGTTCCTGAATCAGCAGTAATGTTCGTAGATGATTTAACTGGAAATAAAACAACGGAATATGGACAAGATAATTTCACTCAAATCAATTATGATTCGATTATAGTTTTGGAAGATGAACAAGAAGAAAACAAAACAGAAATATATGAAGAAGACATTATATTATATGTTATTCCTCTCATAATGGCAAGGTTAATAAGCGAAGGAAGTTTAATAGAAAATAGTGAAGATGGAGAGATTAGGGTTTATCAATCAGATGAATTTACTGCTTCACTACAAGTTACAGCAACAGAGGAGCAAATTTTAATACTGAAAAGAAAGCAACATTTATATTCTGAAACCGAGGTTGCTTTAAATGCTATTAGAAAAACAAATTATGCTCAGTTTCAAGTTACCACAAATCAATTAACAGAAGGAGAAATAGAAAAGTTTAAACTGATAGCGTTAATGGAGTATAATCAAAGTAATCAATTACTTAAAAAGGAACAAGAGTTAGGAGATTAAAAGAATTTAGGACTTAATCAATAAATCCAAAACATTGATTAATAAAAAGTTTCCAAAACTGACGGTTATCAATTAACAGTCATAATTCAAAAATTTACAATGTATTTGGGTCAATTCCCCTTGCTTGTAATCTAGCTAAAAGAGCTTGCAATTCTTCCTCTTGGGTAGAATATCTGTTACCATTTTCGTCATACCAATATAACCATTCCCTGGTTCTACCTTGATAAGTTCCCTGTTCCCTACCAATACCTAAACCTACCTCTGGCATCCAAATTTTATCCCCTGGTTGAAGGATGTATTCACCATTGACTAAGCGGTAAACTTCTAAACGTTGACGTTTTCGACGTAGGCGTGTAGGGGCATAAATGACATAATATAAAATGCCTAATTCTGCATAGTCTAATTTCTTTTGCTCATATTCGTAATTGTAAGTTTGAGAAACAATTTCTAAGGCTAAAATTGGGGGAATACCATCTTCTTCCCAAAGTACATAACTAGAACGCCCATTTTCACCAACAAAGCGTTCCACTCCCAAACTTAAAAAAGCATCTGGGACTATGGCAGGTTTACTTCCTGCATAATAAACTCCCATATTAATACCAAAAAACCAGTCATCGCGCTTTTGCCAAATATTGACTAGGATGGCTAATAATAAGTTGGGAATTAAAATTTGTAGTTCGTTATCCACTGGGGTATCGTCTGAATCTGGTAATTCTGCTGAAGAAGGTAAACAATGTAATGTATTGTAATTTAACATATAGGACTCCTATTTAATTTTGGCGAAACCAGGTACATCTTGATTCCTTCTTTCCTGTCTTCACGAAAATTATGGCTTACACCACACTTCACGAACGTGAACACTATAGGAATCAAACTGAATTCCTATAAATATTTAACTGTTAACAGTTCATTAAAAAAATGACTCATATCATTCCTATTTGTGAGTTTCACTACTCGTTAGAGATACACTTATTATATCTGTTGGGTTAGGAAACAGAAAATGGGAGCATCCCAATTTTGAAAAAAATAAACGTAGCCACACCAAAAACTCTCTTGCCTTAGTTTACTACACCCTTATAACGGGAGGCTTGGAACAACGGGCAAAAGCCTCCAGCATAGAAGAAAAGCGGAGCTTATGCCTACGGCACACTACGTAAACGCTTTAGCAATACGCACGTGCGTCCTTTGCAGTTCAATTATATGTAAGTATCAGCTATCAGTAAGTGGCGTAGCGATTGGCTGACGGTTGAATACTTACGATAAAAATAAACTTACATATTTCGGATGCTACCCAGGAAACAGAGAATCAACTTTTATCAATTCCTGAAACCAACATTTAGGCAATATTGAAAGTAAAGCAGCGATAATCTTCGACTGCGATTTAATTGGCATTTCATCTAAAAAATACTGCCAATCAACATCATCTAAATGTTTATCTATTGCAAACACTTTTTTAACTATTTCCTGATGAGATTTCATCTCTAAATCTTGCAGACTAAAATCTATATCTGTCATTTCCAATTCCTCTTTTAAAACATCGCTCATATCATCCAAATTATTCCTTTTGCTATTATTACTATTTAATAGAGAAAGGAATATTTTTAACCATTGTTTCCAACCTCCTCCAAACTCAGTTACTAATTTGGAAATATAACCCTGACTCATACCAGAAACTGCTGCTACAACTGGTTGAGTAATCTTTTGTCCCTGTAACCAAAGGTCTTTAACTGCGTTTTCAATTTTCCACCAAGATTTCTCATCTTTACAACCAGCTTCAATTGTCATCTCTGCTGCTTGTGTATATTTGATTTCATGTTCTAAAAAGCTCAAATCGTAATCAGCACAAAAATAAAAATAAAGCTCTGATTCCCAACGATTATTTACTCTTAATCGGCCAATAGCTTGGATAATTTCAGATTGCGTAACCCAATCAATAAATTTTTGTAAATCTTGATTTATTGTTGAACTAACTAACTTATTATCTTTTCTAGGTTTTAAAGTCAGATATAAGGTTTCTAAATGCCCGATATTCTGATAGGGAATCCCAAAAGTAGCTAAAGCTGTAATTTCTTGGAAATCGTTAGAACCGCGACTGTCTCTAAACCAACCACCATCTTCATTTTCACAGCATTTTACAAAGTCAATAAATTTAATATCACTATGACGAGACAATAATTCTTCTCGCAGTGCGCTGACTCTTTCTTGACAGTAGGAAGAACGATTTTTAGAAACTTGTCCTAATCCAGTAATTTGGATAATTTGTAAATTATTGGGTTTGCTTATTTCTTGCTCTACAGTTAAAATTGCTTCTGGTTCAATATCAAACCACCAAGCTACATACTCAGGTTTGGTAGTAGCATCTAAGTAAACATTCCATTTTGTTGATTTGGCGTTCGTTAAAGACGTGCCGGAGGCAATCGCACTATGACGTGGGTTACGAGTTGTCACACTGAGCTTACCATTATCAATCCGAATTGCACCGGGAATTATTCTACCCCAAACTTGTAAAAATGGTACAAACCAGTTAACTACTATCTCTGTTTGAATTTTATCCACTAATTCAGAAATAGGATTACCAAACTGTTTTCGCACTTTTTTGGGTAAATCACTTAAATCTACTCCATACCTACTGGTAGAGTTAAAAATCGGTAATAAATCTGGTTGTAAAATCTGCATTACTTCTGTAATGATTTCATCTAAATTTTCTGGTGGTTTACCCAACATTCCTCGGACACCAGAATCATTCCAACCGTAGTAAGGTTGTTGAACATCTCCTGTTATACATTCTCTTAAAACTGCCCACATTGGTTGTAATTGCAGACTGATTTCAGGAGAATTAGTCATTAACTCTGCCATTACTTGATCAATGTCCCGTAAATTGGCAGTGATAGTATTAACTGGTTGTACCGTCTGCATAACTTCATCCCAGAAAATACCGCTAGTTGACCAGTCGAAATCTTCTGGTTGGGGTGCGCTGTCGGGATGACAACGAATGCGATCGCTCTTGAAAGTCTCTTTTCTCAAATACCGATGTCCAAAACCTGCTCCAGCAACACCACGACAAGCTTCTAATAAGTGACAAGTAGCGCAGATAGGATTTTCTGCACCTTCAATAGAGTCTAAATTCTTGCTGCGTAAAACATTAAAAATTTGACTGCGATGACAATTACCTTTTGTATCTGGTGTTTCTCCCTGCTTAGGCCATCTTAGGTAACGTTTACCATTTGGGGTAGTATCCCAAACCATACCTGAATTACGTACATCCAGATATTCATAATTGCGCTCAATTGTTTCTGTACTGACATTGCGAGCATGACTGGTAAAGTACCATAACTTTTCTACTCCCAATGCTTTTGGTAAAGCTGTTCCTGCATCATGGCTTTTAAATGTACCAGTGGGACTTTTATCTAAAATGTGTTTCCAACCGGCTGCAATAGCTTCAGCGTACACTTGCAAACGCTGGCCTTTTTTGAAGATAATTTTTGGTGGCTGTTGTAAATTGCCATATTTGGGGAACTTCCCAGGTTTGTACTCAATCACCTTGCATGGTGCAATGGGTGAGGATAAACCTTGCTCATCTTCTGAAAGCAGTTGTTTTTCATCAGGTTGTGATATTGGGTTTAGTTGATTTTTGATAACTTCCCCATCTGTGGAAAGTTTTGTTTTTCCGTCTTCCCTATTCTCTATTCCCCTATTTGTGGTTCTCCCACCCAAACCATCATGATCAGTATTTAACCCACGGGATGAGACAGAAAAATCACTCTTGACAACACCATCACCTTGTGAGGCTGCGTCAAACCTCTCAACCTTATCTTTTTTCTCTCCGTGTTCTCTGTGTCTCTGTGGTTCATTTAACCCACCGGATACTCCCGAATTTTGTTGACCAAAACCTTTCTTGGGACGATAACGCTCCATAATCCGTCCAAACCAGAGCTTGAGGTTGTAGAGCATTCCCCATTCTCGGTCTATTTGAGCAAGGGATTTTTGTACTTGTTCTGAACATCCAGCAAAAAACTCTTCTGGTGAAATTGTTTCATTATGCCAACTCACCACTACCTGATATCCACCTTTACGGCAGTATTCAACGCCTTTTGCATACTGCTGAATTAAATCTAGATTCTCTGTAGAGTTGGTAGCGGGTTTTAGGGTAATCAACTTATCCTGCACCAACTGGAATGAACCTTGTTTGAGTAGTTTTCTGATTTGCTGATGGATATGATGGCGATTCAGGTAAGCAGCAGTGCTAATTAGTTTAATCTCATCTTGCCGACCTACGGCCAGTAATTCGTCAATGTCTAATTGCTCTTTGGTTTCCAGTTGTCCCCAGTCACCCACAGATAGAGAATATCTCCATTTACGGCACTGTTGTAGAGTATCTTCATTAGCTTGAGCAATGTGGGGATTGAGTATTGCACCAGCATCAGGCATCAGCCGAATTTCTTGGGGACGTAACCGCTTGAGGTAATCTTTCAGAGTTTTGTGACCATAGCGTGCTGCAACTGCTGTACCAATGACGGCAATGTCAGTTTGCCCAGAACGCCACAAAAACACGGCGGTGAGTAGAGATTTGAGTGCGCCTTCGCAGAGAATTACTACTTTCACCTTTTTGGCGTTTGGATGTTTCCAGCAAAACAGAGGTAGTTCGCCATTTGGTAATTGGGGTCCGCTTCCTCCTTGGTAGGCACTACTCAACCAAATGTATTTGGGTTGAGTTCGCAAGGTGGCAATTTGAAAGCCGGTGATTTGAAAATTGGGGTCAAGGGCTGCGATCGCTATTCCTTCTCTCCCCAATAGTTTACCTTCAGGTGAAATACCCGTAAGAGCCGACGTTACACCCGCAGGGGAATAAGCTCCAGGTTCCCAGCTTCTCACCCAGCCTAAGTCTTTGAGCCAGTTAATTTCTTGAGTAGTCAACTGTCGTTGTTCTTGGAGATGGGAGAAATGTTGAGTACCCAAACTACTCACTGTGGAGTTTAAAAGTAATCGGTTTTGGCGATTGCGCTCCGCGCAGTGCAGAATGCAATCGCGTTCCTCAATACTCAACCCCTTGTTTGTTTGTCTACTATCAGCCCGTTTTTGAGGCGAATACAGAGGCTTATCCTGGTTTTGAGCATTTTGGTTATCTAGAACAAATAAACCGCCCATATCGTTACGCAGGGGCTTGATAAAGCGATAACCAGCCGGGGCATCATGTTGGCTGAAACTCCGTAGGCACTCAATTAAGTTATCTGGGCGAATAGCGCAACCGTGATGGTTGCCACAGATAGGACAAGGATTGCGTTTGGTGGTGTATTGACGTTTCATGGCAGCGCACTCAAAACCAGGTGAGTAGTCCCCGCAGGGCTGGAATAGATGTTCTGACTAGCATACAACCCCGTTTTGAGTAGTTTTTTTTCGGCCATATCTATATAATGTGCAATTTTTAGGTGATTTTGGTGGTTAGGGGGTTAAAGCTTTATTGAGTAAGGGTTTCATGAAAATCAATTATCACAAGGGGGGGAGTTAATTATCACAAGTGGGGGAGATAATGAGTAGTCGAAAATTGCCCTTTTTTATTCTCAATAAGGGTGAGTGGTTTTTATTTTTGAACGTAATATTAATAGTTGTGAGCTTTATTGTTGTCAGTAAGCTGGATGTTTATCACGAGTGGGGGATTTAGCGATCGCTCCTTATGGTGGTGTTGGGGGCGATGGCAGAACGCCCGCCCGCCGGAGGCGATCACTTGAGGGGGACTGTGACTTAAAGGAAAAGATTGCGTGCGGCTCGTTGAGGTAGCCGGGTCAGGAGGGTGACTTGCCTGCTTAGGTTAACCGAAAATTAAAGGATAAAGTTGCCGTGAGTCCATGACTAAATAAGAGTTTTGAGCTTTGCGATAAGCGTTCGCGTAGCGTCTCTTAGAGAAGCTTAAGCCTTTAGCTATCGCGCTATGAAAAAGACAGAAGCTAGTTAGGCTTTGGGTTCGGAAAGCTTATCCTTTAAGTCGCACCGTGATTCGGCTACCAACGAATCGCACCTCATTCTATGTAAATATAGCGTCGCAGACATTAGGTGGATGCCTAAGCCTAAGTCCCTCTATCCAAATAATTTTTTACCAGCACTTGACATCCGGTATATCAAATTTGTAAAATACATCGTTATTACATATATCATCCACTAGCAAATAATTCATGGCTAAAAAAAATGAAGAGTTAATCACCCTGTCAGCTCTTGAAGAAGACCTGCTGACAGTGTTGCGTGGCAAAGAACTATACGGACTGCAAGTTATGAACGCCATTAACGAAGCTAGTGATGGTAAGCGCCAGATAGGATTTGGTAGCCTGTACCCCACACTCCATCGGATGGAAAAAAAAGGTTTAGTTAAATCTCGTTGGGGTGAAGAAACAGACCCAGAATCAGGTGGTGCGCGACGCAAATATTACGAAATTACTGGTTTAGGGGAACAGGTACTTAGAGAAACTCAGGAATACCGCGCCCATCTTGCTGGATGGAAACCAGTTTTTATTGAACAATTGAATTTTGTACAACTACTACCTAATCAATTGGGAGTAGAGGGGGTGTAGTATGGAATACTTGAATAATTTTTTGAAACAAGTCCCCAAACTCCCAATAATATTTCAAATAGTGCTGTTACCAGTATTATTCATACTGTGGCTCATACTATGGGTCTTTCCAAGATTATTACTAATAATCTTGTTTGTAATTGGATTGTGTTGCAAACAACAAATCAAACCTTTTATAGAAAGATTTGTAGAGCAGAAAAACCAAGGTATTAATCAAGCTTTAAACAAGATAGAAAAAATCTATGAGATACAACTTCAGGTTGCGTTCAATAATGATTGTAAAGATATTGATGGCAGCATTCTTTTACAAACTCAGCAGGATATAAAAAAAGCTATCAAAATTTTCCAGGATTCAAGAGAAAGTTTACAAAATGCCAACGTTGAATTTGATGAAGCAATCAAGGATTTTTTTAGCGAGAATCAATCATCTACAAGAAAACTTAAATTACCTGTTTGGATTGGAAAAAAACTTCCAGAAGACTGGCGCAGTGACCTAGAAGAGTTACAGAGAAATTGGATAAAATCTGGATGTTCAGGATTAGTTTTTCATCTCAGAACCACTCGGTGTTTGCTAGGAATGGGTTGGGCTAAATTAAGAATTAGGTGGGAAGATTACAGGGATGGTAATACAACCAAAAAAGTTGGTGATAAATAGATGTATATCTATTTAAAGTGACTAAATTGCTTCCAACTCAATAATTCACAATTTTTGAGTGAATTATATATGTTTAACGGTTTGATTGTCTTCTGGAACAGTGAATTAGTTGATTCCCGTTCCTCTAGCAGATGTCAACGGTACATAAATAATTAGAGCAAGTCGGGGAGCCTGAAAAACGGATAGACTCGCTCTCTATTTCTACATAAATTATGAAGTAACAATATGACAGATAAAGCCAATTCGATTGTTAACATTCAGTCTCATGATAAGGTAATGAACAAACCTGTTGCAAATGCCTACAGCATTTTGGGTAAAACTTACGCTCAAGCTTTACCTATCATTGCTACTGGAGGAATCGTAGCTCTATTCGCAATATGGGTAATTGCAGCATCCAGTTGCGGAGGGTCAGTTAACTTTAAGCTAATCCCTTTAGAATTTCAATTGATGAAGGGAAATTGCAGTATTCCGGCTGATGTAGGGAAGAAATAATTTCTTTAGGGCAGAATTGTACATGATTCTTTACTCAATTCCATGAGTGCAAATTTTGATACTTTTGCCCTAATATCTCACCTGTGAGTTAATAATTATTAATGAAATGAGATACCAAAAGCTTTGGATAACATTGACTTCTCCAGACCTTTTATTGAATCCTTCGTGACTTTGTTAATGTCTTCTAGTTCGTTATGGTCATAAATATCTGGTACTGAGATAGTTAGTGGGCCACGAAGTGTAATTGATAAAATAGAGGCAAAGCCAGAGGATACTGTTGCGGGTATTGGTAAACATTTACCTTGGTGCATTTCATCCCATACAAACTGTAATAGAGATCTGTAAAACTTGAGAAGCACAACATCTCCTTTGTTTTGAATATCTAAAAGAGGTTGCTTGAGTAGGTCATCTAAAATCTGTTTAATAAAAAGCAACATCTCTCTTGTAGTGATAATTTGACTCTCAATGGGGATTTTAGCTTGAAGTAATTCATAACTAGGAACTAAATTTTGCGCTATCTCATAAATGGATTGGCACGAGTTAGCGAGTTTTTGAACTGCATAGTATTCAGTTGCATTTGGATTAATAGGGCCAGAAGTAACTGGGCGCAAAAAGTAACCAATCTCCCTAATTAACCGCCTATTGCAAATTTCATCCAGAAAGCTGCTGTTATATGCCCACACCTCAAACCATTCTTGGTACTTTCTTAAAATCCCTTCACGATAGTCTAATGGGACTTCTTTATAAAGGAACTGGAGTAGGGGAGCTGTATTACTACAGAAACTGTACAATTCACCTAATTCTACAGACCTAATAAGATTCTCTTGATTGTCCTCTTCCATTTGTAATCCCTTTCTAGTTGACATAGTATCTAAAGCCAATATCGTTTTTGCATACAGACCAGTACACTTTCTCTGTCCGGTCTCCCATCTAGCAACAGTTACTGCATCCACTTCTAATCGAGATGCAAACTGCGCCTGAGTCTCTCCAAGTGAACGTCGGATACGTCTCACTTCCTCTGGTTTCAGGTGATAATTCGATGACATCCCAAGTATCCTCTTGAGCTTTGGTTATTATCATAACCGATATATAACCATTGGTAAAGTGATTTAACTAACAAAGTGCTAACAGTAAGGTTTATCCCCTCACCTTGGGGAGAAAGTGGCGAGCGTGACATCGTAAGTGAAGGATTTAGCGATCGCCTATGGCTTACGCCACGCTGCGCTATCAGCACTGCGCTCCGCGAAATCGCCTTTCAATGTGGTGTTAGTGGTAATTCCTTGAGGGGGAGTTAGTGAGTAGTCGAAAATTACCCTTTTTTATTCTCAGTAAGCGGGAAGTGTTATTTTTCTTAAACGTAATATCAACTGTTTTGGGCTGTGTTATTGTCAACCCTCAACACCTTGACACAAAATACCTAAAATCTTGTTTAACTCCTTAATATAATAATTCAGAAGTGTTGAATGTTAAGAAAAACCTGATAAAAATAGCCCAAAATATGTTAAATTTTGGGCGAAGGATTAAAATATTTTGATTAACCATGATCATAAACTCATTTCCCAAGATTGTCAAAAATATCCTGGGAGGGCTACCCAAAAATGATTATCCTGTTTTGAACAGCCGTCTTTTTGTTGAGTGTTGGTTGGCTTATGCTCTGGATAATAGCTTAACGAGTATGCGGGATTTATTTAAACGATTAAATAATACAGGATTTGATGTAGATATTTCCACATTTTCCAAAGCCAACACTCATCGAAGTCAAGAAGTATTCCAGAAAATTTATCATCAATTAAATCAATTAGTCCAGAATAAAGTCCACAAAAAGTTACATAATAAATATGCAATATGTCCAATTGATTCAACAATTATTACATTGACAAGTAAGTTACTATGGGTGCTAGGTCATCATCAAGTAAAACTGTTTAGTTCCCTCAATCTGTCAACAGGCAGTCCAGAAGATAATTTGATAAATTTTGGTCATGACCATGATTATAAATTCGGTTCATCAATGATGTCTAATTTACCACCAGATGCAGTTGGGGTAATGGATAGAGGATTTGCAGGGCTAAATTTTATGCAAGAGTTAGTGCAAAAAGACAAATATTTTGTAGTGCGAATTAAGAATAATTGGAAACTAGAATTTAAATCAGAAACTGGATTAGTCAAAATCGGTTCATCGACCGATGCTCCCGCTTACAGGGTAATTAATTTTTGTGATTTAGAAACGAAAACTGAATTTCGCTTAGTCACGAATTTACCTGCCGATGGAGAGGCAGCAGTTACAGATGATGAAATCAGAGATATTTATCGTTTACGGTGGGGAGTTGAACTGTTATGGAAATTTTTAAAGATGCACTTAAAACTGGATAGATTAATTACCAAAAATGTTAATGGTATTGCTATTCAAATCTATGCTAGTCTCATCGCTTATCTGATTTTACAACTTGTATCTGTTCCGAAAGAATGGGGTGAAAAGATGTTAGATAAATTCCGCTATCTTCAGGCTTGTATGTGTCAACAAATCAGTTATGTTCATTGGATGGAAGATATTATGAAATGTTGACATTCTCACCCTTGATAAGACTACTATACTTGAATATGTAAAGTTTTGTAACAACATTCAACATTTCTGATAATAATTGTTCAAATCAATAAATATTTCTGCCCCTACCAACTTTAAAAACTTCCAAATATCTCCAGTTGTCACAGCACCATAAACAGTTTTAATTTCATTACCTTCCTGTTCATTAAACAACTGTGCTGCTAACATTGCTGCTGCACATTGACCCAAACTACCCTTAATATTTTCATTTTTAGCTTCTACAATAATTACTATAGGAGCATTAATTGTTAACTGTTCCTTAGAACGACTGATAACAAAATCACAATAACCATTTAAACCCTTCTCAATATCAACATTAAAATCTGTACCAGAAAATAAACTAATTTGATAATTAGCTTTACGCCTAACTTCTAACAAAATTGGCGCAATAATCATTTCTGAGCGTGCTTTTTCCGTATTTATTGCTAATGCGAGTTCTGTAGTTTCTTCCAAAGTGCTGGTTAACTTTTCACTGAGTTCTATAGGTTCTACAGCAGCAAATAAATCAATTTCTTCCTTAATTGTAATATGAAAATTATTCCTAAACTTAGTTAAGCTAAAATCGCTATAAGCCATTGCTATTACCTCATGATTCTCAACAGCTTATCTAAAATTTAAAACCTCTTTAATTATAGCAGTATACTTTTCAGGAATAGGTGCATCTTTACCCTTGGTCTCAATATCCCTGACCCAGCTTTGACTCATACCTACAGCATTAGCAAAATCTCTTTGACTCATTTTTTTAGCTGTTCTCATTTGTTTAACCAAGTTGCCAGTTATTTCCTTGATAACAGGTATATTCCTAATTGTTACTTTACCATTACTTACTCCCGAAGTTTTAGCTATGCTAGAATTATTTATGACAACATCAACCTGACTTTGTGTTTTTACACCAGCTTTATTAGATTTTGTGTAAAATTTTGTATTTTTTTGATTTTTTACTGATTTATTATTATTTATCTGTGAAGAAGGTAACTTAAAACTTAACTTAGCAGGTAATAAAATATTTTGAATATAATTATCTGGTAACTTTTTCTTTCCCAGTAACTTTTGATTTCTTTCTTGAGGCGATAAATGAGCTAGTTCTTCTGGTATTGCCCACAAAGGTCTTAACCACATTGGGTAGGTTTGATCATCAAACTCAATCATCATATTAACTTTATCTTTTAATAGCAGAAAAGCTTCTTCTAAATCTTCTCTCAATCGCCAACCATACCGATAATCACTGACTGCTTTTTCAATTTGAGAACCTGGTAAGATATTACTCAATAAATTATGAATTGTGTAAGTACCATTTTTATGAGCGCGATTATTTTGAATAATATATAAAGCAAGTTCAAAAGCTAGTTTATGTTTATGTGCATCTAAATCAAAGACTTGCTTAGGCATAAACCCACATTGATAGAGTGCAGTTTTTGATTTTTCTCCTTCAGCATTGAGAAAATTATAAGTCCAAAGTCCAGGCTGTACACGAATGATAACTTCTAATAAATCTTCTGGTTCTTGAAATAAATTCGGTTGACTATATTCCTGTACACTGACCATCCACAGTAAACAACGTTCTTTAATACTAAGATTTAAATCGCCTTCGTACCATTGAATTACCGCTCCTAAAGTACCAACTACCATAGCCAAATCTGCTATAGCTTTGAGTTTTTGTGATTTACTGAGTTTTTTACTTTTATATATTTGCAGTGTCTTAATTAGTTCTGAACCACGCAGGATAAAAGGCTGTTTCCAAGGTTCTTTTTGTTGTGTGGCATAAGTAGCAAATACTGCGTGTAATCTAGCAGCCATTACACCGTACTTTTCCAGAATTTGATGTTCCGCACCATCCAAGATATATTGTGGTTGATGTGCTTGTTGGTGAAGTATGTAGAACTCAATATAACGACCTTTACCAAATTCTTTTGAGAAGTAAAGCTTGCCATCAGTATACTTATTCCAATCAGGTTGTTTAAGGTATGCTTGGGTAGCACTAATAATTGGCGCACTTGTTGCTGTCATCTCGTAGTTGTTGTTTATAAATAGCGGTTGTTCTGTGAAAGGAAGGTTTTTAGGTTTTCTGAGTTGCTTAGTAGTTGTTGGTATTTGTGGATTAGCAATAGTGCCAGTTCCAGTTTTGCGTGTAGCATCTGCTGGGTAAGGTATTGCTAATTGATAGCCTGATAATTCAGGTTTTGGATATCTTCTATTATTCTCTCTTACTGACACCAAAACTGTCCTCCCCCAAATTACCAAATGTTGACCTGATTAGAAGTTTCATTTCGCTGTAGATACTGTTAAAACTCAGAAATGTTGATTTTCATAAGCACAAGATTTATAGGCATATAAAGTAAACCTATATACCTTTAAATTTGTTATTTATTAATAAATGGCTACTTTTTAAAAAGTGATACTTAAAAGCCTTTTGCAACAACTAATGTTGATTGATCTTGGTTAAGCTATGGCTACACTATTCAAGCTATCAAGAGTTTTTATTTTGATTTTCTACTGCTATCTGCCTCAGATATTGTCTCTTGGCTTAAAACCCTGAATATTAAGCAACTTCTGAAACTCCAGTACCTACGAAATTTTCATCAATATCTGTATTTTGCTTTTTATTCTCGTGTGAAAGCTTTTCTTCTACCAGTTTTGTCAACCAGTCCATAATAGTTAAACCTGAATCTTTAGCAGCATCTTGGAGCATAGGTTGTAACTGTGCTGGAAGTTGTAAAGTCAGGTTAAAAGTTTCTCGTAATGGGATTACATTTTTTCTGACTTGAGAAGATTCTCCAAAACGGTAAGTCCAGTATTCGCATTCTGCACCCCGTTGGTTGCCGTCTTTCTCAACAAAGCTTAATTTACCCAGGCGATCGCAATAAAAACTTTGGTGATCATCTTTTATCAACTCTTGACTAGAATGACGGCAATTCCAGCAACTACGGTTTAATGATTGCTCAGAATTATCAGTTGATTGGTGTTGTTGTTCAAAAGAATGCTTTTGCCTAGATTTATTTGCTGAGTTCTCTCGGTGGTACTCTCTTGCTACTTGGGCAACGTGAGCAGCTGTGACTTTACTATTGGGGGCTGTAGAAACTGCTTTAGCCCAAGCTTCGCGTTGTTTTTCTGGGGGTAGTGTTACTAAGGGTCTGATTTGGCGTTCGTTCGTAGGCAGAATTTGATTTTGTGATCCATGGGTCACATTTACAAAACTTCGTGATCCACAAGTTAGAGTTTCAGGATTTTGTGATCCATGGATCACATTTACAAAACTTTGTGATCCACGGGTCACATTTTCATAAACCAATGCAGCTTGTATCAAGCGATAAGCAGACCGTCGGGACATTTCCCAACGGTTCAGGCAATATTCATCAAAGGTTTTGTAACTTTGCCGATAAAGCTGTTTATCTCGAATTTGACCCAAAGATTGTCCGATGTCCCAAAAAGCTCTTAAACCCTTTTCAATTCTGTCCTCTAATCTACCTAGTTCGACTGTTATGGCTTCGCCACGCAGGCTATCACCTTCATTTAGATGATCCGCGCTGTTTGATAGGTATTGATTAGCTGCCTGATTTTGTTCAGAGTTCGTCTCTAACCCTATTGGCTCAATATCTTCGGCAACAGTAAGATTTTGTGTATCCAAAAAAGTGGTAGAATTAGAAGATAACCCTGCTTGGTTCTCTCCTCCATTCATAGAGACTCGATTTAAGTCTGTTGTGTACGTCATAACTTTAGATTTGAGAGTGATGACACTTTGTTTATTGATAGATGCTTTCTCAAGTAGATTTTGTTACTTGCCCCCTGCAATATTAATAATCTTGCACAGCGCAATATAAGTTGCATCTAAATTTATAATTTCTTAACAATTGATGTTGACTAAGATGGCACTAGGTCTCCCACTAAAACAGATGCAATAACCATTTCTAGTCGATGCAGTTCAAGTTTTCATATAGCGGACTGGAGTTTTATAAAATATGCTTATATATACTATAATATTTACTGAGAAAGGCTTTGTCTTTATTCACTCAATCGCACACTGCCATAATCCTCTTTTATCAACATTAGATAAATTAATGAAGTTGCGTTATTTTAGCCAACGAAGAATTAAGGTTTTACCCTACTTTGACCGAAGAGGGATAAGTACGTAAAGTATGGAAAATTTCGTAATTGCTCAATAATTTAGGGCAAAAATGATTGTTCACTCCCCCCTCTAAAATTGTTGAACCCCTTGATTTATTGTTGAAGATAGGTGAAGAGAGCGAGCTAATGGGTAAATAGCTCAAGAAAAACCTCAAAAGACGCAAAATCGTTACCGATACGGTAGTTCTTCCCTAATTATTGAGCTAATACAAAATTTTAACTTCTTACCTAATAAGGGTGATAAAATGTATTTCTTAGGAACAGCCCAACTAGAATTGAGTAGTTAGGCACAATTTAATAAAAAACCTCTCTTCAAACCTTTATCTTGTGATATAAGGAGCTTTCACTTCCTTTTCAAGGAGTCGGAGGGTTAGGTTTGTCATATTTTTTATCGCTTATTTACTTACAACACCTGTTAGGGATGAAAGAAACATATCGTGTTCTTATAATGATTTACCTGTTACCTGTTTGATTAGAACATTATTTGTCTTCACCAATCCTATCAATTAAGTAAAACGTGCGATAAAAATAAACTGTTGTACTTGTTGAAAAAGCAAAAGTAAATTTTATAACTGGTAGAACCAGGTTTTCTACTATGCAAAAACGTCATAAACGATTAGTCGAGTTAATTGAACATTTATTAAAAGAAGGCTGGACTCAAACAACTTTATCTGTAGAAATCGGTGTTGATTTTTCAACTGTATATAGATGGTTGAAAGGTAAAGCTATTCCCGAAACTGACTCTAAAAATTTCTTGCGTTTAGCAAAATTGAGTGGTGGTGATAGTGAAACTCTGGAACAATACTTAGAAGGTTATATATCTCTATCTACTTACCTTCAAAATTTTGATTTGGACAAAAACTCATTAAATACTGTTACAACCAGCAATAAATATCCTGTTGAACAAATTAAGAAGGAAGTCATGGCACGAATTTATACCCTAGATCCAGTAGATATTGCTGATATAATCAACACAAGTGTAAAATTTTTAGCAGAAAGTAGCAAACCAGCTATAAGAGCATAAGCTAATTATTAATAGTATAGCTTGTGCTGTTAATTGTACCACTACCAAAAGATATAAAAAAGGTATAAAAATTTTATAACCCGGAATTTGATGTCAAGTTCCATTTGCTAAGTTGTGGTTTTATATTGGTATGTCCAGTATTGTAAAATACCCAAAATAACTTGGCTGTATTTTATCCTGTTCTGCCCAGGTAAAGGTACAAAGATTGATTTTTATTAGGTAATTTCTCTCTAATCTTTATATAAATGCCATTCAAAAAAATAGCACCCAAGATATAGAGGGCTAATCTAGCCCTTACCTAGAGAAATTTAATAAAATTCAATCTTTTGGATGTTGTTTTTCTATCTTTATTTTGATATGGAAATTATTTAAATTTTTTCTTTCTGATAATTATTAAATACACCATAGAGTTTACTCTATGGGTAAATCTTAAGAAAATATTAAATTAATATATTTGTCATCTATCTAACTTAATAGATAAGTTAGCATTTCTAAATATCATCATTAATACTGCCAAATCAGAAGAAACCGCAAACATAGTAGGTGAACAACATGATAAAAACAGTAATTATCGATGACCATGAGTTGAGTAGATATGGTATCAATGTGTTACTTACGGCTGCTCATGATATCGAGATTTGTGGGGAAGCTGAAACAGCATCAGAAGGACTCAAACTAATAAAAACTTATACTCCACACATAGCTCTTGTTAATCTGCATCTTCAAGATGATAGTGGTATTGAAGTCGTAAAACGAATTAAACAAGTATCATCAATCACTAAAATAGTGATTTTTAATGCTCAAGCTATGGAAGACTCTGTTAGAGAAGCTTTCGCAGCAGGTACAGATTCATATTGCACAAGGACGATAGCTAAAGAAAAGTTAGCAGAAGCTATTTATGTGACACACAAAGGAGGAAATTGGTTAGATTCTGCGATCGCTAAAATATTAATTCAAAATTTGCAACTTCAACAATTAGTAGTTACTCCCAGTCTGAAAATAAAACGAGTGTGCCGGCAATATTCGCTTAGTTCTAGGGAATTAGAGATTTTGCAAATGATTGCTATTGGTGATAGAAATAATCAAATTGCCAACAAACTTTTTTTGAGTGTAGGTACTGTGAGGTCTCATGTCCATCGCATTCTAACTAAACTCGATTGTCAAAACCGCGCTCAAGCTGCTACAAAAGCAATTGTAGAGGGACTGATAGATAGTCCAGAAACAAATCAAATCAGTTTAACGGCTTGATTTTGATTTTTGATTTAATTGATCTAGATAACGTTGTCGCTCGTCATTATTCACAACCCAAATCATACATCTGCCTTTTAATTGAGCTTTTTTGGCTCGACAAACACTCAAATCAAAATCGTTCCATTTCATAATTTGACGAGCAAATTCTCCGTCTTTTGACTTAGCCCAATTCAAAGTTTCTTGTTCTTCTCCAGTTAAGCGAACTGGTTCTGTTAACCCTTTACCTCTCCAAATAAAAAATATATTACCAGCCAGCATAACAACACCAAACATACCAAATAATACCAGACCAGTGGCTATTAAAGGACTAAAGACGGATCTAGATTTTTTTTGCTCGGTTTTACTCAACAAGGTTGATGCTGCTTTGGCGATCGCACTTTTTTGTTGAACAATGGCTACACTTGATGCTTTATCAAGTTTGTCATCTATTTCCGTTGTCCAACCTTCGACTACTGTATTAAGTTTACCGGGAATGTCTTCCATTAAGACCTCAAATTTACCCAGGGAACTTAATACCAAAAACAATGGGTCTTTAGGATTGATACCAGAACGTCTCACTACATCGAGAACTTTCTGTTTAAAATGATCTGATTGTCCTGCTAATGTTGTATCTAAAGAAGCTTCTACAGGGGTGTTCATAAGTTCATGTTCCTTTTTTTATGTTTCTTGATGGAGATGATATAGTAATCAAACCTGATTCCTATATGTCAGTTTTTTATTGTGCTGGAATTTTCTAACATGATTTCATTCTGAGTTTTAATTAAAAAGTAAGAATTCAGGAGTTAGAAACTAGAACTTTTGAAAAGTAATAAGTCACTAATATAGAAAAGTTGGTTTTTTCAAAAAAAATGAAAGATAACTCTAATACCAATTTTGGGCGAGGTTGAACACAATGGGAAATACATTAATTCATTGATCTTTATCTGTGTTTATCGGTGGCCAGTTATTCTTGAATTTTTGTTCTATTCAGCTTCATATTAATTGGGTAGAAATCCTAAAATCGTTCTAAATTATGATTTTTATACGCATAATCTTATTCCCAATTATCCCCGATTTTGAATACAGTAATTTTCTCAACTATCTCGTACACAAATAAATCACAAATAAATTCTATAACCCTTTGTCCATAAGTTTTTGGTGATTTAGGTGTGGTACTTTAAAAAGAAAAGTGCTGTATTTAGAACAAAACTTAAAAATCGCTATTTAATTGATTTTGTAAATCTACTGTTGATGTAATGTTCAATAAACCCAATAATTCCCTAATATGTTTATTATTCTTAATTTGTTCACTAAATTCTTCCATCCAGTTAAAGACACGAGAACGGTTCATAAAATCTATTTCAGAGTTTTGGATGGCATAGTTATAAGGTGAATCCAGAGATTCTAATAATTCATAAGTATCTCTCCATAACTTTCCCAAATATAATTCATTGTTTCCACTTGCTTGGATACCCTGTTGAATATTAGAACCATCATAGTAAGGAAATTCGTCACCAAAATACAGATTTTTGATAATGATGTAGTCTGCTTTATTTTCATAACAATTAAAAAGTTCTTGTAGATAATCTGTACAATCTCTCCGATAAGAAATTGGATGTACAAAGGTGATACGATAACCTAATTGAGCAATTGCATCCCACAGCATGACTTCTTCCGCAAATTGTCGGAATTCTTCAAAACTTTGTCCAGGTAAATCACTCAGAGCTACTTGCACATCAGAAAAAGTCTCTAAATCAATTAATAATTGGTCTGCACCACCTTGAGTTAAGGGCAATTGAGCAATAGGTAATAACAGCTGATAAGCATACAATTTATTGCGATTACCACTGTAGTAAACTCTGAAATTTAGTTTTGATTCTAGATAAAGTTCAATCAACAATCGTGCTATAGTTGACTTACCTACCCTAGCATCACCAACTGTCATTACTAGTCGTTTAGGATTAGGGATAATTCCTGGATTATTTTGGCTATGCGGCTTGATCTGTGATGACTGCATTTTCTTTTATCCCCAATAATTCATTAGCATTCAACACGCTTTGCTCAAATTCTTTCAACCAAGCTGAAACACGAGATTTAATGACAATGTTGGCTTGTTTATCTTCTAAGACTTCACTAAAAGTCAAGTTTTTTTCATCAATATAGTCATAGGGTTTGAAAAACAAATCTGGCATTTTAATTTCTACCGCACCATCTGCCAAAAGTGTGGTGCGAGTATCGGAATTGTCATAGCGTTCAAACTTATCAGCTTCACCGTGAAACAGATTTTTTACAACTACATAATCAACGCGATCGCCACAGTATTTGTGAAGAATTCGTAATATATTCACTGAGTCTTTTACCCTTGATAGTACACTTACCATAGTGACTTTGTATCCTAAGCCTTTGACAGCATCAAATACACCCAAGTCTTTCTCAAAATTCTCAAAAAACAGACCTGACTGAGCAGGTAAATCTACTAATACCAATGGGGGAAGTTCTTTTTCTAAATCTATTAGTAAGTCATCTGCACCACCTCTTGTAAAAATATCAAGTAGCTTGACTCCAGGTTGTGCGGAGTCGTAGTGTCTATATAATTGGGCATTGCGATGATCTGAATCATAAGCCAAATATTTTAGCTGTTTGTTGATATATAAATGTAGTAGTCCTCTTGCAAATGTGGATTTACCTACACCTCCTTTATCACCGGTGATAATTACTATTCTTCCTGTTTTCTGAGTGGTATTTTCTACTGTTTGTTCATCTATTTCGACCTGCTTATTCTCACTCATTGTCTTTTTATTCCTTTTCTTAGTCATAAACCATGAATTGAAGTCAGCTATAGAAAAAAGCAAATAGCATATAATTAAATAACAAGATTTACTATTTGTCTACTTTAAATCCTCATCAAATCCATCAAACTCTGTTTTTGTTATCCTATTTATTTTCTATGTTCTATTCTTACATCTCATCCTTCAAACAACAAACCATTATTTGATGTAAGATAATACACATTTTGATATATTTTTAATTGTAATCACAGGCGTTCGAGTAGCATCCATGTAAGAACTGACTTGTCCTAATTATGAAGTATCGGTTTATAACGTCCGACAAGAACAGGAGAAAGCCCAGAGTATGGAATTGGAGTCCTGCTACGTAGAGCTACTGAGTTCTCAGTTTTAGATAATTGAGTTTCTATACTGACAAATTTTGTTTTTGGCTCAGCTTGCACTGTGGCTGTAGAATCAATTGTGGATGTCCCGTCAACTACTTCGCCATCAACGGGAATTTTCTCGCCAGGACGAACCAGTATCACATCTCCAATCTGTACTTCTTCAATCGGTACATCTATTTCTCGTCCATTCCGAATTAACCTTGCAGTTTTCGCTTGCAAACCAATCAACTTACGGATAGCTTCTGAAGTTTGTCCTTTAGCGCGATTTTCAAATAGTCTGCCTAGTAAAATCAGGGTAATGACAACAGCAGCAGTTTCATAATATACATCTGGTGTTAACCCCTGATTGATGAAAAAGCTAGGAAATAATGTGGGAAATAGCGAATAAAAATATGCTGCACTTGTACCCAAAGCGATTAGGGTATCCATTGTGGCAGCATAACGTTTTAAAGCTTTCCATCCATTAGTGTAGAAGGAGTAACCACACCAGAATTGTACTGGGGTAGTAAGTATCAACTGTACCCAAGGATTATGTAGCCATACTGGGATAAAGGGTAAGTGCAATCCTGTCATCATAGGCAGTGAACCTATAACCAACACAGTGCTAATGATGCCTCCCACCGCCACCTTTCGCATTAAATCGCGGGATTCTCTTAAGCGATGTCTTTTCTCCACATCATCTTCTCCCGTCATCAGGTTTTGTTTTTGGAGTGGGTAGGCAGAATAACCTGCTGCATCTACCGCTTCTTGAATGGCTTCTAAATCAGTTCTTCTAGGGTCATATCCCTCTTCTGTCACTTTCCGAGAATAAAGAATATAATGGTTAGAAGAAAAAACTCTACAAGGTAGGTAGAGCAATGGATGTAGAATTACAAATCCTCAAACATTTACGTCGAGATGCCCACCCGACAGTGGGAGTCATAGATGAATATTGTGAGGAGTACAGAGACATATTCAAAGAAGTAAGAAATTATGAGTGCTTCAAATATTTACATTTAGGAATAATCTCAACACTCAAAAGAAAATCATTACCAGAGATAGCAAGAGTAGTAAGCATAAACTCAGCCCAATCATTACACCATTTTATCGCCAATTCAGAGTGGTCAGTAGAGAAATTCAGAAGTCGAAGATTAAAGAAAATCAAAAGAGCATTAGATGGAAAAGCAATTACCGTAGTCATTGATGAAACAGGAGATAGGAAAAAAGGTAAAAAAACTGATTATGTAGCCAGACAATATTTAGGAAGTGTGGGGAAAATAGATAACGGGATAGTTTCAGTCAATGCCTACGGAGTTTACGATAACATAACATTTCCGCTACTATTCAAAGTATTCAAACCGCAAGGAACGCTAAAAGCAGAGGACAAATATAAGACCAAGATAGAATTAGCGACAGAAATAATTACAGAATTAATGGAGTTGGGCTTGAATATTGAATTAGTATTGGCAGACAGTTTATATGGCGAGAGTAGTCAATTTATAAGAAAATTAGCAGCATATAACTTAGCTTATGTGGTAGCGATTAGAAGTAATCATGCAGTCTGGTTGCCAGACAATCAGAGGGTTAGGGCGAATAAGTGGTGTAAATTTACCAGAACATTTAGCAACCAAAAATCAGAGACTAGATATATCCGCGAAATAGTTTATGGTAAGAGAAGGGATATAACTTATTGGGAATTAACCACAGACCCAGACACAATGCCGGAAAATTCTACTTCCTTTGTCATGACCAATCTCAAAGGTAAGCTCAAGAAAACTGTGGGTGACCTCTATGGCTTGAGAACATGGGTAGAATATGGTTTTCGTCAGTGTAAACAGGAATTAGGTTGGACAGATTATCGATTTACCAGTTTCCAGCATATTGAGAGATGGTGGGAAATTATTTTTTGTGTTTACACCATGATTAGTTTACACTCTCCAACCTTTTTATCCGTCAATCAATCTCATCAACTTCCACCTGACATATCAGAAAACAGTTCAGTTGATTTCACTGTGCATCAACAATGGAATCATCAAACTGGATGGAAGAATACTCTCAATAATTTGCGCTTAATTGTCCAACCACTTTTACTCTTTTGGTTGATTTATCCCTGGCTTGATGTTTTTCCCAATTCCAATTTGTTGTTCGGATTTAACCAACTTATTAGCGCTATGAATGGCTTCAAACCCTTTTATTCCTCTGCATAATTTACTATATTTACTGCTTGTTTATTTCGGAAAGTGACAGAAGAGGGATATAGCCGTAGCCAGATTAATTAGGACGCTGCTTGCTTGAGAACGATTTCCATTACATCACGTAAATTATCCGATGTGGAAAAAAGTTTACGAACCCTGCTTTTTAAAGTTGCCCAACACTTTTCAATCCGATTGAGATCAGGTGAATAAGGCGGTAGGTAAACTAACTGACACCCTGCGTCTTCAATTAATTGAGCAATCCGACCGCCACGATGAAAGGTAGCATTATCAAGAATCACCCACTCACCGGGACGTAGCATCGGAATCAAGCAAGTTTCTAACCAGGTCTCAAACACGGTACGGTTACACGCCCCCTCAATCGTAAATGGCGCAATTAGTTGCCCATCTCGATAGCCAGCAATCATATTGATGCGACCCTTGCGACAACCTGATTTGAGGTCGTAAAAGCGTTCTCCAGCTCTTGAGTATCCGTAACCGTAATTATCGCGTTCATCCATGCCAGACTCATCAACATATACTAGGTGAGGCGCTTTGGGGTTTTCCAGTTGCATTAAGAATGCTGCCCGCTTGGCTTCATCTCGTTGACTATATCCGTATGTTTTTTTTTACGAGTATGTTCTATGTTTTTCAATGCCCTGGAAATTGTGCGTTGGCTAATCTGTCCGTCCCATAGCTGTGCCATTTCACTTTGGGTTTTATCCCCTTGCTCTTTGACAAAGGTGCGAAACTTCTCCCAATCCCTGATTTTTCCCTTCTGCGGCGATGCTTTCCTCTGTTTGGGTTTGACATCTCCCGTTTCGGCTTTGCGCTGACACCACAAGTTAATTGTGTTGCGACTAATATTGAACAGAAGGCTTGCCTCACACTTCTTGAGACCGTCCAACTCTATCGCTTGCATTACCTTTTTCCGGAAATCATCACTATAGGGTTTAGCCATTTAAATGAGGTAGATGCTATCTGGTAACTCTTATAGTTTACGTCCTAATCTTTATGGCTATAGCTATATCCCTCTTCTGTCACTTTCCGAAATAAACAAGCAGTAAATATAGTAAATTATGCAGAGGAATAAAAGGGTTTGAAGCCATTCATAGCGCTAATAAGTTGGTTAAATCCGAACAACAAATTGGAATTGGGAAAAACATCAAGCCAGGGATAAATCAACCAAAAGAGTAAAAGTGGTTGGACAATTAAGCGCAAATTATTGAGAGTATTCTTCCATCCAGTTTGATGATTCCATTGTTGATGCACAGTGAAATCAACTGAACTGTTTTCTGATATGTCAGGTGGAAGTTGATGAGATTGATTGACGGATAAAAAGGTTGGAGAGTGTAAACTAATCATGGTGTAAACACAAAAAATAATTTCCCACCATCTCTCAATATGCTGGAAACTGGTAAATCGATAATCTGTCCAACCTAATTCCTGTTTACACTGACGAAAACCATATTCTACCCATGTTCTCAAGCCATAGAGGTCACCCACAGTTTTCTTGAGCTTACCTTTGAGATTGGTCATGACAAAGGAAGTAGAATTTTCCGGCATTGTGTCTGGGTCTGTGGTTAATTCCCAATAAGTTATATCCCTTCTCTTACCATAAACTATTTCGCGGATATATCTAGTCTCTGATTTTTGGTTGCTAAATGTTCTGGTAAATTTACACCACTTATTCGCCCTAACCCTCTGATTGTCTGGCAACCAGACTGCATGATTACTTCTAATCGCTACCACATAAGCTAAGTTATATGCTGCTAATTTTCTTATAAATTGACTACTCTCGCCATATAAACTGTCTGCCAATACTAATTCAATATTCAAGCCCAACTCCATTAATTCTGTAATTATTTCTGTCGCTAATTCTATCTTGGTCTTATATTTGTCCTCTGCTTTTAGCGTTCCTTGCGGTTTGAATACTTTGAATAGTAGCGGAAATGTTATGTTATCGTAAACTCCGTAGGCATTGACTGAAACTATCCCGTTATCTATTTTCCCCACACTTCCTAAATATTGTCTGGCTACATAATCAGTTTTTTTACCTTTTTTCCTATCTCCTGTTTCATCAATGACTACGGTAATTGCTTTTCCATCTAATGCTCTTTTGATTTTCTTTAATCTTCGACTTCTGAATTTCTCTACTGACCACTCTGAATTGGCGATAAAATGGTGTAATGATTGGGCTGAGTTTATGCTTACTACTCTTGCTATCTCTGGTAATGATTTTCTTTTGAGTGTTGAGATTATTCCTAAATGTAAATATTTGAAGCACTCATAATTTCTTACTTCTTTGAATATGTCTCTGTACTCCTCACAATATTCATCTATGACTCCCACTGTCGGGTGGGCATCTCGACGTAAATGTTTGAGGATTTGTAATTCTACATCCATTGCTCTACCTACCTTGTAGAGTTTTTTCTTCTAACCATTATATTCTTTATTCTCGGAAAGTGACAGAAGAGGGATATTTAACTGTTGCCTGTTCTGCTCCAAAATTCACGATACATTCATTGACACCGGGGACAGAATTAATCGCGTCTTCAATGCTGCTGGCACAAGAGGCACAACTCATGCCGCGCAGTTTGAGTGTGGTATTTTCCATCTGACTACTCCAATGACTAAATGGCGCTAACTAATACCTAACTAATTTCATCTTGAATGCTCCAGTACACTGGAGAGTCAAGGGTCATTGTGAAAATCTTTTCAAGCGCATATTAGATACAGCGATAGTAGTGCTTACACTTAGGGAGGTAGATGGTCGAATATGTGGCTCAAATTGCTATCAATACCAGCAGCGAAATAAAGGCAAATACTACATTTTTTCACCCTCTTAAAATTTTTTAGGTTTACTAAAGGCGTGATTGCCTTTGGACTCACCTTAAAGATTTGCGGGTGCGTTAGCGTTCGCGGAGCGTCTCGTAGAGAAGCTCACCGTTGGCGGAGCCTCTCGTAGAGAAGGTATCGCGTCATCCCAATGAGGTAATAAAAATTTCTACCTACTGAGACATAAAGATTTCATGCAGATTTCATATTTATGTGCATTCGTATATCTGTACGACTAGCACCAACCCTTGATTTCATCCTGATTTCATTTTTGGCTGTCAAACTATCTAGTAAGTGCAACAGTCGCTTTGTGAATAACCAGTTATCTGGGCGACTTTATTACCCAAGCAAAAGATAGATCACCTAAATGATTGACTCTCCAGCTAACTAGAGATTTTAGAATGGAATCAGGAAATTATCTTAGATCATCCCTATGCAACTCCTTACTCTGAAAAACAGCTTTTTGACATTTGCTTTAGTAGCGATCGCTTCTTTTTCCAGCAGCGTTTTGACAGCCTGTTCTACACCCACTTCCCAAAACCAAAGCCAAGCACCAAACCCTACTAACACTGCTATCGATACTAGCGATAAGCAACCGATGAACCATGACGGCATGATGAATCAGGGTAGTGGCATGATGAACCACAGCATGGCAATGGATTTGGGCCCAGCCGATGCTAACTATGATTTGCGCTTTATTGATGCGATGATTCCGCACCATCAGGGAGCAACGGTAATGGCGAATGTTGCACAGCAAAAATCGAAACGCCCACAGATCAAAAAGCTAGCAGACGAAATTATCAAAGCACAAAACCAAGAAATTACGCAGATGAAACAGTGGCGTACAACCTGGTATCCCAAAGCAGGAGATAAACCAATGGCTTATGATACCAAAATGGGTCACATGATGGAAATGTCACCTGATCAAATGCAAGCCATGATGATGAACATGGACTTGGGTGCAGCTGATGCAGAATTTGACCTGCGTTTTATTAACGCGATGATTCCTCACCATGAATCAGCTGTAGTTATGGCGAAAGATGCCTTGCAAAAGTCTCAGCGTCCTGAAATCAAAAACTTGGCTCAAGAAATTATCAAAGCCCAAGAATTAGAGATTAATCAAATGAAACAGTGGCGCAAAGCTTGGTATAACAAGTAGTAGTTTAAAGTTTCAATGTATATTGAGAAATGGGTGCAAAGTTTGCCGATGCAATTGAGAATTCTGGATGTCAAAGAAAGCTAGTTTCTCAGTTTTAAATAGCAAAGTACCAAAAGCAGTTTTTGAGCAATGATGGTTGCTACAGGAACATCACAGCTATAACTAAAAAACACTACACTCCTTCGAGAAAACAGCAGAGTGGTGAAAATTGTCTTGGCAAGGCAATTTTCTAAGTTTTGTAAATATGCCCCCTCCCCCCATTTCTGTTAAAATCTTGATATAAAAGACTTGTGTAACTATGCCCCCCTGATAAATGAATACCTTGACATTTTTCCGCAGCTTGAGAAATCCGGTATTTGCAAGGCTGTACACTGCTCAGACCACTAGTTTATTGGGCGATGCACTTACTTGGGTGGGTTTAGCCCTTCTGGCCTTTGAGTTAGCTGGAAAAAATGCTGCGGTTGTGCTTTCAGTAGCTTTGACTCTGCGTGTCACTGCTTTTGTGTTGCTGTCTCCCCTTGCAGGTGCGATCGCAGACCGCCTTGATCGTAAGAAAATCATGGTTGTTACCCATATATTCAGAATGCTAATTGTGGGTATGTTGCCTTTTGTGACGCAGATTTGGCAAGTTTACGTATTAATATTTGCGCTGAACGTCTTTAATGCTTTCTTCACCCCAACTTACCAAGCCACGATTCCATTAGTCACGAGTGAGAATGACTATGCAGGCGCGATCGCTCTTTCGGCTGCTACTTTTCAATTACTTGGTGTACTTGGCCCTGGTATCGCTGGGAGTGTCGCCGCCTTCATTGGTGCGAGACAAGTTTTCTTTTTGGATGCTCTCAGCTTTGCGATCGCGGCAATCCTAATCTTCACCCTACCAGGTCAGCTCGTCGTTGCACAAAATCAACAGCCTTCCAGGACAACACGCCGAACATGGGGAGACATTAAAGACGGTACAACTCGCCTGCTTACAGATGCACCTATCCGTTACGCGCTAGCGATGCAGTTAGTCGCATCAATTGCCGGAGCGCAAATCTTAGTAAATACTGTTGGATATGTTCAAGGTACACTCAAATTGGGAGAAGTGCAGTATGGATGGGTGATGGCGGCTTTTGGGATTGGTGCAACTCTCTGTGCAGTGATTTTTGGTACGTTCAATAGAAGTTTGCCACGTACAACGTTTGTTTTGATTGGTGCAATTTTGATCACATTGGCTTTGTTGCCCGCTAACTACGCAAATTTAGCACCACTGATGCTGTTATGGTTTGTGGCGGGTGCAGGGCAAAGTTTAGTGAACTTACCCACCCAGACATTAATTGCAGACCGCATCCCAGCTGGTGTACAAGGACGAGTTTATGGCGCACACTTTGCCTGGAGTCATCTTTGGTGGGCAATCTCCTACCCTCTTGCCGGTTGGTTGGGAAGTAACTTTGCTGAACGTGAGTTTCTTTACGGTAGTTTAATTGGCTTCATGCTGCTGGTTGTAGTGCAAATTACCCTCTCACCTCAACCGCATGAACACGAACATCTTCACTATCTCAGTGAGCATGAACACAAACACATCCACGATGAACACCATCAGCATGAGCATAATCAGGGGATGGCTGTAGCCGAACCTCACAAACATCTTCACGAACACACGATGATTATCTATCACAACCATCCTCACAAGAGGGACATTCACCATCGCCACAGTCATTGAACTGTTGTTGATAATATTGCGATCGGATATTGGTTAAAACTTATCAGAGGGTTAAGATGTTAAGATGAAGCACTGTCACTATCCTTTAAACCCAATGCTGCTTGCCACCTTTGCGGATGACGCGGCACTAAAATTCTTACATCGGGGTCTGGTAATCCAATATTCGCTTCTTTCAACGCAGCAACTATCGCCTGTCTAACTGCTGATGTCGTAGCTACAAAATCAGAACGCCGCGAATCTGTCCAAAAGCGGGTTTCAACTACAACGTCATCTTGTCCTAAATCTCGTATCCGCACAGAAACCCCCGGCTCATCAAGTACCTCTTGTGTTGCCTGGGCTGCATTTTTTAAAATAGTAACCACTTGTTGCAGGTCGCTATCGTAACCAATGAATAGTTCGACACTGCTACGACGGATAGGTGCAGCTGTGTTGTTAATGATCCGAGAAGTAAACACTTCAGCATTAGGAATTAGTACCACGCGACCATCGTATGTACGAAGTTGGGTAGCACGCAATTCTATACGTTCAACGTTACCTTCGGTTTCGCCAACAACAATTTGATCGCCTAACTCAAAAGGACGTAAGACAAGAATTAGCATACCACTAATAAAGTTGGAGATGATATCCTTGAGGGCAAATCCCAAGGCAAGGCTAGTTAATCCTAATCCAGTAGCCACAGCCTGGGGATCAAAACCAAAAGCATCGAGGGCAACTATCAAGCCGAGTGTCCAAACGGCGTAATATGCAACCTGCTTAATTAGATTTTCAACAGTCAAATCTTCAACGATGTGGCGGAAGATAACTCGCATCAGCCAGCGTATGAATGTGGCTATTGCCCAGAAAAGACCAATTACTAAAATAGCAGCGATCGCACGCGGAATAATTGTGATGGCAGATTCTATCAGTCGCCCAAAAGCAGTCTCTACTGATGCTTGTACTTCTGCTACAAATCGCCCCCAAGGCGAAAGGCGGCGTTGACTTGCTCGTTTAAGAGCAGCATCAATTGCCTGTGACCATTGGATAGCTAGCGCGTCAACGGTTGTTAAATTGTCTTGAGCATCTGTTGTAGTTAGAGTAACAATTGGTACTCCCGCACTAGTAATAACACGCTTTTGCTTATCTTGGGAAGTTTCAATCTGAGGTGGAGAAATTGCTGTTGGATTTTCTAATAACCGATTCATGCGTCGTTCGATTTGCCTTGCTCGATCTGATGCCTTGGTGTTATCCACTGCACTTACTCGGAACAATGCACGACCATCTAGACGTACTGTTACTCGTTCATCTTGCGCTCTCACTGAATTGGGTATAGTTATTGATATCACAACCAAAATGGTGAGTAAAAATACCCAAATTGTGCGAGTCTGTGCTAGTTTGCTCAAGCGATTTGTGATTACTGTCCTGGTTCTTAGCCTCACAATTAAATTACCCTCGCAAACATCCACTTAGCCACAAATCAAAATTTTTGATTTGCCTATTGATAAGATTAATAAATTACTGTTATTGCTTAAAAATAAAGCTATGTGCGATATTTGTCTTCATGCTTGCGAAAGAAACCCTGAAGCTAAAAAGGCATAATAGCTTAACGCATTGGCATATTGTCTGTTTAGCAATTTTTTAACAGTGTGCGTAGGCATAGCCCACCAAAGGTATCGCCTTGCTATTCGGCTGCAAGAACAAACACAACAATTAGAACAACTACAAGCACTACGCCAACCGTAAAAATTGCTCCAAATTGAGATTTCTTGGGGTCGATAGAATTTCATTCCAATTTCATCGTCAAGTGTGATGATGATAAATGCAATTAAATGTGATTTGACAATTACAGCTTTCTCTTAGCACCGAATTGCCAGTCATCAACTCAAAGGTAACAGCAGTGACAACAAAAACTTTTCAAACCATCCCCCGTAATGTCTGGGTTTTGGGATTTGTCAGCTTGTTAACTGATATTAGTTCCGAGATGATTCATTCGGTGTTGCCGTTATTTTTAATTTCGGCATTAGGAGCAAATTTGCTAACAGTTGGGTGGATTGAGGGAATTGCAGAATCAACTGCTTCTGTACTGAAAGTTTTTTCAGGAGCCTTAAGTGATTATTTAGGACAGCGTAAGAAATTAGCTGTTGTTGGTTATGGATTATCTACCTTAGTTAAACCTCTGTTCGCATTGGCAACTAGTCCTGCTTGGGTATTGATGGCTCGTTTTGGCGATCGCGTTGGTAAGGGAATTCGTGTAGCTCCCCGCGATGCAATCGTAGCAGATGTTACCGATAGCGTTAATCGTGGAGCTGCCTATGGTTTGCGGCAATCTTTAGACACCATCGGCGCATTCACTGGGCCACTAGTTGCATTCATCTTGATGTCTTTTTCAGGACAGAACTTTCGTCTAGTTTTCTGGTTAGCGGTGCTTCCCGGTATTTTAGCAGTAGCCCTTTTGGCAACTGGCGTGCGCGAACCTGACAATAGAAATAATCGAAGGCAGAATAATCCTTTACATTGGTCTGCTTTGCAAAGTTTGGGTAAAAGCTACTGGGTGCTAGTTGCGGTTGCACTACTATTTAATCTCGGTAACTCTAGCGATGCTTTTTTATTGCTGCAAGCGCAGCAAGCTGGAGTATCCGCCTCACTAGTACCACTTACTCTAGTTGTAATGAATATAGCTTACTCCCTCAGTGCCTATCCAGTAGGATTGCTATCTGACCGCATTGGTAGATTGGGGCTACTAGTGGGTGGATTTTGTGTATATGCGTTGGCATATTTAGGTTTTGCATTTGTTAATGCTCCTTGGCAGGTGTGGGGACTATTTGCGCTGTATGGGCTGCATCAGGGGATGAGTCAGGGCATATTATTAGCACTGGTAGCAGATAGAGTTCCGTCCCATCTGCGGGGTACTGCTTTTGGGTTAATTAATTTAGCTACTGGTGTAGCACTCTTACCAGCTAGTTTGTTGGGAGGTGTTTTGTGGCAAACAATCAGTCCAAAAGCAACTTTCATCACTGGAAGTATTTTCGCTTTGAGTGCGATCATATTACTGCTGGTATTTGAGGCCGGAAGACGAAAATCAGTAGGTAAAGAGTAAAAATCTTCATTGCCAGCTATCTCTTTCCAAGTTCTTGACTTTTTCTCTCTACGATGAACCTGCAAGTTCAGATAACGTGTTGGTAGTCCAGCAGCAAATAGGAGCAATAATGAACAAAGTTGCAAAAGTCACAATTTTCTTTTGGATTATGAAGATCATTGCCACGACGCTCGGCGAGACGGCAGGTGACTTCATCTCAATGTCTCTTGGGCTGGGGTATTACGTAGCCTTTGCCATAACTTTTGCCATTCTGGCTATTCTCCTGTTTTTTCAAATTCAATCCGACAGATATCGTCCAGCCCTTTACTGGTTGGCCATCATTGCAACAACCACAGCCGGAACTGAAGTTTCAGACCTGATGGATCGATCTTTGGGGCTGGGCTACGCAATGGGATCGCTTATCCTGGTAGCCTGTCTGTTGAGCGTTCTTGCCATCTGGTATTACCGGGATCGAGATTTGAGCGTTTATCCAATCGTGAGGAAAGACGCAGAGACAACGTATTGGCTGGCGATTGTGTTCTCCAACAGTTTGGGAACGGCCTTTGGTGATTTTCTGACAAGCAACTTAGGACTGAGCTATATCCAGGGCGCATTGGTAACAGCCAGCGTCATTGGTGTTGTCATTGCCCTTCACTACGTAACAAAGTTGAACGATGTTCTCCTATTCTGGCTCGCGTTCATCTTCACGCGACCTTTTGGAGCTACCTTCGGGGATTTTCTTACCAAACCGATAAAAAATGGCGGTTTATCACTGCCAAGGGGCTATGCTTCAGCGATCGCCTTTATCCTGCTGGCGATTGTCCTATTCTTTTCCGTGCGAAAGGAGAAAAAAGTGCGTTACCCAATTGAGTGATGCGTTTAAGCAGATAGATGACTATTTTTTGTTAAATACAAAATAAATAGTACAGAAATATGAGAATTTTAATAGTTGAAGATGACGATCGCATTGCTAAACCCTTAGCCGAAGATTTAAAACATCAGCATCATGCTGTTGATATTGCTGGTGATGGAATTGAAGGTTGGGAATACGCCCAAGCAGGTAATTATGATTTAATTTTATTAGATTTAATGTTGCCGCGCTTAGATGGAATCACTCTCTGTAAACGGCTACGTGCTTCTAATTGCAACGCTTTTATTTTGATGTTGACAGCACGAGATACAACCCCAGATAAAATAATTGGACTTGATGCTGGTGCAGATGATTATTTAGTTAAACCATTTGAACTAGAAGAATTAGCAGCACGAATTCGAGCTTTATCTCGAAGGAGTCCAGAAACTCGCCAATTAATTTTAATTCATGGTGAGCTACAACTAGATCCTAGTAATTGTCATGTCACCTATGCAGATAAGCCTTTATCATTAACACATAAAGAATACATGATATTGGAATGTTTTTTGAAAAATCCTACTCAAATTTTGACTCGCTCGGCAATTTTAGATAAATTGTGGGAGTTTGATAAATTATCTGGAGAGGAAACCGTTAAAACTCACATTACAAATTTAAGAAAGAAACTCAGAGCGATAGGAAGTTCAGAAGATTTTATCGAAACTGTCTACGGTGTTGGTTATCGTCTGTGTCCTAAGTGAAGGCAAATTTAACTTATGTTTGAAAAAATTCGCCGTCGTTTACTGTTGTCTTATTTAATCGTATTGTCACTAATCTTAGGTGGATTTGCCGTTGCTGTTCGGATTGTCTTTACCCATAGCCTCCATAAACAACAAACAGAGAAACTTGCTGCATTAGCACAAGTTGCTGCTGCTAATGCAGAGTTTGATAACGGGAGAATTAAAATTGAAAATGACTTACCTCAAGATAAATTATTTGAAAATCATCAAGGATTAAACTGGTTTGATACTAAAGGTAATCTAATCGAAAAACAGGGACGAGATATTTTAAGTTTACCTGTTCATGTAACAGAAGGAGAACAAATTAATACAGTTGGTAGAAATCGTGTCCAGTCTGTCACTTTACCAATTATTAGTAGTGACGATAAACAATTCATTGGGTATGTAAGAGCCAGTCAATCTTTAGAAGAATTTGATGAAACTTTAAATAAATTAGATTTGGGATTAGGTGGTGGAATAGTTGTAGCTTTGATTTTTAGTAGTGTTGGTGGAGTTTGGCTGACTCGTCAAGCGATGCAACCAATTGAAGAAAGCTTTGAACGGTTAAAACAGTTTACTGCTGATGCTTCCCATGAACTCCGCAGTCCTTTAACGGCGATTAAAAGTAATGCAGGGGTAGCACTAAAGTATCCAGAAGGAATGCGAGAAACTGATGCAGAAAAATTTCAGGCTATTTCTAGTGCTACGAACCAAATGACTCGCCTCACTGAAGATTTACTATTTTTAGCTCGTCATGATAATATTCCTAACCGCAGTAAAGAAACTGTTAATGTCAGTTCAATTTTAAATAACTTAGTACAACTGTATCAACCGCAAGCGATCGCTAAACAAATTAATCTGAAAAGCCAATTAACGGAAAAGCTTTATCTATTAGGTGATACAAATCAAATAACACGATTATTTACTAATTTAATTCAAAATGCTATACATTACACACCGTCAGAAGGGATAGTAGAAATCACGGCTAATCGTTCTGCTTCAGACATAGTAGTTAATGTTCAAGATACAGGTGTAGGAATTGCACCAAAAGATTTAGGAAATATTTTTGAACGTTTTTGGCGAGCAGATAAATCACGTTCTTATAATTCTGGTGGTTCTGGTTTAGGATTGGCTATTGCTCAAGCTATTGCTCAAAATCACGGTGGATTAATTACCGTCACAAGTCAATTGGGAATTGGAAGTTGTTTTACAGTGCGTTTACCAGCAAGTTCTCTTAATTAATGTTTATAAAAGTGTTTAACCAAGTACGATAGTACAGCTAGATTAACCATAAAGACTAAAAATTTGAAAATCGTTACCCCTTTAATTAACTCATAGATTTCGGGAGGTATACTAATACCAACTAATCCAATCACTAATATCTTTGCCCAAGTTTTTTCATACCATAAACCGATAGCTTCAATAGCTGTGACAACTGCATATATTGCAGTGGCAATTCCACTAAATTTTAAAGTTTGTGGTTTGATATTAATAATTTTTTCCAGTAACCACTCAATAACTTCGCGTTTCCCTTCCAGTATGTAAGATTCGGAAAAGACCACAAGAGTATCATGTTTTTTTAAAGCTAACAGTAGAACAATAGATGTAGCTGTAAGCAGTAAAGCAACAAAGCCTTTATAAATAACAATTGCTATTAATCCTGGAGGATGCTTCTTAATCATTTAACTTTCCTTACTTGTTACTCCATCGTTTGAGGAATATAAATAAAGGAGATTGTTGAAAATAGATCATTCAACAATCTCGAATTTAGTTATTTATATCTAAACATCACTTAAAACTAGTGATAAATTGCTCTATTTACTGCCTTCATTTGTTTCCTGTTCGTTATTATTCTCTGTAACTTGAATGCTACTCTTGGGACGAGAAGCTTCATTTTCATCACTTTCCTGGTTAGCATTCTCAGTGTAGAGAACCTTACCATTACCAGCGTCAACTTTCACTTCTTTCTGAGCAATTTCTACAGCATAAACTAAGTTACCATCCTCATTTTCGAGTTTTACACTACTAGCTTTAGTACCGACAGAGGTTTCAGCAGCTTGTTTAGCTTGTTCTGCTGTAATTTTAGCTAAAGCTTGTAATTTTTTGTCCTCTTGCTGTTCTTGTTGATCATCATTAGTTTCACCGTCACTTGCTTGAGCTATTTTAGTGTTATGAACACCATTATTCTTAATTTCAGGAGCTTCTGTAGCGTCATTAGCTTCGCCATCTCCGTCACTAGTCTGAGCTACTTGTATACTGTTTTGAAAAGGGGAGGCACTTACGGTTTTTACCACTGCACCAACACCTAAAATACTCATTAAAGCAGTTGTTAAAGCGATTTTTGTTGAAGTTTTCATGTGTGTCAATCTCCATAATTTTTGTTTGTTGAGCAATCCAAAATAATTATGATTATTTGTGTTATTCACACCTGTTTTTGAGTTGCTACAGTTTTACTTTAAATATAAAAAGTCAAGAACTTGGAAAGATTGATTAAGATTATAAAAAATTAGTTTGATAACTGTATCTAACTCTACAAATTAACCACAGTTACCTATTGTAATCATACCGCAGCATCACTTCAATGATTATTAGTAAGGATAAAGATGTGAAAATCAATGAAAAATAAACAAACTCAAAAACTGTATAGTGGTAGCCCTAGTAAGGGAAGATTCAAGAGATAGATTACTAGATTACTTTAAACTAGGTGATTAGAAGCCTAGTTTGAGCAAAGTAACTAAATTTTGTGAAAACCATGAATATAGCCTAAATACAATAGTTGTTCCTAATAACAATCGCCACTAAAAATTTCACCCAAATTTCATGTTGATATGAAACACTAGAAGAAGAGTACTATTAAAACTCCTTAAACTTCTCACGAAAGCAATGTAACTAGCTAAAAAAAGCTTTAGTCCAAATTTGCACATTAAATGCCAACATCCAAAGGCGATTCTGCTTTCTCACTAACTTAGGATACAACAAGCGATGGGAATCTCTAATTTGTTTCAATGTTCTGCGCCACTGCGTTATATTTCGTTGACAATGTTGAGTTTGTTACTACTAAATACTCCTACTACTGTTTTGGCTGGTGCTGGACACGACCATACTGGTGCAAGTTCATTTCAGGGTGGTGAAAGCAAAACAACTGGTTCTGTCGAAGTTGATACCGAAACCGCAAAACTGCTAGGAGTTAAGGTCGAACCAGTGCAGCGCCAACGATTAGCCGTCGGCATTAAAACCACTGGACAAATTGAAATCTTACCTAGCCAGAAAGTGGAAGTCACAACCCCAATTGAAGGGGTAAAAGTAGTTGAACTATTGGTGGAACCCGGTGCATCAGTAAAGAAAGGTCAACCTGTCGCCGTTGTAACCAGTCCAGGTTTAGTGACATTGCGCGTGGAATCTCAGGACAAATTAGCACAAGGTCAAGCTGATTTACAACAAGCTCAAGCTGACTTGAGGCTGGCTCAACAAAATTATGATCGCTATCAACAAATAGCCGCCGCCGAAATCGCCCAAGCCCAAAGCCAAGTAGCATTTGCTCAAGAAAAGTATCAGAAAGATCAAGTGTTAGCAACTGAAGGTGCTTTGGCACGTCGTAACGCCCTTGAATCTCAAACCCAACTTGCAGAAGCTAAAGCTAAACTAACCACAGCTAATAGTCACCGCGATGTTATCCAGGCTGAAAATCAACTCAAACGCGCTCAAGTATCAGTTCAACTAGCAAAATCCAATATTAATCGCAGCAGCGCTATTTATGAAACGCGGCTGCTACAACTAGGAAACCGCGCTAATGCTAAGGGACTAATAATAGTAACTGCTCCAATTTCCGGTAAGGTTACTGACAGGGAAGTTACTATCGGTCAATCATTTCAGGACGCGGGTGGTAAATTAATGACGATTGTGAATGATAGTCGGGTTTTTGCCACAGCAAATATTTATGAAAAAGATTTAGATAAAGTGAGGACAGGTCAACAGGTCAGGATGAAAGTTGCTAGTGTACCTAATCAAACCTTTACAGGAAGGATTACACGAATTGGCTCAGTGGTAGAAGGAGAAACGCGAGTAGTACCAGTACAAGCCGAAGTCAATAATGCTAGAGGGCAGCTTAAACCTGGAATGTTTGCCGAATTTGAAGTTGTAACCGACCAGACATCTACAGCTACTTTGGCAATTCCCCAGTCTGCTGTAGTGGATGCAAATAATAAGAAATTGATCTATGTCCAAAACGGCAATGCCTTCCAATCTGTTGAAGTTGAGTTAGGACAAACCTCTGGAGATTTAATTGAGATTAAAAGTGGTTTATTCGAGGGAGATTCAGTCGTTACCCAACGTGCGCCACAACTTTATGCACAATCATTGAAGGGTGGTGGTGAATCCAACGAACCAGAAGGAAAAGAACAAGAACAAGCACATTCAGAGGACACTAAGACTAACAGCTTACCAGTACCTCTGTGGTTATTTGGAGCAGGAGGAGTGACCCTTGCTACTTTGGCTTTTGTAGCAGGTAGTTTCTGGTCTAACCGTCGTAACCGTTCCCGTCTAATACCAGTAAGTGACGGTTTTAATTATGAAACCGAGGTTTATATCGACAACCACAAACAACCAACCCCCACCACTTCTGTTGAGGAAAATGACAAGCATCCTCATTCTAATTAATAATAAAAAATTTGCGGTGCTGATTAAAAATATGAATTCATCGGGCTACGCCCCCCTAACGCTAACACGCAGAGGCGCAGAGAGTAGGAGTTTGAAATCCTTGATTCTTTTATTATCAGGACTTACGCACAAGTCATGGAATATCGTATGCCTTACGGCTCCCGTAAGGCATACCGCAGAGGACACAGAGAAATAATAGTTTGAGGTTTTTTTGCGTAAGTCCTAATTACTTCATACTTCAATATGGCTACGCCACGCAAGCTATCAGCAACGCCAAAAAAATTAGTAATGCGGAATTTGAAATTATCCCTCCTAAACTTGGGGATTTGAAATAATTAACAACTAATAACCAACCAATAACAATTAACAACTAAATAGATAATGATTAGTACAGTTGCTAAATGGGTAATTTCTCGACGCTGGTTAGTAGTAATTGCGGCACTTATTTCCACAATAATCATATTATTTAATACCATCCCGCAAATGCCGTTGGATGTTTTCCCCAACTTTGCACCTCCCCAAGTCGAAATTGAAACAGAAGCTCCCGGACTCGCTCCTGAAGAAATAGAGTCTCTGGTGACATTACCAATTGAAAGCTCAATCAACGGCACCCCAGGAATCAGCGCAGTTCGTTCTTCCTCCTCAGCAGGACTTTCTGTAGTCAGAGTCGTTTTTGGCTGGGGAACAGATATCTATCAAGCCCGCCAGTTAGTACAAGAACGACTGCAACAAGTAGTGAGTAAGCTACCTCAAGGAATTGAAACACCAAAACTCGCTCCTATCAGTTCACCTATCGGCACTGTATTAAAATATGCTTTCACAGTGGAAGAGGAGGGGCAGAAAGGAGAAACATCCACCCAAAACCCAACATCCAAAATCGACTTGATGGAAGTACGCCGAATCGTTGATTGGCAAGTTACAAATCGCCTTTTAGCAGTTCCTGGCGTTAGTCAAGTGCTAGTGTATGGCGGTGATGTACGTCAGTATCAAGTATTAGTAGATCCGAATAAACTTAGAGCTTTTAATGTATCCTTACAGCAAGTATCTGAGGCAGTACAGGGAGCAAATGTCAATGCTCCTGGTGGCTTTTTAATCAGCCCTGACAAGCAAACTCTGATTCGGGGAATTGGCCGAATTGAATCCTTGGATGATTTAAAACAATCTGTAATTTTTGCCCGTCAAGGAACGCCTGTGCGCTTGGGAGATGTTGCCGAAATTCAAATTGGCGGTGCGATTAAGATAGGCGATGGCAGCTTAAATGGCAAAGATGCTGTAGTAGTGATGGTGAATAAGCAACCTCTAGCTGATACTCCCACCGTCACCCGTGCGATTGAAGCCGCAATATCTGAGCTAGAAGCAGGTTTACCGAAAGGAATTAAAGTAAATGCAACCTTCCGTCAAGCTGATTATATTGATGCTTCAGTAGAAAATGTTAGATCAGCTTTGGTGGAAGGTAGTATTATTGCCGCACTTATCCTCATTCCCTTTTTGATGAATTGGCGGACTCTATCACTTTGCTTGTTAGATTTTGTTTTGACTTTTGTGTTCTCCTTACAAATATTATCCTGGCTAGGCTTGGGGCTAAACACTATGACTTTAGGCGGATTAGCGATCGCCATTGGGACAGCAATTGATGATGCCATTGTCTATGCAGAAAATACTTATCGCAACCTCCGCCAAAATAAACATTCTGCCAATCCGCGTCCGGTACTAGAAGTCATTTTTGAAGGGGGACAAGAAGTCCGAGAATCTCTCCTTGGTGCAACTTTAATTACTATTGTCGTCTTTTCTCCAATATTTGCCCTCGCAGGTGTAGAAGGCCGAATTTTTGGACCAATGGGAATGACTTATTTAGTGGTGGTTATGGTTTCTAGTTTAGAATCATTACTATTGAGTCCGGCTTTGTGTGCAATCTTACTTCCACACGGAAAAATGCCCTTAAAGGAACCATTAATACCCCGAATTTTCAAGCGGTTGTATTATCCTTGTTTAAATTTTGCTATCCACAGTCCCATGATCATTATCTCCGTGGCTGTGGCGGGGATGATAGCGGCAATGGTGATTTTTCCAGCTTTGGGACGGGCTTTTTTACCAGAATTTCAAGAATCAACTTTGGTCAATACTTTAGCTCTTTATCCAGGTTCATCTTTAGAAGCTACTAACAGTGCTGCCTTTGTGCTGGAGAATAAACTCAAAGATGATCCCAGGTTAAAATATGTGCAGTTACGGGCAGGACGCGCCCCTAGTGATCCAGATGCAGCACCCGTAAATCTTGGTCATCTTGATATTGGTCTGAGTGACAAAGGAATGGAAAAGCGTAAAGAAACAGTAGAATGGTTGCGGGAAGAATTTAATAAAGTACCTGGTGCTGCTGCAAATATTGGTGGATTTATTTCTCACAGAATTGATGAAATATTATCTGGAGTCAGAAGTCAAATTGCTGTGAAAATATTTGGAGCAGATTTAGAAGAACTCCGCCAAATTGGTCAACAAGTTGAAAGTGCAATGTCATCTGTGTCTGGGCTTGTAGATTTACAATTAGAACCGCAAGTTCCTATCGAACAAATTCAAATAAAATTTGACCGTGTTGCCGCATCACGTTATGGTTTAACAGTTGGGCAACTATCTGAACTTGTCGAAACTGCGCTCAATGGTAAAGTAGTATCGCAAGTTTTGGATAAGCAACAAAGTTTTGATTTAATTGTCTGGTTACAGCCAGAATACCGTAATAATTTACAAACGATTGAAAATTTGTTAGTTGATACCTCTTCCCAAGGTGGAAATGAAGGGGAAAATAAAATTCCTTTAGCTAACGTGGCTAAAGTTGTCTATGGCACTGGACCAAATACTATTAACAGGGAAAATGTCTCCCGTCTAATTGTAGTATCTGCTAATGCTAAAGGCAAAGATTTGCGATCAGTAGTCAATGAAATTAAAAACAAAGTCAAGGCACAAGTGCAATTGCCCTCTGGATACTTTATTCAGTATGGCGGTCAATTTGAAGCCGAAGAAAGAGCCTCACAAAATATTTTAATTTTCAGTGCTATTTCCTTCGTAGTGATTACGGTATTAATGTATCTTTCTGTCAAATCCATTGCTTCTACAGCAATGATTATGATTAACTTGCCCATCGCTTTAGTCGGAGGTGTAATTGCTGTGGCACTAACAGGGGGCGTTGTTTCAGTCGCTTCTTTGGTAGGTTTTGTGACTTTATTTGGTGTAGCTACTCGCAACGGACTACTTTTAGTAGACAATTACACTACTAAATTTTCTAGCGGAATGTCGTTACAAGAAATTATTATAACCGGGTCAATGGAACGACTCAATGCTATTTTGATGACATCCTTTACATCAGCTTTGGGATTAGTACCGTTAGTAATTGCAGTGGGTCCAGGTAAGGAAGTTTTACAACCACTTTCGATAGTGGTTTTGGGTGGTTTATTTACTTCTACCGCGTTAACTTTGCTAGTTTTACCTGCTTTATATTCTAAGTTTGGTAAGTATTTGTTACCTAAGAGAAGTGCGGTTGTTGTAGAAAATGGAAAGGTAGCTGGGGTGGTGTTGGAGAATTAATTAGCATCACTAAGTTAAGCACAGATGTGACAGTAATTTTGCTAAAGTACAGCCAGTGATTTGTTTTACTGGCTGATAGTATAAGACTCGTATTTGATTTAAAATAAATCAGTATACTTGTCATCGTTTTTTCCCTGTTTCCTGTCACCTGTAACTTACCTACGCAAATAAGTTTATAAATCAAAGTAGACTCCTCTACAAGAAGTAATTTAGGATACACATAAACTTTCGACAGTGTGTGTTGCTGCTCAAAAGAAATACTCTGTAAAACATCACTTATATGAGATTTTTTGAAAAAATTGTAGGGAAAAAATATTTCAAGTTGTTCCATCACCTGCGATGGATTTTGTTAGGTTTAGTAATTAGTGTATTAGCAAAACCTTTAATAGCAACAACTTATATAGGTTTAATGACGAATGGCTCCCGCTACATTCAACCAGAATCAGTCCCAAAAGAACAGGTTGCAATAGTATTCGGTGCAGGAATTCTTCCCAATGGTAATCCCACACCCATGTTGTCAGACCGTGTAGAAGCTGCTGTCAAACTTTATAAAATGGGAAAGATTAGTAAACTTTTGATGACAGGAGATAACAGCAAAGTTTCCTATAATGAAGTCAGGTCTATGCAAAAATATGCCCATGAATTGGGTGTACCGATGAAGAACATTACCTTAGACTATGCAGGTTTCAGCACTTATGAGAGTTGTTATCGCGCTCATAAGGTTTTTGGTGTACATAAAGCTGTTGTCATAACTCAAAATTATCATCTTCCCCGCACTGTTTACACCTGTCGTCAATTAGGACTAAAGACAGTTGGTTTAGGAACTCCAGATATAGAAATTTATGGATTACGAGGAATGATTCCCGATTTAGTGAGGGAAATGTTAGCGAATGTCAAGGCTTTGTGGGAAGTTGACATTACCCGTCCCCGACCTACTTTTTTAGGACGTTTTGAGCCTATTAATTGAGTATTTTACAAATTTTACTCAGTTGTTAGATGCAGAATTAATCACAAAAATAGCATTAATAAAAAAACAAAACCAAAGTTGCCATAAAAACAATTCAGAGATTTGAATTTGCGCTGAAAATTTCATTAGTAAATTACCTGAATTTACCAAAATGTAGAAATTTATCATCTCGATTAATCTGTGTTTATTTATGATTTTATAAACATTTAAATTTATTCAATGGAGGATAATCTATTCATGCCTAATTCAGCATCCCAACCAACTAAAGTGAAGAGCAAGAATAACGAATTTTCATCTACAGCAGATGCAGTCCGTATCTATCTTCATAAAATTGGACGTATACCTCTTTTAACTCATGAGCAAGAAATTTTTTTTGCTAAACAAGTTCAGCAAATGATGGTGATGCTAACTGCGAAGGAAGAACTATCTGAAAAATTACAGCGTGAACCCACTCGGCAAGAATGGGCTGACAAGATGCAGTTGGAAGAAGATATGCTGCTGCAACAACTAAGTCAAGGACAAATTGCCAAGCAGAAGATGATTCAGGCTAATCTGCGGTTAGTGGTGTCTATTGCTAAAAAATACCAGAAACGCAATATTGAGTTTCTAGACTTAATTCAAGAAGGTGCATTGGGGCTAGAACGAGGGGTAGAGAAATTTGATCCAACTCTTGGATACAAGTTTTCTACTTATGCTTACTGGTGGATTCGTCAGGGAATTACACGAGCGATCGCACAACAATCCCGCACTATTCGTTTACCCATTCACATGGCTGATAAGCTGAACAAAATTAAACGTGTTCAGCGAGAGTTATCTCAAAAGCTTGGTCACACTGCCGACGTGACTGAAATTGCCCAAGCGCTTAATCTAGAACCCAGACAGATTCGAGAATGTTTGCAGTTTGCTCGTCAACCTGTTTCCTTAGATATGGGAATTGGATCTGAGCAGGGTACTCAATTGCAGGATATGCTGAAGGATGATGGAATGTCTCCCGAACGCTACACGGAGCGAGAATTGCTCTATCAAGATGTTCACAAACTATTAGCAAAGCTGACTCCCCAGCAAAAGGAAGTATTAATCTTGCGCTTTGGTTTAGCAGGTGGATGCGAACTGACCCTAGTACAGATTAGTCAACGGATAGGTATTTGTCGAGAACGAGTGCGACAACTGGAAAAACAAGCTCTCACGCTTCTACGAAGATATGGGTTTAACTCACGCAGCTATCTAGCTGACTGATACTCCTTAATTTTGAAAGCTTGTAGTGTCAACTGGCAAGTGAGAAACCACCTGTTGGCTGTTCCTAGTGTAAGTAATATTGCCATATTTGGTGAGGATGAGCGTCAGTATCAAGTGCTGGTAAACCCAGATAAATAGTTACAAATTTTTAAGTTAGTGAACTAAATTAGAATTTATCAGCAAAATAACTTACTTCTAAGCTAGATTGACACGATACATTATCAATACCTGTGCCAAAATCCTGAAACCCTATTCATCTCGTAACGATTTTATTGGCTTTCAGCCCTATATTTTGCAAATTGGTGAAGGTATTGATTATAAAATTAAAATGGCGTTAAAGTAGCAAATAATACGTTTTGGTATTAGCATTCACGTCATCATTACAAGAGGGTGTGAGGAAAAATAATATGTCGAATCTATTGTGGAAAACACTGATATTCAGCCCAGCATTTTTGGGAGTAACTTTTGCTATCTCAGCTAGTGCCATTGCTGCTGACAGCCAACAACAGCCATCACAAACTCATCAGCCGTTACTTGCTCAAACAAACGCTGACGAAAACGTTTTTTCACAAATAAACCAATACAATCTTGAAGCCAATAATCAAACTTCACTATCTCAAGTTACATCAGTTTCCCAATTTTCGGATGTACAACCAACAGACTGGGCTTTTCAAGCCTTGCAATCTCTTGTTGAGCGATATGGTTGTATTGCAGGTTATCCCAACGGTACTTACCGGGGTAATCGTGCCTTAACTCGTTATGAATTTGCGGCAGGTTTGAATGCTTGTTTGGATAGAGTTAATGAACTGATTGCTACAGCAACTACTGATTTGGTGACGAAAGAGGATTTAGCTACCCTACAGCGTTTACAAGAAGAATTTTCTGCGGAACTTGCAACACTCAGAGGTCGAGTAGATGCGTTGGAAGCACGCACGGCTGAGTTGGAAGCTAATCAGTTTTCGACCACCACAAAGCTAGTAGGTGAAGCGGTTTTTGCGGTTACGGATAGTTTTGGCAACAATGATAATAACAATACCGTTTTCCAAAACCGGGTGCGTTTAGACTTGCAAACTAGTTTTACGGGTAAAGATACCCTGCACACTCGGATTGCAGCCGGTAATGCTACTCCATTATCTTTACCCAATGGCACTGCTGAAGGCACTCAAACTTTTAACTTGTTTCTTGGTAGTAATAATAGTGCTTTTATAGATTGGTTAGCGTATTACTTCCCTGTTGGCAACTCTCAAGTTTATGTAGCTGCTACTGGAGGTATTCAAAGCGATTATGTTCCCACCGTTAACCCTTATTTTGAAGACTTTGATGGTGGTAACGGTGCTTTATCTACCTTTGCTTCCGAAAGTCCTATCTATCGCATCGGTGGCGGTGCAGGAATTGGTGTTAATGTCCCATTTGGTAGTGGTAACTTCAAACCTTCATTAACTTTGGGTTATTTAGGATCTGAAGCAAATAATCCCAGTCCAGGCTCAGGTTTATTAGACGGTAACTATGCAGCTTTAGCACAGTTGAATCTTAACGTTGGCGATCGCCTGACCTTGGCTGCAACCTACGTTCACGGTTATCATGGTGCAAATAGTGCTTTATTTGATGCTGGTTCGGTAAGTGCTGCTGTAGTTGGGACTTCACAAGCTAATTTTGTCGGTGGTGGCAATCCATTTGTAAGTAATTCTTATGGCTTTGAAGCAGCTTTCAGACCTAGCGATAAACTGTCAATTAGTGGGTTTGCACTCCACAGTAATATTACAGGCTTTGGAGCTAACGATAACGATGAAGTTTGGAGCTATGGATTGGGTGTAGCTTTACCCGACTTTGGCAAGAAGGGCAATCTTTTAGGGATTTTTGCAGGAGCGCAACCATATTTAGGTAGTAACAACGGAGATAAACCCTATCACATTGAAGGCTTTTATAGATATCGCATTAGTGACAACATTTCTATTACTCCTGGTGTAATTTGGTTAACTAATCCTGGTCAATCTGCTAACAATAACAATGATGCTGTGATTGGTACATTGAGAACAACTTTCACTTTCTAAAATAGAATTTTGGGTTGAGCTATGCTCAACCCAACACTTATTAATTAGGTGGTTTTAGTTTGTAATATTTTGATGTACTCTGATAACGTGTTTTATTTCCAGGCTTCAGGATACCCACTCTACCTACATGACTCTTGATTCAAGAACGCCGATTATCATTTTTGGAATCCTTTTCCTCTATAATTAACTAATTCTTCATATCCAGACATATAGGCATAATTATCTTTAATATCTAAGCCTAAAAATCTAGAAAAACGTGCAGAGTCGTTTCCTACTAATTGTCCTTTTCGGGGCTTACCGTGGTAATTAGCTAAAGCAATTTTAGCTTGACGAAAGGATCTTACGGGTACAAAAACATCTGTTTGGTTAAAAGACCATAAATCTTCGGAATGTCTTGCCGCAAACAACAGTTCTCCTAATGCTTGGTTTTTCGCATCATCTTGTTTATAAGTTAGAGCTAGATGCTTATCTAAATAGATAATTCTTCCTGAATTAATATTTTCTGTAATATCTAAAGAGTCAATCAAATTTGATAAAAATTTTCGATGTTCAGGGTAAGTAGCACCGAGAAAAGGAATAACACCGACTACCCAACCCCTCGCACCCGTTTCTTTATGAGTTTCATAATCTTGATAACATTGTTTTAAACACGGTATATAAAATTTATCAAAAGGGATTTTCATCTGAGAAATTGTTTGCATATTAACAGCTAATATAAACTTTTTAAATGATTTCGATTTCTCTAGTACCTTTATCAGAGTAGAATCATAAAATTTTGGGGGCTGATTCTGATATTTTTCCCATAACATATCAAATACAACTCTAAAATCTCTGCTATCATTGAGCAAAAAATCGTTTACTTTTTGATAGCCATAACTAGTAAAAACTTGTGATTGTATTTGTCTTAATTTTTCATTACTTTTAACTACAGTATTGCCAATGCGGATTTTAGACATAGTGTTTTTGTTTTTAAATGACTTTTTAGGAACTAGGAGGTAAAAGTTCTGTTAAAGGTGTGGTTTCACGTTCAATTATGTTGATACTAAGAATTTCCTGTGCTTTGCTCGAATTGAGTGAAACAGTAAACATGAGATGCACATAATTTACTTGGTCATTTCCACTTGTATATGGAACAGCATGATAGATAACCGGAAACCTTTCTTGAGAATACATAATTAGAGGTTCTATTAATCTGGCAAGAATTAATATGTAGCTTCGTTCTTGAGCAACTTTCAACTCTGGTAAAGTCCACCAATTAAAAACTATTTCACCGTCAGAGCTATCACTAAGTCCCCATTCTTGACGATAATGTTTTGGAGTTAGAGTTAGTAAACCCTTACCCTCTTCATTTCGTCGCCGCTTCGCCAGTCTAATCAATGAGGAGTCAAATGCGGTGGCAATAGCTGACCTAAAATCTGATGACTCTTTAGCAAGATCGTTATATTTTATAAATGTAAAGGCATCTCCAATCCCTTTAGTATCGTCGGTGATTATGTTCACTAACAAAATTTGATTGCCATTAACTAATTCTTCAAAATCTAATGAGCTATTGAGATATGGTGGCTTAGGTGGTTTACCAAACCCTTTTCCCCCGCTACGTTTTGCTTTTGCCATTACTTACCTCTGCTGCTCAACCTAATCCAAAAAATATGAGAATTACACAAATAGCCTCATTATTTTAACGTTTAGCTGACTCATTTACAGCAACTCATTGATGTTCAATAGCCCAATGATAATTAGTTATGGATTTTAAAAAAGGAGTAAAGGAATCGCGCCTACGATGGAGCGTATCTCATCGCTCACACTCTTCCTTGTACAAATTTCACCTGAATTTCATTCTAGTCTGTCATCCTAGAGAAAGTTAATGCTGACTCATCCTCAGTAAAACTTTATCTTTCTCACTAATGCTTAATTCTATTGTTAAATGGTCGATCGCTCAACGCTGGCTAGTAGTTATTGCTTCCATTCTCATATCTGTTTGGGGGTTTCTCGTCCTGACGCAAATGCCACTGGATGTATTTCCCAACTTTGCTCCACCGCAAGTGGAAATTATGACCGAAGCCCCAGGACTTGCACCAGAGGAGGTTGAATCCCTAGTGACTCGGCCGATAGAAAGTGTGATTAACGGCACTCCCGGACTAGAAACATTGCGTTCTGCCTCAGCTGTCGGTCTTTCGTCTGTGAGAGCGACTTTTAGCTTGGATACAGAAATTTATCGCGCCCGCCAATTGGTAACGGAACGGTTGCAACAAGCACGCAGTCAACTACCGCAAGGTGTGGAAAACCCAGAGGTTCTGCCTGTTAGTTCACCCTTGGGATGGACTGTCAAATATGCCTTTACTTCTGAAACCACTCCGATGATGGAGGTCTGGCGGATTGTCAACTGGCAAGTGAAAAACCGCCTGCTTGCTGTCCCTGGCGTAAGTAATGTCGTCATATTTGGTGGGGATGAGCGTCAGTATCAAGTGTTGGTTAACCCCGATAAGCTGAAAGCGTTTAATGTTTCCCTTGATGATGTCACCAAAGCAGCACAAGCAGCCAACGCTAATGCACCAGGGGGATTTTTAATTACTCCTGACCAAGAGACATTGGTGCGAGGGGTTGGACGGATTGAATCTATTGAACAGCTAAAGAAATCAGTAATTAAAGCCAAAAATGGCACGCCAATCCTGTTGGAACAAGTGGCGGATGTACAAATTGGTGCAGCACTCAAACGCGGTGATGGCAGTTTTGCGGGTAAAAAAGCGGTAATTTTGACAGTCAACAAACAGCCAGCAGCAGATACGCCAAAAGTAACGAAGGCAGCTGAAAAAGCAATGGAGGAAATTCAAGCCGGTCTGCCCAAAGATGTCAAAATTACAACTACTTTCCGTCAGGAAGATTTTATCGAAGCCTCGCTCAAAAACGTTGAAGAAGCTTTGCGCGATGGCACAATCATCGTTTGTGTCATCTTGATTTTATTTCTGATGAACTGGCGCACGGTGATTATTAGTTTGAGTGCGATTCCCGTGTCTTTGTTGTTGGGAATGATGATCCTGAATTGGACGGGACAAGGTATCAATACAATGACTTTGGGCGGACTTGTTGTTGCGATTGGTTCGGTGGTGGATGATGCAATTGTCGATATGGAGAATGTCTACCGCCGTTTGCGAGAAAACCAAATAGCAGGCAATCCTGTACCACCACTGCAAGTTGTTTTTAATGGCTCAGTGGAGGTGCGGGTAAGCGTACTGTTCTCGACAATCATTATTGCAGTCGTCTTTGCACCAATTTTTGCTCTTTCTGGTGTAGAAGGTCGGATTTTTACACCGATGGCTGTAGCTTATTTGCTGTCAATTGGCGCTTCTACCTTAGTAGCACTGACATTGACTCCAGCACTGTGCGCCCTTTTGCTAGTAAATCGGCGTTTACCAAGTACAGAAACTTGGGTTGAACGATTTTCCCATCGTTTGTATCGTCCACTTTTGAAATTTTCTATTCGTCGCCCCAAGATTATTTTGACAGGTGCGATCGCTGCCTTTGTGGCTTCAACGATGATTCTACTCTCGTTAGGGCAAGTTTTTTTACCAGAATTCCAAGACCGCTCTTTGGTAATCGCCGCAGTTTTAATGCCTGGCCAATCTCTGAATGCGACTAATCAAGTAGGGATAGCAATCGAAGAAGCCCTGAAAAAAAATCCTGGGGTTGAAACGGCTCAATTGCGCTCTGGACGCGCTCAGGGGGATACTGAGGTAGCTGGTGTAAATGGGGCGGAAATAGATGTCCAACTCAGCGACGAGGGGGCAAAAGACCGAGAAAAAACAATTGAAATGATTCGTAAAGAATTTGATAAAATTCCCGGAGTCGTTCCCAATATCGGTGGTTTTATTTCGCACCGGATGGATGAAGTGCTTTCTGGGGTACGAAGTGCGATCGCTGTGAAAATTTTTGGCCCCGATTTGGAAGAACTCCGCACCCTTGGTCAACAAGTACAATCAGCTATGGGCGGGGTTTCGGGTCTAGTAGATTTGCAACTAGAACCGCAAGTACCGATTAAACAGGTACAAATTCAATTCGACCGCAATGCAGCAGCCCGCTATGGTTTAACTATTGGCGAATTATCAGAGATAGTAGAAACTGCACTGAATGGGCGAGTCGTTTCCCAAGTATTGGAGCAACAACAGACCTTTGATATGGTGGTTTGGTTGCAAGAAAAATACCGTAACAATATTGAAATTATCGGTAATTTGTTAGTTGATACACCCAACGGACAAAAAATTCCCTTAGCCCAAGTCGCAAAAATCAACTATGGTACAGGCCCCAATACCATCAACCGCGAAAACGTCTCCCGCTATATTGTCGTATCCAGCAACGTGGGTGGACGAGATTTAAGTTCTGTAATTAAGGATATTCGGGACAGAGTTAAGCAACAGGTGCAATTACCCGCTGGATATTTTATTGAATACGGTGGTCAATTTGAAGCCCAAGAAGGAGCGACGAAAACTTTACTTTCGGCTGGGGGATTAGCACTTGTTGCGATCGCAGTTCTGATTTACTTTGCTGTCAAGTCGATTCCTGCCACCATCATGATCTTGATAAACTTGCCCTTGGCGTTAGTGGGTGGAGTCATTTCCATAGCCTTGACTGGTGGTATTCTCTCTGTAGCTTCAATGGTAGGATTTATTACCTTATTCGGCGTTGCTACACGTAATGGACTATTACTAGTTGAGAACTACAATTCTAGGATGGCAGAAGGACAACCTCTGCGGCAGGCTTTGATGGAAGGGTCGGTAGAAAGGTTGGCTGCTATCTTAATGACGGCATTATCATCAGCTTTGGGTATGGCACCCTTGGTAATTGGTAGTGGAGCCGGAAAAGAAATCCTCCAGCCACTAGCTGTTGTGGTGTTAGGGGGATTGTTTACCTCAACTGCTTTAACCCTGTTAGTACTTCCGGCTTTGTATGTACAGTTTGGTAGATTTTTAGTGCCGAGAAAGGCTGAACCAATTGTTCAGACAGAAATTGCAGGAGAGGCAAGTTTTTAGTTGTTAATTGACCAAATATTGAGGAGTGTAAATCAATGAAATTTCTGAAGACCAGCTTCGTAGTTTTAGGTAGTGTAAGCTTGCTTTTCTTAGGTGCTTGTAGTGGCAGTAATCAAGCTGTAAATTCAGAGAATAAATCGGCATCAACAACAGAGACGGCTGCCAAAATTGAAACCGCAGCGAAAGATAATCACTCGGAAAATGATGGTCATTCTCATAATAAAAATAATGCTCAAGAGCATTCCGAAGACGGTAAAGGTGAACATTCACATGGCGGTCAAGTTATAGAGTCTGGGCAGTATCATTTGGAGTTTGTTACTGAAGCAAAGGATAATGAAACTCATTTAGATTTCTATTTAAAGAAAGGAGAAAAACATACTACAGTGTCGGATGCAAAAGTAACTGCTCAAGTTCAGCTACCTGATGGTAGTCAAAAATCGCTTCCCCTCACTTATGAAGCTAAAGAACAACATTACCATGCTGTATTTTCTGAAAAAGCAGCAGGTGAGTATAAAGTTGCTATTCTTTCTGATGTCAATGGTGAAAAATTTAATGGACGCTTTACCTTCAAGCGATAATTAATAGCAAGTGGTAGCGACAGGATAACAGTTATGGTTCAACAGTACAATCACGAACCAATTAAATGGAAGTAGCTAACAATCTATATCAGTGAGTCTGATGGTTGGCAGCACCAACCACTTCACCAAACTCTATTGGGAATCGCTCGACAACAGGGAATAACAGGGATGACGGTGATGCGAGCAATTTCTGGATATGGCAAACATGGTATTTTTCGCACTATGAACGAGCTAGATCCATCTATTGAGTCTTCTGTGCTACCACTTGTTATTACAGTTATTGATAGTGAAAGTGCAATAACCGAATTTTTTTCCTTGGTCAAAGATATGCTTAAAGATAAGTTTGTCACTTGTCAAAACCTAGAAATTCTGTCACCGTTGGTAACGCTTTAGGTGATTTCCAGAATTAAAATTACCAGGTGTTTAAAAATTCACCGTAGGGGCGCAAAGCTTGCGCCCTTGTCATTAGTAAAATTCTTTTCAGAAATCACCTTAAGGGCAGTATTCATGTCTCACAATCACAGTCACGGACACAGCCACGAACCGACTAATTACAACCGTGCCTTCATTATTAGCGTTGCTCTCAACACTGGTTTTGTTGTCATTGAAGTAGTTTATGGGTTAGCTGCCAATTCCCTTGCTCTACTTGCCGATGCTGGTCACAATTTGAGTGATGTTCTAGGTTTGTTACTTGCCTGGGGAGCAAGCTTCCTCGGTCGTCGCCAACCAACACCACGCCGCACTTACGGGTTACGTCGCTCCTCTATTTTGGCAGCTCTTTTGAACGCTGTCCTCGTACTCGTAGCTTCTGGCGCAGTTGCCTGGGAAGCCATACAGCGTTTTGCTCAACCTAGTCCAGTATCAGGTAGTACAATTATCGGCGTGGCTGCGGTAGGTATTGCCATTAATATGGGAAGTGCCTTAATGTTCTTATCTGGTCGTGAAAGAGACTTGAATATTAGGGGAGCTTTTATTCACTTAGTTGCTGACGCGGCGGTGTCTTTGGGTGCAGTCCTGGCTGGTATTGCGATTGTTACCACTGGTTGGCTATGGTTTGACCCAGTTGTAAGTTTGATGATCGTTGTCGTGATTATTGTGAGTACTTGGCAATTGTTCCAAGAATCTTTGAACTTAGTCACAGATGCAGTACCAGCAGGTATTGAACCACTTGCAGTCCGTACATTCTTAGCTGAACTTCCTGGTGTATCTAGTGTTCATGACTTGCACATCTGGGCGATGAGTACCACAGAAACAGCTCTCACTGCTCACTTAATTATGCCTTCTGGAAATCCTAGTGATGCTTTTTTAGTTCAGGTAAATCAACAACTTCACGACCATTTTGGTATCGAACACACTACAATTCAGATAGAAATAGGCGATCCAAGTTTTCCTTGTCCGCTTGCTCAAGAAAATGTGGTTTAAATCAATTGAATTGAGGGTATGAACAGAAAATGTGATGGGGATTTATCTTGTTATCAGCAATGCAGAAACACCTATAAGTGTAGCTATATTTTGTGTAAATATTTAAACTCAATACTCTGAAGGGGGGACAAAATCAACTAAAAGACTGACTGTATAAGGTTCATAGCTCTTACACCTTGTTGATAATACTTACGCTTATTAGGATTAAGTCTCATTAATTGGGCTACCAAAGATTGACAATTATCCATAAAACTGACCCAAGTATAACCATATAAACCAATATAAAAACTGCTATGTCGTCTGGTACTACGGCTCTTTTCTTTAACTCTTCCGACATATTCTTGTACACCCTTGCGTTTAATCTGTTGTCCTTGAATCGTTGCTGATGTGTAGGCAATAGCTATTAACAAAATTAGTGAAATCAACCGTTCTCCCGGGACTTTTGTATCTTCTAAATTATAGCCTCCTGTTTTAAAATCTCTAAACATTTCTTCAATATCAAAGCGTTGTTTATAAGCTGTAATGGCTGCTCCTAACTCTGGTAAATCTGTGAGAATAAACCATCCTTCTTTTGGTGCTATACCCTTGAGCTTACGTTTCCATTTACAGGCTAAATTAAAATATCCAAAACCTTTAATTTTTGTGACTTTAACTCCTGGTAAAAATAATGATAATCCTGGCGCTAACCCCAAATCTTTCAACTCTAACCAAATCTCCGATTCTTTTTTGACAAATTCATTTTTTCTTAACCTTAAACAAAAGCTTAAACCTTGCTGCTTCAACCAGTTTGCTAATTTGACCGAACAAAATTCTCTATCTCCTAACACACATATTTTATATTTTTTTACTATCGCCAAAATATCGGTCAAAGCTTCTGTTTGTTGTTTGAGATTACTATTTCCTTTTTGCTTCAATAATTCAAAATATATCGGTATTGCTCGTTTCTCCCACACTATGCTTATCATTAATAAATTTATACATGACCATTTAGTACGGTCTATTACTAGATATATTGTTTCTTTCTCTTCAAAGTATGTCTCTAACCAAACTTCAATTATTGGCAACCATATTTTCTTTATTGTTAATTTTGGTGATGATAAAAATCTTTGTATTTTTTTGCGTCTGCTCTCAAATTTTATGGGTATTGGTAGCCCATTCGCTAAACTTTCTAAACTCACCTGTTTGATTGATTGTAAAATCTGGAGCAGGATTTTTAGCAACAGGTATTCTCCTAGACTTAGAGACTGTTTGTAAAGGATTAAGAAGCAATAAATTGAGATTTTGTTAACCTTCTTAACATAAGTCGAATCATGACTGTGTAGATTATAGATTCACTGATTTCTGGTAACAATTCATAATCCTTACTCAGGCGACGATATTTATTCCACCACGCAAATGTACGTTCTACAATCCAGCGTTTGGGTAATACTTTAAACCCTTTCTCTGTACGTCGTACTACATCCACTTCTGTTTTGGATAATTGCTCAATCACTCGTTGAAAATTTGCACCACTATACCCTTGATCTACCCAGACAATGACGATATTTTCATTATTTTCCACAGCTTCCATCATCAAAGCTACCCCTCCTAATCTCTCAGCAAAATTGGCTTCTGTAACGATGACGGAAACTAGTAATCCTAGTGTGTCAACAAGAATAAACCGCTTTCTGCCTTTAATTTGCTTCCCACCATCATAACCATTCACTTCTCCCGATTGCTCTGCTGTTTTCACTGTTTGGCTATCGATAATACCTGCTGCCGCTTTCTCGTTTTTATTTACGGATTTTCGTACCTGTGTCCGCAACTGATGATGAATTTCTTTCCAAATTCCTAGACGCTGCCAATGGCGAAAATAGGTATAAACTGTTTGCCATGGTGGAAAATCATGTGGCAATCCTCTCCAAGTACATCCTTCATGTAATATGTAAAAAATCGCATTAATGATTTCCCGTATCTCTACTTTTCGCGGTCGTCCTATATGCTCTGGTTCTGGTAATAATGGTTTGATGATTTCCCATTCCGCATCGCTGATATCTGATGGATATGTCTTGCGCTTCATCTTTCCATCCCCCATTTTTTCTCCGCCATCTCGATCCTAGCTACCCCTTTTTCCTCCTTCGCATATCTTTACAAACAGTCTCTTAATTGACTTCTGAGATGGTTTTGATAAAATGTTGGTATCATTTTCATTAGATAGGTCTTATTGACAATACTTGACCTATCTTTTTCTACCATAAATCGTCATATTCTTTACACTGCCTTGCTTTCAGCCTTGTTTGTCTCCCCTTCAGCTCAATACTATTCAATAAAACAAACTTCTTCCCTTGTATTCAGAAATAAGTTCAATGTCAGAAGTTTGTTTGATTCTTTATTCTAATCCTTTAATTTAAAGACTAACAAAAGTTTTGAATTCTTACATCTCAGAAATAGATTATTATAAATTTTACTTAAACTAACAATATTTCC
>NZ_JBPWOA010000053.1:0-172213 GCF_051781005.1 Anabaena sp. WFMT | reverse complement strand
AGTGGAAATGATATGATAGGAATGTTTTAAACATTACAGGAAAAGAGGGAATGTCTAGTATTAACCCCAAACATCATACTGTCACAGAAGCTGGAGTCATCATTTTACACTCTAACCATTTGGGTGATATTGTAGAAGTTCACATAAACAAAGAAAAGCGTCGTTTTTACGGTATTCTAGAAGATAATAAAACTGAAATAGAAGATGACAAAGATTGTGGAAATGATTTTGCCCAACCAGTAATGCTTTATAAAATAAAATATTTCTTTGAAAGAGAACCAAAAGATACTTGGGAAGTAGGCTATCGGATTAAAGGTAAAAGCGAAGATACATGGATGAAAGGTTTTAAAACAGCAAGAGAAGCCTGGCTGTATCGAGAAGCATTAATTGCTGCTAATGTAGCTGAAAGATAACCGTTTATGTTTAGTTAAAAACTAACAATTTAATGCTACTTATTCAGATGGGAGTCATAATTTAGATTTAGACTTGAGAAACTCATTCACAACTTGTTCGACAGGACGAGATTTATTATCTACTTGATAATTCATTTTTTGCATTTCTTCAGTGGAAACTAAACCTGCTAATTGATTAATTGATGTTCGTAACTCTGGATATTTTTTCAAGGTTGCTTGACTAAAAATAGGGATAGCTTGATAGGGAGGAAAATAACTTTTATCATCTTCTAAAATAACTAAATTGAGAACCGGAATCAAGCCATCTGTAGAATTTGCTGCTATCAAATCTACTTTCTTTTCCTTTAAAGCTTGATACATCAATCCTAATTCCATTTGTTTCGTGTTCGCAAACTTTAAGCCATAGGTTTTAGCTAAACCTGGATAACCATCTTCTCGTTCCAGAAATTCATAGCCAAAACCTGCTTGTAATTGAGGAGTATATTTAGCTACTTCAGAAAGAGTTTTGATATTAAGACGTTTGGCATCTTCCCCTCGGATAATCATAGCAAAGGTGTTATTAAATCCCAAAGGCTGCATAACTTCTAATTTAAATTTCTGGTCGTATTCCTGTTTCACTTTCTCATAGACGACTTGAGAATTACTAATAGGTTTTTGTTTCAATACGGCTGTCAATGATGTTCCGGTATATTCTACGTAGCCAGCAATTTGTCCTGCTTTTACAGCTTCATGACAGATAAAAGTTCCCCCTAAATTGAAGCGGCGATCAACTTTTAATTTTGTGTGAGATTCTATTTGTTGAGCTAGTAATTCTCCTAATATAAATTGTTCAGTAAAATTTTTTGACCCGATAATAATTGTTGGTGGTGGTTGTTGATAATTAAAGATTATTAATCCCGCTGTTAGTAGGGTTAATATACCCATAGCAACGGTAAATTTGCGATTAATTTTAACTTTTTTATCTCTTTGTTGTGTTAATTTTTTCTCTACCCATCCTAAAGATAAATCTGCTCCTAAAGCGATGAAGGCGGCAGGTATTGCTCCTGCTAAAATTAATTGATTATTAACTGTAGAAATACCCCGAAAAATAAATACTCCCAATCCTCCACCACCGATCGCAGCTGCAATGGTGGCAATTCCCACAGAAATCACTGTTGCTACTCGGACTCCCGCCAAAATCACGCCTGATGCTAGGGGAATTTCTACCTGAAACAGCAATTGCCAATCTGTCATTCCCATGCCTTTGCCGGCTTCTCGAATGGCTGGATCGACGTTATTAATGCCTATATAAGTATTACGAATCAGGGGCAGCAAAGCATATAGAGTCAAGGCAACGATCGCCGGAGTTTTGCCAATTCCGCCAATAAATGGCACAGAAATGAGGAAACCAAAAATGGCTAAACTGGGAATGGTTTGGAGGGCGTTAGCGACACCGAGAATGGGTTGGGCGAGTTTCGGCTGGCGAGTGATGAAAATGCCTAAAGGGATGCCGATGGAGATAGCCACCAACATTGCGATCGCAACTAAAACTAAATGTTCACCAGTACGAAGGAGGATTTCTGGGGCGTATTGGATTAAAAACAAGGTTAAATCCTTAAATTAAGCACTTTTTTCCCAAGCATTTAAACAAGCAATAAAAGCCTTGGCCTCTGGATGTTGAGATTGGAGAAATTCTACTCTCGTACCCAGGAAAACTAAATTCCCTTCATACATTAACCCAATTCGAGTACCAAGGAAGAATGCTTCTTGAATGTCGTGGGTAACAAATATCACGGTTTTTCCCAGTTGCTTTTGCAAGTAGTGAAACTGTTGTTGTAATTCTAGACGGGTGATGGGGTCAAGTGCGCCAAAAGGCTCATCCATCAATAATATCGGCGGATCGGCAGCTAATGCCCTGGCCACACCTACTCGCTGACGCTGACCTCCTGATAGTTGATGGGGATAGCGCTGGGCGAATATTTCCGGATCTAAGTCCACCAACTTTAACATTTCATCGACTCGCGTCTCAATTCGGCGTTGTGTCCATTTTTCTAAAGAAGGGACGAGGGCGATGTTTTCTTTGACGCTAAAGTGGGGAAATAAACCAATGTCTTGGATCACATAACCGATCTGCCTCCGCAGTTTAATCGCATCCCATTCAGTTGTAAGGCGATTGTTGACAAAAACCTGCCCTTGGGTAGGAATCAGCAAATGATTGATTAATTTTAAGGTGGTTGTTTTGCCGCTACCACTGCGTCCGAGTAAGACAAGGGCTTCCCCTTGGTAGATGGTGAGATTTAAGTGGGATAATAGAAAACGGCGATTAATCTTAAAACTGACATCCCGAAACTCAACGGCGATTTCTGATGTTGAAAACATTTAATTTTTATATTATTTAAGATGCGTCAAAGATGACGCACTCTCAAAAATTACCTATTTGTCAAAACTTGATAGTTGCAGCAGTAATAGCTAAAGCCAGCCAACCAGACATTAATGCTAATCCTCCCAGGGGTGCGATCGCTCCCAAGGATTTGATACCTGTTAAGCTGATGGCATACAAGCTACCTGAAAAAATAACCACACCCGCTATAAATAACCAACCACTGGCTACCAAGGTTAATGGTGGAGAGGGGGTGCGGCTCATGAGCATGGCTACAAACAACAGTGCTAGAGCGTGGTACATTTGATAGCGAGCGCCAGTATCGAAGATTTCTAAAGCGCGATCGCTGATTTTTTCCCGCAAAGCATGAGCGCCAAAAGCACCACCAGCAACAGACAAACCGCCAAAAATAGCAGCTACAGTCAAAAAAATCTGCGTCATCATACTTAGGCGTAAATTGGTGTTGGTACTTTACACATCAAAATGATATGATACGCCTCCTTCTTCGTTGACCTGAAAATTTGCATTGAATTCTTTAGCTTTTGCATCTAAATATTCTTTGGCCTCGGTTGCTGGTAATTGCGACTGCATTGCAAAGCCTAGCAGAGTGACTCGTCCTTGATTCTCTTGTAGCATTTGATAAAATTGCGATAGTTTCGCTTGCTCTTGCGATCGCAAATGTTCATTCATCTGTTGATTAATTGCCTTTTTATTTTGTTTGCTTTGCTTATACAATCCCAAAGCTAACCATCCTCCCAATACTGCGGTAGGAATGCCAAACATTATACCTTGCGTAGCTGTATTATCAAGCTGGTTAAGAGCTTCGTGATTAACAAAATCTTTCACCAAACCTCTATCATCTATACCTGGCAAAATTGGCTTGAGTGTAGTATTTTTTGTAATTACTGCTGAGACTGATATCGTTAAAAACATGAATCCGAGTGTGAGCAGCCAACCAGCAGCCAATTTTTCAGCCGTCTTCATAGTTTTACTTCAGAGTTAGACCTTGTTTGAGATTTTAACCTCACTAGCGCCCAGCTTCCAGTCATATTTCTATAAATCCGTTAGAAGTCTCTTAATATACAGCACTTCCTGCTGTTCTGAGGTAGGGTTCCTCATTCCCAACCCTGTAGGGGCGGGGTTTCCCCGCCCTCGATTAGATTGCATCCAACAGAGAACCGCTGTATCTGAAAATTTCACGTAGTCTAGGGCTATGCCCACCCTTGTATATTAAGAGAAGTAGTAGACCGTCACGCACTTAGCCAAGTTGAGAACGGTAGAATAGGCGTTTCAACTTCTGGAGAGATTCTTCGCTGCGCTCAGAATGACAGTTTTCCGTTTCAGTGCGTAATTCCTGATCTAAAAGCTGGACAAAACCCTCACTAAAAATGCCCACTTATCAGCCACTTCTTCAATAATCTTCGCTGTTGGTTTACCCGCACCATGTCCCGCTTTTGTCTCAATTCTAATTAAAACAGGTGCATCACCACCATGAGCTTCTTGCAAAGCCGCAGCAAACTTAAAACTATGAGCAGGTACTACCCTATCATCATGATCTGCGGTAGTAATTAAAGTCGCAGGATAAGCAGTTCCCGGCTGCAAATTATGCAACGGTGAATAAGCATAGAGAGTTTTAAATTCTTCCGAGTTTTCTGAAGAACCATATTCTGCCACCCAAGCCCAGCCGATGGTAAATTTATGAAAGCGCAACATATCCATTACACCCACTGCGGGTAAAGCTGCACCAAATAACTCAGGGCGCTGTGTCATACAAGCACCCACCAACAAACCACCATTACTACCACCAGCAATAGCTAATTTTTGAGGTTGGGTGTAATTATTAGCAATTAACCATTCAGCCGCAGCAATAAAATCATCAAAGACATTTTGCTTTTTCTCCTTCATTCCCGCTTGATGCCATTCTTCCCCATATTCACCACCACCACGCAAATTAGGCACAGCATACACTCCCCCCATTTCTAGCCATACTAAAAAACCAACGGAAAAGCTTGGTGTTAATGAAGCGTTAAAACCCCCATATCCATAGAGATAAGTAGGATTATTACCATCTAAGTTAATGCCTTTTTTATGAGTAAGAAACATCGGTAATCTTGTACCATCTTTACTTTGATAAAAGACTTGTTTTGTCTCATATTCATCAGCATTAAAATCTACTTTGGGCTGACGGAAAATTTCACTTTTACCAGTTTTCATATCGTAGCGATAGATAGTTCCTGGTGTGGTAAAGCTGGTAAAACTATAAAAAGTTTCTGTATCATAACGCTTACCACCAAATCCTCCTGCTGAACCAAGTCCAGGTAATTCTACTTCCCTGATAAGTGTCCCAGTCAAGTCAAATATTTTAATTTGACTATGAGCATCCTGGAGATAATCAGCAACAAATTGATTATTAAGAATGCCTACGCTTTCTAATGTTTCTGCTGTTTGGGGAATAATTTCTTGCCAATTTTCTGATGAGGTATTTTTAATATCAATGGCAATAACTTTACCTCGTGGTGCATTTAAATCTGTACGAAAATAGAAAACTTGATCATCGTTATCAATAAAACTATAATCAGCCTCAAATTGGTTAATTAATTCGACAACTTCAGAATTAGGGTTAGTCAAATCTTTGTAAAAAACCAAGTTTCTAGAATCAGTTCCTAGCCAAACGGAAATAATTAGATATTTGCCATCTTCTGTAACTTCACCACCAAAACCCCATTCTTTCTCATCAGGACGATGATAAATTAAGATATCTTCTGATTGAGGTGTCCCAAGTTTATGGTAATAAAGTTTATGGTAGTAATTAACATCTGTGTTGGAAAATTGCTCCTCTTGAGAAGAAACCAAGACCGGATTTTCCGTTTCTAATTTTGTTTTTTTATTTGGTTCATCATAACGACTGTAGAAAAAACCTTGATGATCATGAGTCCAAGATGCACCAGAAAATTTAATCCATTGTAAATGGTCTTGTAAATCTTCACCTGTTTCTATATCACGGACTTTCCATTCTTGCCAATCTGAACCGGATGTTGATAAACCATAGGCTAAAAGTTTACCATTTTCACTAATTTCAATTCCAGAAAGAGCAATTGTTCCATCTTCTGAAAGTTTGTTAGGGTCTAGTAAAACTCTAGGTTCTGCATCCAGGTTGGGCAGAGTGTAGAGAACACTTTGATTTTGCAGTCCATCATTTTTGAAATAAAAATAAGTTTCACCTTCTTTAAAGGGAATACCATATTTTTCATAATCCCAAAGTTTGGTGAGACGCTGTTTAATTTGTTCCCTAGCAGAAATTTCGTTCAAGTAGCCAAAGGTAACTTGATTTTGTACCTCAACCCAAGCTCTTGTTTCCTCAGAATCTGGATCTTCTAAAGCCCGGTAAGGATCGGCAACTAAGGTACCGTGATAGTTATCAACTTGATTGCTTTTGTTCGTATTGGGATAGGTGAGCGGTTTTGGAGAATTAGACATAGTTATAGAAATTATGACTGTGCATTCTCTATTCTCTCCATATCCCCAGTTTTAGGCTACTACCTAGAAATAGAAATTGGAGATAGGGCGCAGAGGAGAAGAGTTTTTCCCCTTACTCCCCTTCGACTACGCGGTAGTTGAGCGTTCATGTAGTGTGTCGAAGACAAGTCGAAACTCAGGGCAAGCCTTCTCCCTGCTCCCTTTCCTCTTAAGAGTCCCCACCTAAGCTGTAACGAGTTTTTCTCCTTTCAACATCCGTGAAGCTGCTTCCAGTAGTGCTTCTTCGAGATAGGGCTTGGTAAAGTAACCACTAGCACCTAGTTGAACTGCCATTTGTCTGTGTTTGTCTGCACCTCGTGAGGTGAGCATAGCTATGGGCAGGTGGTTAAGAGTATTATCTTTTTGAATGCGTGAGAGCAATTCCAGTCCATCACAACGGGGCATTTCGATGTCACAGAAGACGATATCGCAAGGTAAACCGGAACGAAGTTTATCCCAAGCCTCCTGACCATCACGGGCTTGCTCAACACGATAACCTGCCTTGTTGAAGGTGAGAGAGAGCAATTCTCGGACTGTAATTGAGTCATCGACAATCAACACTGTCGGCTCAATTTTCACATCTGGAATTTCAGGGACGGGAGAAGCTGTTTTGCGTTGCCAAGAACCGCCACCAATTTGTTTGGACATCTTACCTTGGAAGATGTCTATGATTTCTAAAACGTCGGCAATGGGCATAATGCGACCATCACCGAGAACTGTGGCACCAGCCACACCGCTGGGTTTGGGTGCGGGGCCTTCAAATTGCTTAATTACAATTTCTTGTTCGCTCAATACTTGGTCAATTTGGAGAGCGACCATTGTATTGCCTGAGCGTAATACGACGACAGAAAGTAGGTCATCATCTCTTGTATTGCCGTAGATGTTACCGCGACTAATCTGGCGATTGAAAGCGAGAATTTCGTGTAAAGGTCGGAATGGGAGGACTGTATCCCGCCAGAAAATGAATGATTGTCCATCAGAATCTTGTTGAATATCGGTTGCGGATATGTCTAGTGTGTCTTCTACTCCGTCCATTGGGAAGGCAATTCTTGACTTATCAGAGATACAACAGAGGGCTTTACAGATACTGAGGGTGAGTGGTAAGCGAATGGTGAAGGTGGTTCCTTTACCTATGATTGAATCAGTACCAACTGTGCCGCGAATTTCGCTAATATCAGTACGCACTACGTCCATGCCTACACCACGTCCTTTGAGATCATCGATCTCATCAGCAGTACTAAAACTGGGTAGGAATAAAAGATCGTAGATATCTATACGAGACATATTTTGTGCTTCTTCTGGTGTAATTACACCTTTTTGAATCGCCTTGAATTTGACTTTTTCGTGATCGATACCAGCGCCGTCATCAGTTACAGAAATTACTGTTTGGTTTCCCTGGTGGAAAGCGGATAAAGTAATGATGCCCATTGCTGGCTTGCCAGTAGCTTTGCGAACCTCTGGAGTTTCGATTCCGTGAGCGATCGCATTATTGAGCATATGAGTCAGTGGATCGGTGAGATGATCCAAGATCATTTTGTCAATTAATGTATCTGCTCCTTCTGTCACTAAATCGACTTGTTTGCCACACTTAATGCCGTTCTCGCGCACTCCTCTCCGCAAGCGATCGATAGCCTGAGCAAAAGGTATCATTCGGGTTCTTGTTAGTCCCTCTTGTAGCTGGGTGGTGACTTGACGGAACTGCCGTGCTACTCGTTCGGTTTCTTCGGTGACGAAATCAATATCACTGGCTGATTCTCGCACTCGCACAATAAACTCTATTGTCTCTTGGGACAATGTATGAAAGAGGGTAAAGTGATCCATTTCTAGTTCACTAAATCCTCTGTCTTGGGAATTGCTAGATGAGCTGCTGTTATCTCTTGATGAGCGATTCCGGCTGCTGAGGAGAGATGCTTCTAATAGCGATCGCTCATACAATTCCTGCATCCTCGCTCCTACATCCGAAAGATGCTGCACCTGAATTAGCAAGTTATCTAATGATTGTCGCAGCCGTTCATGATCTTGCTCTAAGGTATTACGATTAACCACCAACTCCCCAACTAAGTTGCTCATTTCATCCAGTTGTTTAACTGGAATCTTCATGCTTTCTTCTCTGACTCGTCGAGTTGTGGGACGTGGTGTTTTGCTGGTATTAGATTTAATTACTCTGCCTTGGGAACTCATTGTTTGATCCGCTTCAGCAAGTAATTTCTCCAAATCCCTAAATTCATCAGGCAGTTCTGAAGATACAACCGGATTGTGAGCTTTTGCCACTACAGGTTGATAAACTTTTGGTGGCACTGTGGGTGTTTCTGCGATCGCAAAATTATTGCTTCCTAGCAATTCTTCTAAAGCTGCAAAATCTGCATCTGGGATGGCAGCACTGGAACTTACATCTAATTCTTCATCTTCTAGTAATGCGTCTAATTCGGCAAATTCATCTAGGAAAGAGGCTTCATTCTCAATCGTATCTACTACTGTATTTTCTACCTCTAATGGTTCAGTATTTTCTGCTAATGTGAGATTATTTTCATCAGTTTCAGCCAAAACTGGCAATTCCATAGCAGATTCATCTGCTTCTAAACCCAATTCTAAGGAATTAGCATCTACAACAGTTTCGCTTGTTTCTATTGATAAGCTATCTGCCCAATCACTGCTTAAGGAATTAGCATCTACAACAGTTTCGCTTGTTTCTATTGATAAACTATCTGCCCAATCACTACTTTCAGAATTGACAATTAACTCTTCTGGGTTGGTCACTGCTGGTAAAGCAGTTACAGGCACATCTATTTCTGTCAACTCCAGTGATAAATTCTGGTTGCTGTTGTCATCAAAACTAACTAACATATCCTCCAATTCCGAGGATTTTTGGGAAGATTGGTTAGTAAATTCCGGGGTGAAATTCAATGCTTCTGGCTCTTGAGAGAAGCTCTGCACTTCCGGCAATGATGACATTTCACCATCATTAACTATGGGGAAACTGAATTGAGAATCTGCCAAATCAGCAAATAAGTTATCGACCGCATCTGAGGTCAAGTTTAGATCATCTACCTCTGCTTCTTGAACAGTGAAATCAAAGTCTTGCAAGTAAAAACCGAGGTCGTTTTCCGACTCCTGATGATCATTTACAGCTTCCCCAGATAATGCTGCAAATAAACTTTCCTCTAATTCCCTAGCTACATCTTGCTCTACAACAGCGGCGATTTCTTGGGTTGGAACTACATCTGTCTGGTTCCAGAAGTTGTTGAAGTCGTCTTCATCTGTGGCAACTTCTACTGCTGTTGTTTCTTCTGGTAAATCAAATATATCTCCAATTCCTAAATCATCTATTGGCTCTTGTGTATCTTCTGCGAGTTCGTTGAACAGATTGTCCAAAGACAGGCTTGCTGATGTTGTTTGATTCTGTTCTAATGCAGGGATATCAAAGGTCAGTTCTTCTAGGGAATCAGCATTTGTAGTTGGTAATAAGTTATCAACACTGTTGGCGGTTATGTTGGATAATTCTAAGTTGGGATGATCTGCAATTTCTGCTAGAGATTCTAGCTCTGTAAACAACGATTCATTTTCATCTGTTACTGCCAACAAATTTTCTTCTACTTCATGAGTATTGATATTTGTTGACTCAATTTCTACAGAATTAACCGTCAATTCTACTTCTACATTATTGATAATATCAGTCGGAGACAATTCCAAATTTAGATGATCAAGGGAATTTTCACTAGATTCTCTGACCTGAGCAGTTGTTGTTTGCTGTTGTGGTTCTAAATTTTCTGCTTCTAAGAAGTTTTCGCCAAATAATGGGGTCAGGTCTTCTGGAGTATGAGTGGGGCTTTGTTGCTGAACATTAATTTTATCAGTATCCAATGATAGGAAATAATCTAAATCAAGATCATCATTCTCATCCTCAATTTCATCATCACTAATTCCTAGCTGATGGATTGTGGTATCTAGCATTTCTCCTTTTTGCCAGGTTTCCTCCAGTTCGGGAGTCTCACCTTCAAACAAGTCAGCTAGGGTATTTAACTCAGAAATACCTACCTCTGGCCCAGTGAGGTCAATAATATGATTGAGGTTGAGTATTGAGTCTTGATAACTGAATAAAGAATCGGCAGAAACAGCTGCATCTGTGTTTATTTCTGCTATTTCTGGTAAATTATCAAAGGAATTATCGCTGGTATATGCTGCTAGATTTAGTTCTTCTGTTGTTGCAAATATAATCGTGTTATTCTCTTCTAGCAACAAATTATCTGTATGTAGTTCCAGTGTTTCCGGAAATTCTGTTACTGCCTCTGGTTGGTCATCTGCCCAATCAAGTTGTAGTTCTAATAGCTCCAGTTCTGGAAGTAGCTCAAGTGCTTCTAGCTGTGGACTAATAGTTATTTCTGCTTCTCTACCTTGAATAACTAATTCCTGAGCTTGTTTGATTTCGGTAATAATGATTTTGGCTAAAGTGAGATAGGAATTTTCAGGATTTGCGATCGCATTACCTGCTGCTTGACACAAACTGCACCAGTTGAGCAAATTTAATCTCTCACCAAGCTTAACTAATTTGTCACACCATTTCTGTAGATCTTCCCTTGACGAGGATACGCTACTTTGCTTAAACAGTTGCAACATATCCCGCAGGGCTTGTAGCACTTGAGTTTGGAACTCGGAGTCATCATCGGTTTTGCTGGCTACTAGCGGTTTTTGTGGTTGCGGCTGAGGTCTATAATCCTGTTTTGGCGGCGTTATCGGTGCAGATTCAGTGAATAAGCTGGCACTATCCCCTGATTGTAAGAGTAGTTCTAGATGCTGATTAAGTCCTGCAAATATAGGTTCACTTTCTAACATCAAAGTATGCGCCGTTTCCTCTGAAAGGCCAAACGGACTACCCAGATGATCTAACAACGCTTTCAAAGTATCAGAGACACCCAGAAACAAAGACTCTAACTTTTGGTCAACTGCGACTGGATGCTCTTTGAGAACTTTGAAACAATCTTCCAGACGGTGAGATGTTTGCTGGATACTATTAAAGCCCAGCATAGCCGCACCTCCTTTGATGGAGTGAGCGGCCCGGAAGACTTCGTTGATCATTTCTGGGTCGTTGAGGGTATCTTGTAGCTTCAGTAACCCCTGTTCGATAGTATTCAGGTGTTCTCTGGCTTCTTCGATAAAGTAACCCAAAATCCGCTGTTGTTGTTCCGGCTGCATAAACGATGAAGAATAAAGGATTAATGATTAAGGCTGTAGATCCCCCGATGACAGCTTCCCGTACTCAACATGAGAATCCTCAAGGTAGAATCGGTGATGAAGCATGAATGATGGTTCATACTTCATCTTGCATCTTTTACCTGGATTCAATGGTTTCCACTCGGAAGCGTTCCACAGAAGCAATCAAGTCACGAGATACCCCTACTAAGTGTTGTAAGGCTCCTGAAACTCGCTGTGCTTCTTGAGAGGTTTCTTGGGCTGTGAGTTCCACTGATTGCATTACCTGAGCTACAGCACGAGATGTTTCCGTCTGCTCTACGGTGTCACTGGTAATTGAGCGCACCAGCCGATCAATATGATCGGCTACTTGAATGATGTTTTCTAGCGATCGCTTGGCTTCTTCTGCTAATCTTGTTCCTTGAATTACTTGTTGTGTACCTTCTTCCATCGCTGTCATTACAGAACTGGTTTCGCTCTGGATTTGCATGACGATTTGTTCAATCTCTTTTAAAGATTTGGCAGATTTGTCTGCTAACTGACGCACTTCATCGGCGACAATTGCAAACCCCCGTCCAGCATCTCCGGCTCTTGCTGCCTCAATACTGGCGTTGAGTGCCAATAAGTTGGTACGAGAAGCAATCTGGGAAACCAAGGCCACAATAGAGTTAATTTCTTGGGATGATTCTGCTAATCGTTTAACTTTGCGGGTGGTTTCCGCTACTGTTTCCCGAATTTCCAAAATCCCAGCCACGGTATTTTCTACTGCTTCCCCTCCTTTGAGTGCGATCGTACTAGCATCACGAGCTACAGTTTCAGCTTCTTTTGCAGCCACTGCTACCCGTTGAATAGATTCCGTCATCACCTGTACGGAATTCAATGTGACAGCTAACTCTTCTGCTTGGCGCAAGGCATCACCAGATAAGGCTCTAGCAAAGGTTTCCGAGTTAGTTGAGCCTTTGGTTACTTCTCTGGCAGCCACTTTCACCTGTTGCACAATATCCCGCAGGTTTTGAATTGTCAGGTTAAAAGCATCAGCTACGGCTCCTAGTACATCGGCTGTCACCTCAGCTTGGACTGTCAAATCTCCTCTCGCTGCTCCTTCTACATCGTCCAAGAGGCGAATTACCTGGCGTTGCAGGTTTTCTTTGGCTTCTTCTTGCTCAACCGCTTTCCTTTGGGCTTCATTAGTAGTCGTGAAAATTACCCGCGACATATCGTTGAAGCTAGTGGCTAAGTACCCTAATTCATCTTCTGAATAAACTGTGGCTTGAACATTCAGATTCCCTTCTCGGACAGCATCAAACTGTGTTTGCAGGTCTTTGGTAGTGCGCCGAATTTGCTTGAGTGCCAGATTTCCCATGAAACCTGCTGTTACTCCTCCAGCAATTCCCGCCGCTAAAGCCATTGCCCAACCTGTATTCCGCACTGAAGCCCGTTGTTCTGCCGGCGAAAATTGAGTAGCTCCAAAGCTAATTACAGCTGCTACCACTGCTGATGTTAAACCCACTGTGCCAGCGATGTACCATTGCTTTGTTTCTAGAGAAGCATTCTCAAAAAATGCAAACAAGCCTTGCTCAACACTGACGTTCGGTTCTAACTTTGAAGCATCTGATTCAGTAAATACAGGGACTGCTTCTTGGGCTCCAGTAATCGTGAATAGTTCCTCATCACGGTCAACACTGTTATCGGTTGCTTCATTAAAATTATGGCTATTCGTACCAAAATTATGGCTATTTGTACCAAAATTATGGCTATTTGTACTTCTAATTTCCTGTGATTGAGATACTGAATCCACATCGCTGTAGCTAGAATCTCCAGTCAGATCAAAGCTAGGAATATTGCCTAAATCATCAAAATCGTCAAAATCGTCTAAAAACTGGATATTATTTTTAGAATTTTCTCCCCGCGACATACTCGAAATACTATTGATATCTTCATCATCAGGAAAGCCTTCTGAGCCAAAGGCAGACTCAAAAGCCTCTAAATCGAAATTATCATCAACAAAGTTATCTTGTTCCTGCTTGGTATTTAAGTTAATCGACTCGTTACGATGCTCAAAATTGCTGTTCCAAGACGAGGATACTTCAGTATTTAAGTTGAATTCTTGTACAGTTTCTATTTCCTCTGGAATTTGAGCTAACGAATTATCTAAACTGCTCAAATATGTATGTTCACCGCTGTCTCTGAAATCATTTTTGATTAAATCATGAGGGACTTCTTGATCAGTAATGCTGGCGTTGATATCCTCTGAACTATGGTTAGCAAAGTCAAAATTCCCCATACTTATATTTTCAAAGTCTGGTGAATCTTGCTCCATCAATAATTCAGGTGTAGGTTCCCAATTATTGACGGTATTGATCTCCTCTTGATTATGGTTAGCAAAGTCAAAATCCCCCATACTTATATTTTCAAAGTCTGGTGAATCTTGTTCCATCAATAATTCAGGTGTAGGTTCCCAATTATTGATTTCTCCAAAAGGTGAATTAGTCTGATCGTCTTGAATTCCTGAAAATTCCTGAGCAGGATCGACTTCAATATCAGCAAAAGGATTATTTTCTTCTGAATATCCTATATTCCCTGTTGAAATATCTTCTTGCCAAAAAGGAGGTAATTCTAACGCTCCTGATGCTTCACCACTATCAATATTCGCTTGTGGCTCTCTTAATTGTTGTTCTAAAGTCAGAGGTAGCTCGAAAGCTCCTAATTCTCCATTATTACTAATGCCACTTGCATCTATATCTTTTAATGGTTGATCTAAAGTAAAAGGATCATCACCAAAAGCTATGACGTTATTGGGTATTTGATCAAGTTCTAGATCGTCTACATGACTATCAAAGGGATTACTTTGGGATATATCTTTGAGGGCATTATCAGATGGTTGATATTCACCAAAAGATTGCAGATCAAAGCTGGTGTCATCAAAATCTCCAGCAACTCCCAAATCTAATAATTCTGCCTCATTGGCTACCAGACCATTAGACATTTCTCTAGAATTTATTGGCTCATCAGTCTCTATGAATGATTCTCCTCCCCCAAATGACTGTAAGTATTGATTGATATTCTCAAGGTAACTAGTGGCAGAACCAATAATTTCTTCATCATCTGTTAAATGAGATACCTGCTCGTATTCGGTTTTTGCTATCTCAAACTGCTGCAAAACATAGTAGATATGGCCTCTTAACAGATGAGAATTTGGGTCATCTGGTAAATTTTGCACCACTTGGTCTACTAAAGTAGCGGCAACTTCATAGTCTCCTTCTGTATAAGCTTTTACTGCTTGCTGATATTTTGAATTGTGATCATCTATATTTACTACCATTTCCTCCCTCCCGACTTCATCCTGCCCACCGCGCACTTCGCAAAATAGCTGTTTGATCTATTAGTCTTAGATACTTGTTATTTTTAGTATCTAACCATTCTCCACGCAAAAATGGAGCCATAGTATCTGGTACGTTATTTGATGGCATCAGATACTGTACATCAAGCCAGCCCATTCCACAGATTTGCTCTACTCCTAAACCTACTATTATGTCTTGATCTTCAATAGCAATTACTGGTATCTCAGACCTATCCGTGTTTAATGCAGTTCCCTCCCCCAAAAATTGTCCTAAATCTGCCACCCAAATTAATCTTCCTCGCAAGTTTAGAGTACCCAAAAGCAAGGGAGAAGCATTAGGAATCGGAGTGATCCGATCTGGACTAAGTTCGATCACTTCCCGGATGCCAGTGGCTTGCAATGCAAACTCCTGATATGAGGGAAGGTAAAATCTTAAATGTAACTCGCCTTCGGGACTTTCTAGTTGTAATTCCGGGCGAAATTGATCTTGACCACTACCACTTAAAAAGTCTGGTTTGCTGACCATATTTTTTTCATCTGTTTTTATTTTTATTGACTCTTATCCTCGCAGCAGTTGTTTGACTGTTCCTACCAATTCGGTTGGTTGAAATGGTTTGGCTATGTAAGCGTCGGCTCCTTGTTTCATTCCCCAGTAGCGATCGAATTCTTCACCTTTGGAAGAACACATGACCACAGGAACATTTTGGGTTTTAGGATCAGATTTTAACCGCCGACATAGTTCGTAACCATTCATGCGGGGCATGACAATATCCAAAACTACTAAATCGGGAGGTTTGCTTTGAATTGCTTCCAAAGCTTCTACTCCGTCACAAGCATGGGCAACCGTTAAACCACTGGCTTTCAGGAGGTCTGTAATCATCTCCCTTTGAGCGATACTGTCTTCAACAATCAGAACTGTACTCATAAATACCTATCTACCTCCTGATTTAGACTTTGTGTTTCTAGAATGAATATTCATTGGTTTTCTAACAAATATTAACTGTATAAATTAATTCTAGTATTGTAATAATTTACTGATTCTAGACATCTTACTGGAGTTAGCTGATTCTGTGATAACATTTTTTACCCTATGTTTGAGCAAATCCACAAGTCTTGTATTCCGTTTATATTCCCACACCAGAATCTATGTTGATATATTTTTCGACCAGCATCAGTAATTCTGTATCTGCAAATGGCTTTGTTAAATAATCTGTAGCCCCAACCATCCTAGCTCTGACGCGATCAATAAATCCTTCTTTACCTGTCAGCATGATGATTGGGATCAGCCGAAATGCTGTGGAATGTCGCAGCATGGCACAAATTTCGTAACCGTCTAATTCCGGCATGGCAATGTCGCATAAAATTAAATCTGGCTTGAGTTGAAAAACGAGGCTGAGGGCTTCTAAGGGTTTGGTGATGCAGATTGCTTCATAGCCCTGTGGGTTCAAGATTGACTCTACAGTTTGGCAGATTGCGATCGCATCTTCAATACATACTATCCGTCCTTTCTTCTGATCTAGTTGCTCCCCGTTTGGTATTTGATTGCTAGGGCTATCAGTCACAGAATATACTAATTGTAGCCACCCCTGTTGTACGTAAGGATATATAACTTTGGCAACGGTTAAAATGTCACGGTTGAGATAACGAGCTAATTGCCGTAGGGATGTTTTACCATCTGCCCAATGTTGTAACTTATTAACTGTTGATGCTGGTAATGAGTGCCGAAATCTTTCTATATCAGCCAGTACTGGCAACTGTTCTGGCGATTGAATATGGGGATATAATTGTTTCCATTCTTGTACTTGTTTAGTGATTTTTGTTACTAAAGTGTTTATTTCCAAGCTAGTTAATTGCGGAACAAGTGCTGTACCTAAATCAAAAATGAAACTACCTTGATGTAAACTCAACAGATCAAAGAGTGTCTCATGTACTAAGCCATGAATGATATTGCGAGCTATTTTTGGGGTAATAATATTCTGCTCTAGAAGCGCCCAAATGTACGCATACTCTGGGGAATTCGTAGATTCTAAGGTGGCAAGTTGCGTTTTATTAAGCCGCCGCTCAACTCGATAATGACGCAAGTAATCATCAATCCGAGATAAACTACTTTCACCAGCTTGACAATAGACTATTTGACCATTCAGGAAAAATACAAACCAAGACTGTGGTTTGCTCTCTCCCGACGAACGATACTTGAGCGTGTCTTCTCCACTCAGTTTGTGAGTTGGGTAAGAATGATGCGCTTCTACCCACAACTGCCCAGTTCTTTGTCCTAAGGAAATCAGTTGTAGGATACTGTAAATATCAATCTCGTTTAAATTTCCCTGCATTTAGCTAAAAAACCCTCCGTGGCATTCAAGAGAGATTACTATATCAATTGTTACTTTCAGTTTTTTCATGTTGCAACTAAGGTTAAGATGACCTAGACAAACAGTCTCAGAAACCAGACATGATCCTTTTGTGATCAATGATTGACAAACTTAGTGTTCACACGGTAGTCATAATTACTATCATGGGTACAGGATATAAAAGATGCGACATTGCCGCGTCTACCAAATATCAAGATATATCAAGATGTGAGATATCACTTCCATAAATAGTTTTGTTTATCTTGTGCTGCTAAACTGAGGTTAAACAAGACAAGTTAACAAAATAATCTAAGATATATCGCAAAACACGGACGTAAAGTGCATCAAAAGGACTAGCGGTGTGCTGTATTTAGCAGAAGTACAAAAGCAAAAAGGCGGCTTACTCAGTGGTGGTTCTAAAACAGAACTAAAACTACTAGCTTGTCAACGAAGCGACCAGAATTGGAACACTGTATCAGAAGAAACTATCACTGCTGAAGAAGCAGGCAAATTGAACGATGGCGCATTAGTACTAGTGGAACTGAGTCCGAATCGCCAAGTGCAAAGGATTCAAGAGGCTGGCCGTCCCCTAGTCAACATTTTGCAGAATTTTTCCCGCCAGATGGAAAAATTTAAGCTCAAAGAAGACGAGATTGACCAGTGGAAGCAGTCGCTAATGTTTCAAGTCCAAGAGCTAAATCGCCGCGAAATGGACATGGAATCAAGATTAGAACAACTGCAACAACTGGAAAATGATGTTCAACGCCTGGAAACGCAAAAGCAGGAAGTTGAAACGTCCCGTGAGCAAATTGAAAAGTTGCAAGCAGAAGTTGAACGCAATCGCCAGGAACTCGAAGGTGCTTGGGAGCATTTACGGGGAGAACAGCGTCGTCTAGATGAGATCAAAGCAGATGCCCCCCAGGGTTCAGTTTTGGGTGAGGAGCAAAGTCGGCTCATCGCTGATTTACTCAAGCGCTTGTCTACGAATGACATTAGTTCCACTGGAACATTACGGGAAGACCTTAATTGTGCCTTTGAACTCATCGAACAGCAACAAGCTACTCTTAACCCACATTGGCAACAACTAGAGTCGCAACTGACTTTGGCTCATCAACAGCAAGAGGAAGTTGAACAAATTTCCCAAACTTTGCGCGATCGCCAAACTGAAATACTTTCTTTAGAGCAACAACTAGTTCAGTTTCAACTGACTACTGCCACGCTGAAAAATAAAGAGGAGTTTTCTGCCATACTCAAACAGCAGTTGCAAAATCAAGAAGATTTATACCAACAAACCCAGGCTTTGGTAGCAACGGCTGGTAATTTAGCTGTCGAACAGCACGTTGATGTGGAAGCTTTGCAGACAATTCCCCTGGAAGAACTGCAAAAAATGGTGGCAGAAGACCAGGAAAAGTTGCACCAAGACTCTATTTTTGTTCAAGAACAAGAACAAGAACTCAATTACAAACAAGAAAGTATAGAAGAACTGCAAACAAAGATACAGCAAGCATCAGGGGAAGATTTAAAAAATTTAGAAGCAGAACTAGCAGATGAAGAACTCCTGTACCAGATGCTCAATGATAGTTTGGAAGGACAACGCCGTAATTTAATAGATCGACAAAAAACTCTAACGCGCAACCAAAATATACTCTTGCAACGACAAGGACAGACTGTTGTCAATTCTCCAGGTGAGAACACTATTAATTTAGAGTCAATTCTCGCCCAAATTGATCACCAACGACAACAATACTCCCAAGAACTGCAAAAGCTCGAAAGTGAGATTTCGCTACTGAGTGCCGAGCTAGAGATGAACCAAGAGGGAATTGATCATCAAAACTTTGTACTAGATGAAAAGCGCCAAGAACTAAAAACCATAGAAGCAAAATTACTCAACTTGCAAACAACAAATGATCAATGCTGGGGTAGGGTAAATCTCTATCAAGAAGCACTACAACCTATTCAAGATTGTTTGGATGGTTTACGGGATAAGCTGCAAGTCATTTCTAATTCTTTGGCTCATGTTCAAGAAACTGGTGATTCTCAAATTCAGACTATTACCGAAATGCGTCAAACTCTCCAGAGTTTGATACCCGATTTACAGTTACTTGCTTCATAGCAGAAATCAAGAATGAAGGATGAACAATAAATATATCAGCCTTTATTCTTTATCTTTTTTTATACAAATCCAGCTATCTTGTACTATTGCTGTGGCTCCACCAGGAAAAGGATCGGTTTGGGAACGATTTGGGGCTGTGATTAAAGCCGTTAATTTCTCGATATGTTCAAAGTTAGGCGCATTGGGCAATATTTCTTGCAGCACCTGACGCATGACACGACGTTGCAGGGCTAGAGGTGCTTTCTGCAATACCCGCCGATTTAACCTCAGAGGATGGTTGATATTGTCCTCCATTGCTTCTTCTCGCAAATGAAGGGCTGCTTGTTCTAAATATTCCACCTCTGCTTGCAATAGTTCGGCAGTTTGGGCTAAATTTGATTCTACTTGGGGGTTAAAATTTTCTTGTAAATAGGGTATTAATTCTTTGCGAATGCGGTTTCGCGCATATTGTAAATTTTGATTTGTGGAATCTTCCCAAATTGGCAAGTTAAAATTTTGACAAAATTCCTCTGTTTGGGAGCGAGTAATTTCTAATAATGGACGCACTAACAGAATGTTATCAGCTAGTGGACGTTGCCAAGTTAAAGCTTGTAAACCATCTGCACCAGTACCACGCATTAAATTATAAAGCAGAGTTTCCGCGCGATCGCTTGCCGTGTGTCCAGTGACGATATATTGATAATTATGATTTTGGGCAATTTTAGTTAAAGCCTGATATCGCCAATTTCGTGCTGATGCTTCACTATTAACAGGATTTATCGCCGTTTCTAAATAAAAAGGTATATTCCAACTTTGTGCTAAATTCTGCACATGATCAGCATTAGCTTGGGAATCTTCACGCCAACAATGATCACAATGAGCAACACCTAAATTCCATCCCCATTTAGGTTGTAAATCTAATAATAATTTAATTAAACATAAAGAATCTTGTCCACCAGAAACCGCCACTAATAGCCGTTGGTTAGGTGTAAATAAATGGCGGGAGCGGATGGTACGATGTATTTGGGCGTGGAGTGGAGTCCATGTCATTTTATATTTTTAACAGCATTTCACTAGAATAACCCATTTTGGGTTTAAGCCACAAAAGGTTTTAATATCTGAATTCATACCTTAAGTTCAGTAATTCAAGTTTAATTGTTATGAATACTTAGTCAAGCGCCGCAGAGCAAAAGCCAATTGATGTGTCCAAATCAGTCTTCAGCAAGAAATATCATCGCTTTCGTCAATTGCTGATTCAAGCTCGCAAAGTAGCTAAATTGACTCAATCTGAGCTATCAGAAAAACTTTCACGTCCACAATCTTATGTATCCAAATATGAGCGTGGTGAACGTCGTCTGGATCTCATTGAATTTTTAGAAGTAGCTGAAGTTCTTGAAGTTGAACCAGCAACATTCATCAAACAACTTCTAGAAGATAAAGAGGAGGATTAGCCATTAATATCCAGTTTTTAGATTTCAACGGTGCAGATACTATTATTGCTACACATTACAGAACTGAGTGGAATGAGATTAGTCATACACTTGCTGAAATGCTTTTACATATCAAGCCTTCTGATCAAGCAAAGATTCAAGGAAATCCTATATTTGATCCAGTAGGAAGCAACGAACACATCAAAACAGCCTTAGTTAAACTTGGATGGCAGAGCAATATACTAATTCCACCAGCATACCGTTTTTTAGGAAAAGACATTGATTTTGGTAAAGCAGGGATTATACTTGAGAGTCAGTTTTCCAACTACCCGTTTTTATTAAATAACGTCCTGCGCTCAGAATTATTCTTTAAAGCTGGTGTAAATTTTGTAGGACACTCTACAAATCTGGTGGTTATTATCACAAAAGCTCAGATGTTTCCTGCTTCTAATAGTACCCTTTACTATGAACAGGCTGTTGAGCAGTTAACGGCTTTAATTCAACATAATGTGTTTGATGTACCAATTAGACTTGTTGGACTATTTGAACAGCCAAATACGATTATCTCAGCTATTTCATCAGTGTATGAAAATACGAGGTACTCTAGGATTATTCAAAAAAGAACAATTTGTAAATGTGAAGTACTGACTAGTATATCAGGAAGCAAACGTTGCAAATTTCGTATCCTTGAATAAGTAATTATTTAGCCATATAATTTAAGTTCTATTTGTTCAGCCATTGTATTTTTTGTTGATGTTTTTTTCCCGTTCCCATTGAGTTTTGGATCTACAGGTAATTTTTCATTTCGCAAAGAAGCTGCAAAAGCTGCTTCTTCATAAAACAATCGCTCTTCCATTTCCTGTAAATGGTACTCTTCAGGATTTATTTTTGCTTTACTTCTTTCTGATGGCTTTTTTCCAACTTGCACGTCGAACTTAAAGTTTTCAATTTTCTGATCTGTACTTTCCGCGTAATCTCGCAAAGTTTTTAAATTCGGAAAACAGCCATTTTGATCAGGTTTTCCACTAAGACGACGAAGTGCCACTTGATGATACTTAGGATCTAATTCTGTTCCCATAAAGTGTCGTTCTTGATCTCTGGCTACAATGGCTACAGTACCTGCTCCCATATATGGATCAAAAACTAAGTCACCCTTTTGAGTTGTAGCTAATACAATTCTAGCTACCAAATCTTCGGGAAATTGACACGGGTGTATAGTTTGTTCTTCATGATTATGTTTCACATTACGGAACAACCAAATGTCTCCAGGATTTTTTCCATCTGGATTACATGAAAGTTCTCCTTTTCTTTCACCTCGAAAATGCTTCTTATTTTGATATTTTTGTGGAACTCTAATACCATCTAAATTAAATGTATAGTTACCCGTTTTAGTAAACCAGAGGATTGTTTCGTGTCTACAGGAAAATTTCTTTTGAGCATGGAGACCATGTTGTCTAGCCCAGATGATACGATTTCTAGGAATCAAGCCGCATGATTCTAAAATTGGAAAGAAACGAATATCAAGAGGAATCATCATTCCTTTATCAGAAAAAGCCCCAACCTGCCAGAAAAGTGAACCTGTTTGTTTGAGAATCCGGCTGCACTGTCTTAGCACAGATGTTTGCTCTTCTAGGTAAATATCAAGAGCTTGCCTTGCCTCATATTCTTTTCCCAAGTTGTATGGGGGTGATGATATAACTAAGTCTACACATTCATCCGGCAAACTACTTAACAGTGACTTACAGTTTCCTAAAATAATCTGATCTAATGGTAGCTTTTCTTTTTCAGTTTTCACTGTTATATGTACCCGTTATTAGAAAAATAATTGCGTTAATAAATAAAATAACCTAAAACAGGTTATCAAACAAGGTCATACCTCAAACTGTGCTTTCGCTCTATTACCAATATCCTTTCTAAACCCTCTCTGCTTGCAGAGCTACGGTGTACACACAAGTCTTAAAATTCCTACTAGTACTTGGTTTCGTCATCTAGTTTGAGGTTGTGCGATCGCTCTGGAAGCCTGTCATTGCGTTCGCGTTAGCGTCTCGTAGAGAGGAAGAACGACGAAGCAATCGCAAAAGCCACCGGATTATGTGATTACTTCGCTCCGCTCGTAATGACAATTCAAGGGGTCTATAACGCCTAAAACCCTTGCAGATAGTACTTGTGTGTACACCGTAGGCTTGCAGAGAGGGGCTAGGTGTGAAGTTTTAGAAAAACCAACCGTAAGAATGTAAACCTTTACCCAAAAGATTCACACCAAGATAGCAAATCCAAACCACAACAAAACCACTAGCAGCTAAAATTGCCGGTTTTCTTCCTTGCCAACCGCGAGTTATTCTAGAGTGAAGATAGGCAGCGAAAACTAACCAAGTAATTAACGCCCAGGTTTCTTTGGGGTCCCAACTCCAGTAAGATCCCCAAGCTTCGTTAGCCCAAACACCACCGGCAATAATACCAATTGTCAGTAGGGGAAATCCCAAACCGATAATGCGATAACTAATATTATCCAGGGTTTCAGCTAGACTGAGGCGTTGAGGGGAAAGAGTTTCAGTAGATTCTACAGTTTGAGTTTCCGATACAGTTACCAAATCTAAAACAGCAGTTCCATTGCCGTTGTTATTGGTTTCCAAACGAGAAAAGCCATTATTTTCCGCAGCGGGTGTTGGGGGTTGAGAAATCACCTCACCGGCTTTAAGTAACTTGTAACCATTGCTGCGATAGCCACCTGTACCCATGGAACTACCTTGTAGTTGAATGTTTTTTCCGTAAGTGACAATTAAAAAAGCGATCGCTAACAACGCACCTACCATCAAAGCCGAATAGCTTAACATCATCACGCTAACGTGCATCATTAGCCAATTTGACTTTAAAGCAGGTACTAATGGCTCTGACACTTGCATAGTTGATGGTAGTGTCAAAGTAGCAAAAGCAGCTATTCCCATCGCTACAGGAGCAGTTACAACCCCCACCAAGCGGCTACGGCTGCTATTCTCTGCAATTAGATGGATGGCAGTAATACCCCAAGTCAGGAAAAATAGGGACTCATAGAGATTGCTCAGGGGGAAATAGCCAGCTTCAATCCATCTAGCCCCTAGTAGAGTAGCAATACACAAATTAGCGATCGCCATTCCAGCCGTCCCCAAAGCCGCAGTTGCCGATAAATTCGGAAAAGCTGCCCCCACCCAATACACCAGCATGGTGCAGAATAAGACAGCAAAAGAGGCATTATCTAGCCAGTTCTGGAGTACAACCAGATTCATAAACTCTTCTCCCCAGTAAATACTTGTATCAGTTATCAGACGGAGTTAGACAATAAACCTAACTCACACCTTAATCACTTTCGACTGATTTAATTCCAACTATTCTGATCCTATCTATTTTTGGTAATTGGTGATTGGGAACTGGTGATTGGGAACTGGGAACTGGAAGAGGAATATTTATCTTTCTCCTACCCTCCTGCCTTCTGCCTCCTAACTCCTGACTCCTGCCTCCTGACTCCTGACTCCTGACTCCTGCTTCCAATTCCTACTTCCCAGTTTTTTTAAGTTCTAGAAATATGTCATATCGCTGACTGCGACTATCATTAACCGCAGTTGTTAGCCCAATTGTCCGTATTGCTGCAAGCAATGCTTGTTGACTGGGAGACGTTGTATTCAGAGTAAAGCTTTTAACAGCTCGTTCCACATCCAAAAAAAACAGACCCTTGGCTGGATTCAATTCTCTGGGGACGGTTTGTTGAAAAGCGAGAGTGCTGCCTAGTGTAATTTTGGGTTTGGAAACAATTTTATCGCTGATAGGAGCGCCCAAAACGAAAAAAAGCACATCTTCATCTAACCAGCCATGAGTAGCAGTTAAAGTCCCAAAAGGTGAAATCCAGTTGACAACAGGTTTACCCCCAACAGTTGCCGATTGAATCTTAAACTGGTATTGATTTTGCATTGCCTCATCTAGCTGTTTTAAGGAAGTTTCCGCCACACTCCTTTGGTCTTCTCCACCTTTGCCTCCTACCTTTGTCATAAATACCAACCCCGCTCGGAAATTATCCGGTGAACCATCTTTTGGGGTACTAGGAATCACTGCAACTGAAAATTCACCTTTCATCCAACTTAGCAAATCCCGATCTAAATCCAAATTTGTCAACGACTTTACACCCCGTCGCACTTGTTCAGGCATGATTGGTGATAAAGGATTTCCCCTAGATGTAGAAACGTAGTCTGCCCATAACCGCTTTAAGTTACTACCAGTCAGCATCATTAAAGTGTCGTTGGGTAGGCGATTTTGCATACTTCCAGCTTGATTTTCTACTGCCAGCACTCGTTGACTGTTAGGATTTAACCAAGAAACACCCTTTAAACGGATTCCTTTCGGTTCTAAAGTGACAGTTCCCGCTAAACCTTGGTTATTCTGAAGTTGTGCCAAAACCTGGGCTGGTAAAGGACGGTTGGGAGCTTTTGCCGCTATTCTTGCTGCGATCGGCACATTGACATAAAATTGAGCAAAAGGTTGATAATTGGCCATTTTTGAAAAATTTTGAACAAAGCCCCCTATGCTTGCTAAAGATGCTTTGCTTTTATAAGCATCAATCGTCCTTTCTGTGGCCTTAGCATTATCTGTAATTACAAGAAAACGCTGATCTATCAATGCTGCTGAAAGCTTACCTCCAGCTTGTCCTTCAGTTTGTTTAATAGCGATTCCTTGATAAGTGCGGTCAATCCATTTACCTTGTTTGAGGGCTTTCGGTTGTGCCAAAATACTTTTGGCGATTTCTGGATTTTTAATTGGTAGCACCATGACTACTGATTGCTCAGAAGCAACTTCAACATTAGTGGCTACTGGTTTAGATAAAGGTTTTGCGGCTGAAGGAGCCAAAATAGCGATCGTGACTTCATCACCTACCCACGGTTGAATATCTTTCTCAAAGTTATAACCATTATTGGTGAGAAACCGTTGTTGCAGTTGTACTAAATTTTTATTCAGTTCTTTTTGAGTTTCTGATGTTCCAAACTCCTGCAATTTTTGCCATTGCTTAGTATCCGTCGTCAAGGAAACTGTAGCTAAGGCATCTTCAGGAATAATATTTGCACCCACTGGCAAATTTCTGGAAAATAGTTGTCCTTGGGCAAAAAACCAATATGCTGCACTCCCTATACCAATCAATAACCCGGCAGCTGATAGCGTTAGCACCAAAGACGGTTTCTTTTTTTTCATCATCCAATTAGACACAATAGATGGTGCCATTGCAACTTACTACCTAACCCAACTTGCTAGTTATCTAGTTTAGTCTGGTAATTCGTAATTATCTCATCTGTCACCAGCTATAACACTTTAGTCCCTTTGGCACTTCTCTGCCTCAAGATGAGCGATAGCGTTCAGCGCTCCGTAGGAATCGCATATTTTGAAGGTCGAAAGGGATGAAAGTCTTTTCCTGTCCAGAACCGAGCTGCATAACATTTGTATTATGCTGCGATCGCTTAACGATCACTTGTGTCTTGCGTCGCCAACCCATTTTCGGTATTTAACAACTTGGACGATTCCTTGGGTTTGCCTAATTGCGAACGAAAACAGACAACCTAATCGGCTGTTCCAGTTTATAAATCTGTCGAGATGATGGGAAATAGACCTATCAAAATATTGCTCCATTAAGATTGGCTTCACTTAAGTCCACATCAATCAACGTAGCATTCCTTAAATCGGCATTCTTGAAAACAACATGACTACGGTTCAATGAACTAAGATCGAATATACCCATCTTGCCGAAATTAGTCTCCCCTCTTGTCAAGGCTTTGTTTAAGTTAGCTTTTTTGAGTATTGCGCCCGTAAAATCCGCACCTCTGAGGTCAGCTTCGTAAAGATTTGCCTCCTCAAGGTTTGCATTCCTAAAATTTGCTCCAACAAGTTTAGTATTACTCAGATTAGCTCTAACTAAACTTGCATCTTCCAAATCTGCTGCTGATAGAAGCGCCCTAGTTAAATTGGCATCTGTGAAATTTGCTTGTGTCAGAGATGCCTTGAAAAAAAGTCCTTGCATAAGGACACCAAAACTGAAGTCTGCATCGACTAAATTGGCTTTGAAAAAGTTAGCCTTGGTAAATTCTACTGAACAGAGAAACTGGCTTTGACTCAAGTCCGCATAACTGAGATTTGCCTCGCTGAGATCGAGCATTTCAAGGTCACAGCCTTTCATATTAGCTCTGCTAAGATTTAATCTTGTTAAATCCACCTCATCTTCTTCAAAGTCATAGGCAATCTCTACTGACCCACCATTACATGAATCAGCTAAACCCATAAAGCTAATGAATGCTCCACTTAGATCAGGAATCTTTGCTGGGTTGCTTTCTCTCCAAGTATTCCACGCTTTGGCTCCTTGACAAAGGATTTCCAAATGTTCAGAATTAGCCATTCATTTTCCCATTATTAAAGTTCTAGAGAAGGCATAATTCATAATTGTACCGCAGATGAGGTATAATTACTTTTACGGTATCAAATTACCGCATAATCGTACTTTTTATCAATTATTTATTGCGAAATTTAAGTTTTATATCTTAATTCTTAATAATTTCACCTTTGCTAATGAACTGCTCGTATGGCTGAAGCAACAAACTTTTACAAACCATCGGAATCACCTTTTCTCACTCAAGTACGTCAAACGATGCGACTTAAGCACATGAGTCGTAGTACCGAAGAGAAAAGTTATTTTTATTACATTTTGGACTAAATCTATTTTCATAATCAGCACCATCCTCAATGGTTTTCAGCCTTTTTTCTAATAACCTTGTTGTTGACCCAAATATTTAGTTAAATAAGGCGAAAAAACCTCATAAATCAAGGTTAGAGGCTGTCCATGATGCCAAAACAAATAATGGCGACCCCAAAAAGGCCCAACTTGATCAAAGCCTGACTCTAGGGCAGCTGAAGAACCACAGTAAATACCTCTAATATCTCGATATAATTCTGTCCGAATACGAGCTAAACTTGCCCAAATCGGTAGAGAACGGTTTTGCAAAAACTCATCCACATGACTAGCTTCCCACCAAGAAGTAGCATAACCCAATCGCTGACCAGAGGAAGTACGCAGCCATACTTGTCGGCGCAGTCGTGGCCCTGGGACAGCTTGAATTAAATCGGGAGCAGCATCAGCGTTCATGCCAATCAAAGCCATATCAATGACATCCACTTCTATAGGCTCACAAGTAAGTAATTGTAAATGCCTAGTTGGAGAACCATCACCTAAAAGTAGCAATTGCCATGCTGGTGCTAACTGAGCATGAGGTAAACCTTTTTGAATATCCTTCTCTCCACCTTCCCAAATAGGATTTAGGCGATGCCAAGCGGTTGGCAATGTTGAGTTATTTGTGGGCGTAACAATAGTAGTCAATGTTATTTACAAAACTTCACCTATTTCTATGAAAGCACAAAAAACCCAGATTCTAATTAGGAACCTGGGCAAATTAGGCTGATAAATCTATACATCAGCAATTATTAACTAAGGACATAAAAATGCGGATGGCGAGACTCGAACTCGCAAGGCAAAGCCACACGCACCTCAAGCGTGCGCGTATACCAATTCCGCCACATCCGCAAAATTTGACTAGACTTTAATATAGCATAAAAAAAACAAATAAGGCGAATTTTTTCCCAAATTCTTTGAATGCGGGTATGAAGCTGACAGAAATATAGTTGCGGCACAAGTGATATTAAAAGTTATGGATATCTTTCAAAAAGCCAAGTGAGGGAAACTGGCAAAGACTGACAGCCGTAATGTTGTTAGTTTAGCTAAGATTCGGGGAGGCAAGCAATCCAATCCTGAACTCTACTAAAAATGAGGGTGGGGAATCTCCTGTTAAAATTTGCAGTAATGCGACAGCTTTATTTCAACGGGATGGGAGAGAATGTCAATCTACGTGGTACTAATATCGAAGCTAGAAAATGAAATTTGACAAAATTTTAATTGCTAATCGGGGAGAAATAGCGCTTCGCATTCTCCGAGCTTGTGAAGAAATGGGAATTGCGACAGTTGCTGTTCACTCCACTGTTGACCGGAATGCTCTCCACGTCCAACTTGCTGATGAGGCAGTTTGCATTGGTGAACCAGCCAGCAGTAAAAGTTATTTGAATATTCCCAATATTATTGCTGCGGCCTTGACGCGCAATGCTACTGCTATTCATCCTGGTTATGGCTTTTTAGCAGAAAATGCTCGATTTGCGGAAATTTGTGCTGATCACCATATTGCCTTTATTGGCCCTAGTCCCGAAGCTATTCGGTTAATGGGAGATAAAGCCACAGCCAAAGAAACCATGCAAAAAGCCGGAGTACCGACAGTACCGGGTAGTGATGGTTTGGTAGAGACTGAGCAGGAAGGAATAGCGATCGCTAAAAAGATCGGCTACCCTGTAATGATTAAAGCCACAGCAGGTGGTGGTGGCAGGGGTATGCGGTTTGTCCGTTCCGAAGATGAATTCACCAAACTTTTCCATGCAGCTCAAGGAGAAGCAGGAGCAGCTTTTGGCAACGCCGGCGTTTATATAGAAAAATTTATCGAACGTCCACGCCACATAGAATTTCAAATATTAGCGGATAACTACGGTAATGTTATCCACTTAGGTGAGAGAGATTGCTCAATTCAGCGCCGTAATCAAAAGCTGCTAGAAGAAGCCCCCAGTCCAGCACTTGACTCAAACCTGCGGAAAAAAATGGGACAAGCTGCGGTGAAAGCTGCTCAATTCATCAACTACACCGGGGCAGGTACTATCGAGTTTCTCTTAGATAAATTCGGTAAATACTATTTCATGGAAATGAACACCCGCATACAAGTTGAACATCCAGTCACAGAGATGGTGACTGGTATCGACTTACTTGTAGAACAAATCCGCATTGCCCAAGGTGAAAAACTCAATTTAACTCAAGACAAAGTTATTCTCAGGGGTCATTCCATTGAATGCCGTATCAATGCCGAAGACCCAGATCATGATTTTCGTCCCTCCCCAGGCAAAATTAGTGGTTATTTACCCCCCGGAGGCCCTGGCGTGCGGATTGATTCTCATGTGTACACAGATTATCAAATTCCGCCTTACTACGATTCCCTAATTGGTAAGTTAATTGTATGGGGGCCAGACCGGGCTACTGCTATTAACCGCATGAAACGAGCATTGCGAGAGTGTGCAATTACCGGACTCCCTACCACCATTGGGTTTCACCAAAAAATCATGGAAAATCCACAGTTTTTGGCAGGTAATGTTTACACTAATTTTGTGCAGGAAATGAAAATTCAGTGATTGGTAATGGGTAATGGGTGCAGAGTACAAGCTCCGTTTCAGTTTTCCCCCTTGCACCCTGCACCCTGCACCCCTGCCTCTTATGACCTGTCACCTAATTTACGCGCGACATCATGGTCAGTAAACCTTGCTGACCTAAAAGAATTTCTCGTACTAGGCTGAAAATACCAACCCAAATTATGGGGGTGATATCCACCCCACCAATAGGTTGTACTAACTTTCGCAATGGCACTAAGAAGGGTTCTGTTGGCCAGGCTATCAGATTAAATGGCAAACGGTTGAGGTTCACTTGTGGATACCAAGTGAGAATGATGCGGAAAATAAACAAAAATATCATCAGTCCCAAAAAGAGGCCGAGAATCAAGGAGGTCAAGTTAGCACCTGTCATTACTTTGAGTCAATATCTGTGAGTAAATATAAAACCTGGACGCAAGCCAGAAAAGTTGAAGCTTTGTAAAGCCTTCTCTCTCATTTTAACTAAATGCTGTTGTCTCTTCTCAAGAAAGTGATACAGGATTAAGATTAAAATTAAAATGAAGTGTGTAAAAAAAGGTTGAGAATTATGACACCCTCTTTAGCAAATTTTCTTTGGAGTCTGGTTTGGGGTACTGCAATTGTGGTTATTCCAGCAACAGTAGGGCTAATCTTCATTAGCCAAAAAGATAAAATCCAACGTTCATAAGGAAAAGGGAAAAGGGAACAGGTGACAGGCTTACGCCGTGAGCGTTCGACTGAGCGCTCACGCCGAAGTCCGAACGGTGACAGGTGACAGATGATAGATTATTCTCTCCCATCACCAATTACTAATCCCTAATCCCCAATAACGGTAAACAGCTTCAGAGCTTCTTTGCCAGATGCTTTGAAGCTTTCATATTATTGTCAATAGTTAGAGTAGTGATTTTAATTGTGACCCGCTAACATAGATTTGATATTGGGACAACAGCAATGATAAATTTTGGGCTGAACTCAGCCAATTTTTTGGCTCAGGTAAATTTTGGGGCTAACTCAGCCAGTGTACTAGGAATTTTCCTGGCTGTGGCTGGGGCAGCGCTGTATTTTCTCCGCACAGTGCGGCCAGAATTGTCACGAGATCAGGATATCTTTTTTGCAGCAGTTGGCTTATTGTGCGGTTTTATTCTCATTTTTCAAGGATGGCGATTAGATCCCATTCTGCAATTTGGTCAGTTGCTTTTAGTTGGTACTACTGTATTTTTTGCAGTTGAAAGTATTCGTTTGCGGAGTATAGCAACCCAACAAGCCAAACGAAACACTCCGATTGTGGATGATGAGCGGGAAGTAAGCAAAAAATATTCTTACACTGAGCGACGCAATTATCAAGCGGAGATGGATGCAGATTTGGAACCTCTACCTTATTACGAGGAGGAAGAAGAAGAACGTCCCCCACGTGCGAGGATTCGCGCTAGCAAAGATGAGCGTCCAACCCGTGATAATTATTATGAGGATCAAACCCCCCGTCGTTCTGAACGCCGTAATAGCACAGAAAAGCCGGAAACTGGAGAAAGGAAACGTCGTCCTACCTCTGGGCGCTCTGCGAGTCGCCCTACTGAAAGTTATGAACAAGAAAATTGGGGTTCTGTGTCTAGGGAAGTTGATGATTGGGAAAGTCCCCAGGAGGATGTAAAAAAACAGCCCCGTCGCAGTAATAACAGACCTCAACGCCCAGAGGTTCGTGAGGATGATGTTGCTCCTAGACCAAGAAAGCGTCGTCCACCTGCTGATTCATCTCCTCGCAGAGTTAGGGAAGATGATGAGGCTATTCCTACTGATTATGTACCGTATAACCCAATTGAAAAGCCAAATGATAGGGGAGATAATTCGACTGATTTTGATGATGATATTTAGAACAGTTGGGGGGATGGTAGTTTCAAAGGCGGCGGAATGCGGTTGATGTGAGAACATTTACGTCTATGTTGTGGCTCCAAAAACCAATTTATTGGAGCCTAGTTTTTAGTTTGACTAGTTTAATTGTGTCCTGTGGTTCTGGTGATATTCCTTTAGGGGTATCTTCTCTGAACAGTCGTTATACTGAGGAACAACCGTCTTTGAGTGGAAATGGTCGCTTTTTGGCGTTTGTTTCTAATCGAAATGGTAATCAGCAATTGTTGATATACGACTTGGAAACCCAAAGTTTTATTTCCACACCAGGCTTGAACCGACGGGAAACGATCGCAGAAAGTCCCAGTCTCAGCTATACAGGTCGTTATATTTGTTATTTAACTAGTGATCAAGGTAGAGCAGTTGTAGCACTTTACGATCGCGCTCTGCAAAAATCACAAATTCTCACACCTACCTATCGGGGTTGGGTGAGAAAGCCTCATATCAGTCCTGATGGACGTTATATCGTCTTTGAATCTGCTAGTCGTGGGCAATGGGATGTAGAAGTGCTAGATCGTGGACCGACGGTGGAGTTAGATATTCCTAATGGTGCAACTGTAAAATAATTCGTAATTCGTAATTCGTAATTCGTAATTCGTAATTCGTAATTGGGAACAGAAATTATTGATTCTCCTCTGCTTCCCAATGCCCAATGCCCAATGCCCAATGCCCAATGCCCAATGCCCAATGACCAATGACCAATGACCAATTACAAATTACCTATTATTTTATTTTTAAGCTCAACTTTGTTAACTGGGTGTTTTGGTTATCCGCGTTTGTTGAGTTATCCTTTTGATTCTGGTGGACGGGGTCTTAATAGTCTGGCTTCAGAGTTAAATCCGCAAATTTCTGGGAGATATATTGTATTTACTACTGACCGTAGGGGTAGCGAAGATGTTTATATGTTTGATACTGTGACTCGGAATTTGGTGGATTTACCGGGTTTAAACTCTTTTGATACGATCGCTTCTCACCCTTCTGTCACCCAAGATGGTCGTTATATTGTTTTTACTGCGAGTCGTCAGGGTCGTTCGAGCATTTTTCTTTATGACCGGGAGACGCGCCAATCAAGGAATTTAACTCCTAGTCTGCAAGCAGAAATCCGCAATCCTACAATTAGTGCTGATGGTAGTAGGATTGCTTTTGAGTTTAGTAATAATGGACAATGGGATATTTTGCTGTATGACCGTGCTGGAAGACAATTGAATATCCCGCAAGAACCTAAATAATTCGTAATTCGTAATTACTACCCAGTCCCCAGTCCTCAATCAGGATTCGATTTTTTGGACGGATTCGATGAGCGATCGCACTTGTTGAGTACCTTGTGAGGGTTCAAAGGAAAGAGGGAATTTACCCCGGACAAGCATTCGCAGACCTAGAGGTGCAAGGCTGAGTAATCCTTTGAGATCACGGAAATAGTTACCAACTACTTGGATACCAAATTGGCGTTCATCAATCCAACCACCTGATTTAACTAACTCGATTAATACTTTACGGTGACGAATTGACCTGCTATCACTGGCTTGTTTGCGGTCAAGAATTTGCTGTTTAACTTTGGTGATTTGCTCTAATGGCGCAACTTCCATTGGACAAACTGAGTCGCAGTAAAAACAACGAGTACAACCCCAAACGCCTTTAGTACCTTCGTTATAATTTTCTAAACGATTTTCAGTATCACTATCGCGGGAATCTGCTACCATACGATATGCTTTGGCGAGGGCGTGGGGACCAACAAAGTCCGAATTGACTTCACGGGCGTTGCATTCAGAATAGCAAGCACCGCACATAATACAGTTACCGGTTTGATCGAGGAGCGATCGCTCTTGTGGTGTTTGCAAAAACTCTTTTTCTGGGACTTGTCGTGCTGCTGTACTTACATAAGGAGCAACCGCTTCTAAATTATTCCAGAAACTGCTCATATCCACGACCAAATCCTTAATCACTGGCATATTACCCAAAGGAGCGATCGCAATTTCAGCAATGGTATTATCCTGGTTTTGCGGCGATGGAATTTGTTTTAATCTAGCCAGTTCACTGCCAACATTTTCCTTACAGGCTAACGCCGAACGTCCATTGATTCGTATCGCACAGCTACCACAAATCGTATTGCGGCAATTTTTGCGAAATGCTAAAGTACCGTCTTGTTCCCACTTAATCTGATTGAGGCAATCTAGGATTGTACTACTTGCTTCTACCTGCAAAGGATAGCTTTGCACAACAGGAGTAGAGTTTTGTTGCTGCCGAATAATCTTAAAAATAACTTCCATTATTACCAACCAAATTTTTTAAATTGCCTTACCTGCCTCAAAAATCATGAGTTCAGGTCGGTTGTTGTGAAAAATGAGCTATTGTACATAACATCAGTGCCTAATAAGCTGACGCTTAAGGCTCTCATGATTCCAGTTTAACGATAACCATTAAAAGTTTAGTCGTAGAAGTGCAATCAGCCAAATTTATCTTCTCAAAGCAATTCAACAGTAAAAAGGAATCATCCCTTTGCATTTAATTTACTGTTGGGGAGTACAGAGTGGAGTGTTTCACCTCTAGAGGTGCTTACTTGATTAAATGCAGCTTATACATCTTGATGTCAACCACAGTCAACTAAAGACTGAAGAACTGGAATTTTTCATCCTCACAGCCATAAAAGGTCTAATAGTTGAAAAAATTTTTTCCTTTTCCCTCACAATAGGCAAGATATCTACTGCCAACTACTTCATCCTTTACACTTCATCCTTCTTTAGTCAAGTCCTAGTTATCAAAAGTTCTTAAGCAGCAGCGAAGTAGAAATTTTTTAAATATATAGAAGTGTTAAAGCGGATAACAATTATCGGGCTATGGCTATCAAGCAGCGGATAGATGTGGTAAATTTATTCTTCCGCTAGACAGAAGTGCAGAATAATTTGAGAGATTTGGCCTGATACTAATAAACATGGCGAAAAATCCATATCGCTTTTTGTCTCATCTCTATCAAGAAAACCGTGGATTTAACTCATTCACTCAAAACTGCTCGTCTCAATTATATGAATTTTTATAAAAGCCTTGACCCAAAACTCATGACAGTATAAAGCCAGAGAAAAATCTACACTGCTTTTTCTCTCCTCAAGTCCAGGGATTTAAAAAAAAACTTGAATTGCAAATTGAATTTTAAATTAAATAAATATTTTGCTATTATTAGTCCATGCTAGTATTTAATATAAAATTATGAATTAACAAAACCAGTACCAATCGCCGTATAAGTGCGACTACTACCGCTTTGTTTATTCATAGTGTAGAGATAAGAAAATTCATATCTCTACTAGCAGGACAATAGGGTGTATGTCCGCAAGACCGTAAGCCAATACAATGCTGTCCTCAGCTTGAGATGATGAGTAGGGATGACCTTACAACTCAATGGCAAGAAAGGCAAGCACTAAAAGTGAAAAACCTGCCATTTATTGTATCTACGACTTTTTTGGAGTAGAACTAACCTGATTTGTAAAGGTGGCTTAAAATTACACCGCTACAGTAGCGCCAAAAATAAAATACTTTTATTTCTCATGGCGAATGATGGTTAAAAGTGCCGTAAAATCACCTAAATAAATGTCTGTGACAACCCTAACCTCTAATTTAAGGTGCTAAACCATTTATAGAGGTACTTGGGCTGCTCATATCAGCAGGAATTCACCCTCACCCACCAGTATTGAGTAGCTCTGTGTAGAGGCTAAAAAGCTAACTACTGTGTTCAGACTACATTGATGATCAGCTAGAGATTAAGGAAATTTTGAGCATAATGACTGAAACTGCAACCGCACCATTAACCGGAAAAGCACTGCTGGCTAAAGTAAAAGAGCTTTCTAATTTACCACGCCGAGAAAGAGCGAAGCAGTGCGGCTATTACACCGTTACTAAGAATAATCAGGTTCGTGTTAATCTCACCGATTTTTATGATGCTTTGTTGTCAGCTAGAGGTATTCCTCTCAGCCCAGAAGCACCTAAAGATGGACGTGGGCGCGAACCGACATACCGTGTTAGTGTTCACCAAAATCGTCAAATTGTGATTGGTGCTACTTACACCAAAGCAATGGGCTTAAAGCCTGGTGATGAGTTTGAAATTAGGTTGGGTTACAAGCATATTCACTTGATTCAGTTAGGCGAAAGTGATAAAAAATTAACCCCGCAGGATGTAGACTCTGATGAAGCAGAGTTGGAAGATGAAGAGGAATAAACTTTTCTGATAGTAGGGGGAAGTTTTAGGTAAATACTTGATAACTTGTCCCTACTGCTACAAATAAATAATATTTGTAGTTTAAGTATATATTCACACAACAAAATACAATTTGACCTTTTGCATGAGTCACAAATTCTAGTAGAGTCTTGAATAATAAGCAAGAACTTTATTTCTACTAGAAGTCTATCGTGATTTTTTTGCCTGTTCTTTTATCACTTTTAGAGCCATCAGTCAATATATTACTGGCGTTATTGAAAAATGCACCAGTAGTAGTTGTCGTGATGGCCTTTTTCATTGTTTGGGTAGGGTCTTGGTTGCCATTAGCAGCGATCGCAGCCATCATGCTCAAGTTGCAAATTAATAAACCTTTACAACCAGAGCAAAAAATACCTTTATTAGTCTCTCTCTACTTATTAGCGCCCTTAATTCTCTGGGGATTTAATTGGCTAGGACTTGGGTCTTTTGCTGATTATGGCTTGGTTGGGAACTTTTCTATTTTTGGTTCCTTACTGCTAGGTTTTGGACTGGGTGTATTGGGTCTTGTGATGGTGTTTACCTGCCAATTTTGGCTGGGTTGGTGCTATTTAGAAAAATCTCATCTCAAGTTAATACCATCTATTTTGTTACCAATTTCCTTGGTGGCTTTATTTGTTGGTGGAATAGAAGAGTTAATTTTTCGGGGTTTTTTGTTGACTCAGTTAGAAAAGGATTATGCAATTTGGGTAGCGGCGATTATCTCTAGCTTGATTTTTGCGTTACTACATTTAGTTTGGGAACAACGGGAAACTGCACCCCAACTCCCCGGATTGTGGCTGATGGGGATGGTTTTGGTAGTAGCTAGAGTTGCTGAGCACAATAATTTAGGGATAGCTTGGGGACTTCATGCGGGATGGGTATGGGCGATCGCTACCATAGATACAGCAGAACTAATTACCTACACTGGAAAAGTCTCAGAAGTGTTTACAGGTAAAAACAAAAAACCCCTAGCCGGCTTGACTGGGGTTCTTTGCGTTCTGGGAACAGGAGTAATGATCTGGTTATTTTCTCAGCCCGTTTGAAATTAGTGGTAATTCGTAATCATCATCCTGAATTACGAATTACGAATTACGAATTATTCCCTAACCGCCAAAACCGGGAATCAACCGTTTCAATGCACGACCTACAACATCACCATATCGCAATTCTCCACAGAGAATTTTACCCATGATTTGAGCGCCAGAGGGACGTTTAACACCGACTTTGTAGCCAATACCGGGGAAGCGATAGAACGCCCCTGCTAATTTTTGCGCCCAAGCCATGTCAGTTCCCCACTGTTCATTAATAGCCTCAGTGTAATTTGCTAAGGCGTTGATATCACCAGCGAGAGCTTCATTAATGAATTGTGCTGCTAGAACACCACTAAAAATTGAGGGACGAATACCTTCTGCGGTAAAGGGATCAACTACACAAGCTGCTTCACCAGCTAAAAGGGCATTTTGGGTATGTAGCTTTTGATTACCATCCCACAAACAGATGGGATGACCGTACTGCTTACTAGTTGTGACATCTACGTTAAAGGATTTGGCATACTCATTTAAAATTTTCTTAAAGTCTTGAGGTTCGCCACCAATAAATGTACCTACACCGATAGAATAACCATCAGCTTTGGGGAAGTTCCAAATATATCCATTTTTCAGCAAGCCAAACTCGAAGTGTGCCATGTTTTTGTTGACTACTTCAGCAGCAACTTCAGCTTCTAATGCACCTGCTAAACGGCGTTTACGGTCTTTAAAACCTAGCCATTTTGCCATTGGACCTTTTGCACCATCAGCAGCAATTAAGTAACGACCTGTGACGTGTCCATTAGCTGTGTTAACTTGCCAATGATCATTTTTAAATTCAATACCTTTGACTTCTGTATTGTCCTGGAGTTCAGCTCCTTGATTTTGGGCTTGTTGGACTAAGAAATGGTCAAAAATATCTCGTCGCACCATCCAGACTGGTTCTTTGATGCCGATTTTTGCTTCTACGGGATCTTCTAGTTTCCAGGTAAAACGCAGGGAATCTACTTTGACGGAAATTGCGGGACTAAAGTCAAAGTCGAACCATTGAGCGATCGCTGGTGACACACCACCACCACAAGGCTTATATCTAGGTAGGGATTCTTTCTCTAAAACTAATACTGAGCGTCCCCGCTTGGCTAAATGATATGCTGCTGTTCCACCTGCTGGACCAGCACCGACAATGATGCAGTCGTACATAATTACTGAATTTTTGCTTTTTATTTTAATTAGTTGACTTTCCAGTATATATAAGGGTTTTGGATTTTTGGTAAATTTTTAGTGAATAATAATTTATCACCGCATCCTTCATAATATTTTCAGGATGATTACGAGTTGACAAAAGTAGCTCTATTTTAAAGCGAGCGATCGCGTAGCCTCCTCCAGGCATTTGCATTTAGAAAAACTATAATCTAAGTAGGGCTTGCTGATAGCGTAGCGTGGCGTAAGCCATAAAAGTCTTTCCGTGAGGGCTAGGAGTCAGAAGTCAGGAGTCAGGAGTCAGGAGGAGAAAAAGAGAATTTTTGAGAATCCTTCAAAACCTGAAAAACTGTTTGACTTTTGCTGGTATCATCCCTTATTCCTTGCACCTTATTCAACTTTTTTACCCCTGAATCTCTTGATTTATCTAGGTTTTACATTTATATGCCTAACGGCACGCTCCGCGAACAGTAAGCCCTATGTAAAAGCTATGGAAACAGCCATGTCTTTGTTAAAGACCCATTCCCCAACCCCATATGAAACTGACTACTTGCAATGGATAGAAACAACTGTAGCAAAATTGCAAAGTCAGGACTACGCAAATGTAGACTGGGCTAACCTCATTGAAGAAATTGGCGACATGGGAAGGAGTGAGTGCAAAAGTCTTAAAAGTAATCTGATTGTCATTCTACTGCATTTACTCAAATGGCAGTTTCCGCCTGAGAAGAGAAGCGGTAGTTGGGAAGGAAGTATTATTGAACATCGGAGACGTGTTCAAGAATCTCTCCAGGATTCTCCTAGTCTCAAACCCTATCTGGAGAGCATTTTTTCAGAATGTTATACACAAGCAGTTAAGCAAGCAAAAGCTGAAACGGGTTTACCAGTGGAGTCTTTTCCTGTGATATGTCCATATCATTTAGCAGAAGTAACAGAGGATGATTTTTTACCGGCATAAAACAGGGAAAAGGCAGGGAGGAGATTAAGCTATAAGTAGGTAGGCAAAATAAAACCAAACTCTGTAAAGAAAAGTAAACAAGGCTAAAACCCTTTTTCCCCCCTGCTCCCGTATGGCTAACGCCACGCTACGCTATCGGCTACGCGGTAGTTGAGCAGTTCGGCAAGCTCACTGTAAGACTTGTCGAAACTCACGGCAAGCCTGCTCTCTGCCCCCTGCCTTATCCCCTACGGTGTACACACAAGTCTTAAAATTCCTACTAGTGCTTGGTTTCGTCATCTAGCTTGAGGTTTTGCGATCGCTCTGGAAGCCTGTCATTGCGTTCGCGTTAGCGTCTCGTAGAGAGGAGGAACGACGGAGCAATCGCAAAAACCACGGGATTATGTGATTACTTCGCTCCGCTCGTAATGACAATTTAAGGGGTCTATAACGCCTAAAACCCTTGCAGATAGTACTTGTGTGTACACCGTAGGCCTTATCCCAAGGACAATTTTTAACGCCAACCTACTTAAATCATGAGTTCCCCCCACCTACAAATTTAGGGAACACCAAAAAATAAATTACCCAACAATCATGGGGTGACTAAAGCCCTTGCGGGCATGGCTACGCTTAGAGGACGGTAGTCCGTAACCCACCATAAATTTAGCTGATAATTGTGGGTTATTCGGTACTCAGTACTCAATACTCGGTATTCGGTACTCAGCACTGCTTAGACTGTTGTGATGTCTTTTTCTTTTTCTGACAGCAATTCATCTATTTTTGCTGTGTACTTGTTGGTCAGTTTTTGCAGTTTGTCTTGCTGATCTCGTGATTCGTCTTCGGAAACTTCCGCAGCTTTTTCCTGTTTACGAATTGAGTCAAGAGCATCACGACGGATATTGCGAATACCAACTCGACCTTCTTCAGCATACTTAGCAGCCATTTTGACAAATTCTTTCCGGCGATCGCTTGTCAAAGGCGGAATATTCAGCCGAATAACAGAACCGTCATTACTGGGAGTTATTCCTATATCTGACAAAGAAATTGCCTTTTCAACTATGTTTAGGCTGCCCTTATCATAAGGTTGAATCAGAATTGTTGAGGCATCAGGTGTGCTAATGTTTGCTAAAGATTTCAGCCCTGTAGGTGTACCGTAATATTCCACCTGTACTTTATCTAATAGGCTGGCATTAGCGCGACCTGTGCGAATGGTATTAAAAGCTCGTTGAGTCGCCTCAACGGTATGTTGCATTTTACTTTCGGCTTCATCTAATTTCACAAGAACCTCCCACAAGGGTACCAATAGATTCTCCCATTACTGCTCGGTGGATGTTGCCTCGCACCGTCAAGTCAAATACCAGAATGGGAATATTATTTTCTTTACACAAGGCAATTGCGGTGCTATCCATGACTCGTAAATCGTTAGCCAAAACGTGGGTGTAGGTAAGGGTTGTGTAACGCTTGGCATCAGGATAAACTTCGGGATCAGCGTCGTAGATTCCGTCTACTTTGGTGGCTTTAAAAATCACTTCTGCGTCAATTTCTGCTGCTCTTAAGGCGGCAGTTGTATCTGTGGTAAAGAAGGGATTTCCCGAACCTGCACCAAAAATTACCACCCGCCCTTTTTCGAGATGACGGATGGCGCGACGACGAATATAAGGTTCGGCTACTTCTTGCATAGCGATCGCAGTTTGTACCCGCGTTTGTACCCCTATTCGTTCTAGTGAATCTTGCAGCGTCATGGCATTCATTACCGTGGCAATCATCCCAATGTAGTCGCCGGTTGCCCTGTCCATCCCCGCCGATGCCGCTTTCACCCCTCGAAAAATATTGCCGCCGCCAACGACAATAGCGACTTGAACGCCAGTGGCTACCACCTCTCCTAACTGTTCGGCTATTTCCTTGACTACTTCTGGATCAATGCCATAGCCCATGTTGCCCATCAAAGCTTCACCGCTCAGTTTAAGTAAAACCCGTCGGTAATTCGTTCCCATGAAGTTACACTTTATCAAATAAGTTGCAATTGCCTCCAATTTAAGATAGCAGTACAATGCGCTATCTGTGTCTATTAGGTCTATTTACGCCATACTAATGGTGTCCCCACCTGTTGTGTTTGTGCTGGCTGGATTGCTTGACCTGCAAATAAGCAAGCGATCGCATTTCTCAAATAATCCACTCCTGAAGCTAGTGGCTCTTGCGGGTGATCATCAATTTGACCTTTGTAGCGCAAAATCCCATCACTATCTATTAAAAAAGCCGTTGGTGTGCTAACTGCCCCAAAGCTCTGAGTTACATCTTGAGTTGAGTCCCATAGATAGGGGAAATTTAACTCATGATGGAGGGCAAATGCTTTCATCCTCTCAAAGTTGGATACAGCGTCAAGTTCTTCCCCACTACTAACATCATTGTTACCATCACCACAATTTAATCCAATCAGTGTGAAGCCCCTAGGGGAAAATTCCGATTGAATAGTTTTTAGTCTGCTTATATACAAATCCACATAATTACAGTGGTTACAAATGGAAATAACACAGACTGAGCGCAAATTTTCTAAGTAACGACTGAGATGGTGTACATGATCATCAATTCCTGGCAACTCAAAATCTGGAGCGTAACTTCCGATAGGAGTATCAATTGTTTCTAGTATATTCATCTTCTTTCGCCCGAAGGAACTAGGAACAAAAACTTTTTCAAAATAAGCGTTAGTTTCCAGGTGTAAAACTACGCCTTAGCATTTGTTTTATATCCAATTAATTTTATATACTAATTGAGTTGGCGTAAATTGTAAAACTACTTGATCTCTTACTGGTGCTACTCTAATCATCCAAAACCATAATATTTCGGTAAATTCTCTTTAAAAATACTGTAAAGCGCCACCTATTTGTTTAGCTCAAACTTGCCATACCAAATTTAAACTACAAACGACTAAAATCTGGACTTTATGTCATACTGCATCCCTGACGGAAGCATTACCATGAGTAACGTAGTGCAGCGTGCTTAGTATCTTGAAGATTTTTCACTATCTCTTTCAAAAATTCTCTGCGTTTGCGTAGTGTGCTATAAGCAAACGTTCAAAACCACCTTATAAAACCTTTACCTAGTATATACATCAACATAAAAATCATTCTTAAATAATTTAGACAAATTTAAACTCTTATTAATTTCAAATCCAACAATCAACTCATGACAAATTCTACAAACACATTTACAGCAACTCAAACCTGGCTTTGGCAAAACTTCCCCATTTGTTACCAAACCCAAGGAACTAGTGGTCCTGCGGTTATTCTGGTGCATGGCTTTGGTGCATCATGGGGACACTGGCGCAAAAATATACCAGTTTTAGCTAAAAATTGTCGAGTGTATGCCATTGATTTGATCGGCTTTGGTGCTTCTGCTAAACCTCAACCAGGAGAAAAAATCACATATACACTAGAAACCTGGGGACAGCAATTAGCAGACTTTTGTAGCGAAGTAGTAGGTGAACCAGCTTTTTTAGTCGGTAATTCAATTGGTTGTATTGTAGCTATGCAAGCGGCAGTAATTAGACCGGATATGGTTTTAGGAACGGCGTTAATTAACTGTTCTTTGCGATTATTACATGATCGCAAAAGGCTAAATTTACCTTGGACAAAACGCATTGGTGCGCCGATTCTGCAACGCTTTTTATCTATTCAAGCAGTGGGTGACTTCTTTTTTAGCCAATTAGCTAAACCGAAAACAGTAAAAAAGATTCTCTTACAAGCCTATGCTAATGGGGAAACAGTGACAGATGAATTAGTAGAAATTCTGATGACACCGGCAAAAGATTCTGGCGCTGCTGCTGTATTCTTGGCTTTTACTGCTTATTCTAGTGGACCATTACCAGAAGACCTCTTAGCAGTATTACCTTGTCCAGCAATTATTTTGTGGGGAACAGCAGACCCTTGGGAACCAATTGAATTAGGTAGAGAATTAGCAAATTTCCCGCAAGTACAAAAATTTATTCCTTTAGAGGGAGTGGGACATTGCCCTCAAGATGAAGCACCTGAGTTGGTTAATCCGATTTTACAAGATTGGATTGTAAAAAAGGGTGTAGGGAGCAGGGAATGAAATTTCCCCCATCCTCCACACTCACCCTTCACAGATCGCAAAGCTATTTACTTTGCTTACCAGCCATAACCGTGGTAGTGATGAGGTCTCCGACCATGTCCGTAGTGATGTCTACCGTAGCCACCACCCCTGTGAGGTCTGCCGTAGCCACCCCAGCCATATCCGTAGCCTGGACTAACGTAGAGATATCCCCCTGTTAAAACTTCCTGTTCATCGTTAGATAATTCCGTCAACAACTCAGATGAGATAACTTTATCTGACATAGTTGTTTACCTCCGTCTTTGTATAGAACACACACCAAAAAAAAATCAGTGTGTAATGTCCAATTTATAAACATGATAAACAGAGATTAAATTCTCCTAGAGAAATAAATTAATATGTTTAATTTATTCCTTTTGGTTACTACCAAATTTAGAGTTAGCTTAAATTATAGTTATTTGGGGAAATAAGCATTCATAGCAAATATTCCTCAAATTGGTATTACTTTTTAGTTTCTGGGATTTTAATTAAATCTTTGAAAAAAGTAGAGGAGAATGACTCAATTTCATCCAACAAAACTTATTGATATTTGAAGAAGTTATATGAGTCTTATCCTCTACTTACTAAATTAAAGAGTTTAAAAATAGGGGATTACCTGACTTTATAGACTATGCCAATTTAAACAAAAATACCCCCATGCCCCCTCTGTCAGCAGGACTACCTTCGCGTCCATTAGGAATAAGTTGTCAACATCTCACTCCACCTTGTTGTCCATAATCTTGTTGGCCATAATTAGGACGGACATAAGTAGTAGGACGGCCATAAGTAGTAGGACGGCCATAAGTAGGACGGCCATAAGTAGGACGGACATAAGCAGGACGGCAGTAATAGCAAAGAAATGGCTGTTGTCCTCCAGGTTGTTGTCCTCCAGGCTGTTGTTGCCCTCCAGAGAGAAGTTGCTGTTCTTCACTGGATAAGTTTACAAGTAGATCAGATGTAATGTTTTGATGTGACATGATTATTAGCCTCATTTATTTGCATAGGTTTTAAAAACCTATTGTTTTATTTGTAATAAAATTATGTATAATTTAAATTATACTCTAGTTAGAAATAAGATATATGTTTGTATTTCTTTTGGTTTATAAAAAGCGTTTTAAATAATCTTTAAAAATGCAATCTTTAAAAAATATTTTTATTTATATTAAAAATAGACAGGAAATATTTTGTTAAGATATTATCTATACTTAGTTTTAAACATTATCTAAAATAAATAGCATCCATTCCGGCAAAATACCTTTATGGATGCAAAAATAGATATAGATTTGAGCTATTTAGTTCAAATTGTCTGTATCAATCTATCAAAAAAATGCTTTTAGAGCAAGCAAAAAAGAACAAATTTTCAGGTAATGATGTATTAACAAGAACGGTAATTCATTGGTTTGGAAGACATGGGTTGAGAAGATATGGGTTGAGAAGACATGGGTTGGTAATACATTGGTTTTTTGTAGTCATAAGATTCATCATTGGGTTTGTATTTCTCCCAATTATAATTATCGTCTCCTTTATCTTTATCTCCACAACAACTACGACGGCATCCACCGGATACAAGTTGCTGTTTTTCTGGGGATAATTCCACAAGTAAATCGGATTGAATGATTGGACTTGACATAACAATTAGCCTCACTTACTAATGCAGGAATTACATACCTACACATCTATTTATAAATAGCTTTTGATAATATTTAATTAACCTAGAGAAATAAATTAAAAATGATAAATTCTTACTTTTGACTTGGCATAAAAAATATGGAGGCACAATAATTATGTCTCCAAAAATATCTATTTATCATTACTTGTTACTAATCAGGAAAATATATTACTCAACAAATTTATCAAATAATTATTCCCTGGATTACTATCTTGATTAAATACTGGCAAAGCGAATTTAAAAGAAGTATTTAATGTGATTTGCGATAATTTATATTTAGTATTTTCCGAACTAGAATCACCTGTCGCGAGAGTTAAATCACTATTACCTTCGGTTTCGATATCAGTTATTTGGAAGAATAAATTAACCTCACTTAAAATAGGAGATATTTGCCCTCCGACTAGAGATTCCTGTTCTACATCAGAAAGATATCTAAATAATTGAGGACGATTAAATTGAGTAGTTGTAGACATATTATTACTCCTCACATAAATAAGATGGTTATATAGTTAAAAACTGCAAATGTTCTCCTGGTTGAGAAAGAAAACTTTCTAAGCTACCTTCGAGTTTGATTTGACCTTTATCTATGAGTACGATCCAATCAGCGCGATTGATGACACTGGGACGATGGGTAATTAAAATTGTGGTTTTGTCTCTTCTATATTCCAAGAGACGATCTAGGACATGAGCTTCACTGATGGGGTCAAGTCCTGCGGTGGCTTCATCTAAAATCAGTATAGGTGGATTTGTGAGAATTCCACGAGCGATCGCTAATCTTTGTCGTTGTCCCCCTGAAAGATTGGCTCCAAACTCCCCTAACACAGTTTGATACTTATTCGGTAATTGACTGATAAACCCATCTGCATCAGCGATATCACAGGCTTGAACAATTTGCTCAAAGGAAATAGAAGGCGTTCCTAAGCGGAAGTTTTCCAAAATTGAACGACTCCAAAAATGAGGTTCTTGAGGTACATAAACTACTTGCTGTCGCAAACAATCTAGAGCAATATCTTGGACATTCAAAAAGCCGATGCGAATATTACCAGAATCTGGTTGATATAAGCCACCTAATAATTTAGCGAAAGTGCTTTTACCACAGCCTGATTTACCAATTAAAGCAATTACTTTTCCTCCTGGGAGCTTAATTGAAAAATCATTTAATAAGTCAACTCTTCCGGGATGATGAAATTTGAGATGGGAACAACGAATATCTGCATCACCGGCAATTTGTGCAACTGGCTTTTGGCTTCCTCCGACTACTTCTGGTGTAGCATCAATAACTTCTAACAAACGGGAAACTGCGGTTTGAGAACGAAAATATTCATCGACAAAACCAACTAATGAGTTAATTAACGCTAAAACATTTACTTGTAAAGCGTTAAATGCTAACATTTGACCGATACTTAAATCGCCTTTAATTACTAAAAGACTCCCTAGTCCTAGTAAGAAGACAGTACCAATTGTAGATAGAAGTTTAGCAATAGTACCGTTGATAATTCCTAATTGAACTGTGCTGAAGGCAAGATTAGCAAGACGACCAAAACGACTTTGAAATTCATCCCAAAATTGAGGAGCAGCATTTGTTGTTTTGATTACCTGTGCGCCTTTAAAGGTTTCTACTAAAACACCTTGATTTTCTGCTCCTAAAACCAAGAGACTACGGGTTTTCTGTTGAAGAAGGGGTAAAAAAGGTAGGGTAGATAATGTCATTAAGACAGCCACTAATATGACTGCTGCTGTTAATTGCCAGCTATAAAATAACATTAAGCAAAAAGAAATTACAGCAATAAAAAACTGGCTAGGTAAAACAATAACAATCTGTGACACTAATTGGTTGATTTCATTAATATCACGTAGTCGGCTAGTGATTTCACCACTCCGACGAGATTCATAATAACTTAAGGGTAATTGGAGAAGTTTACGCCCAAATTCTAGGACTAAACCTAATTGTAATCTTTGCCCAAAATGAGAAATCATTAAGGATTGAAATACTTGCAAACCTCCACTAAATAAACTCATGACGACAACTGCTGAGACGACAACCGTCAGTAACTGCACATCTCCACGAACTAAAACATCATCTGTGAGCAATTGAATCAAAACAGGACTTCCCAGTGCTAGTACACCCAGGACGATATTGATCATTAATACCTGAGTTAGCAAACCACGATAGGGTAAAATGCGGCGAAAAAAGCGACTGAGACCACCTTTTGATTCTTCTTTCGGCAGATCAAAAAAGCGATCTGGATCTGGCTCTAGTAAGAGCATGACTCCATTCCAAGCATTTGCTAATTCTTGTCGGCTAACATAACGGAGTCCCACTGCTGGATCGGCAATGACGTATTTTTTGCCCCGTTTGCCGTATAAAACTACCCAGTGGTAGCCTTGCCAATGAATAATTGCAGGTAGTGTAATTTCTGTGATTCTGTCTATAATCTCTGGGGAAGCTTTGACTGCTCTAGCATTCAAACCGAGATTTTCCGAGCCACGTTTTAAACCGAGTAAGGTTGTGCCTAATTGTCCAGTACCGACTGCTTCCCGACTTTTAATCATGCTGAGGAAGCGTCCATAATGCTTGGAAACAGAAACGAGACAAGCGGCTCCACAGTCTTCTTCACTTAGCTGTAAAGTACACTGGTAATTTTTATGAGATTTGAAGATATCTAACATGGATGCCAGACCTATGAGAGAACAAGGTCAGTAGGTTGGGGAGCCATTACTGGAATGACTTGTGACATTAGGAAACCCAATATTGAAATTTCAAATTAATACAATTGTTGAAAATGTTGGGTTGTGCTGTCGCTTAACCCAAGCTACGGTTTTGGAGGATGTTCGGAAATGTATTGAATTATAAATTGGTGATTAGTTTGCCTTTTCTGAGGATAAATTGCATGACGGTTTCTTGACGGGAAATAATATCAGCGCGGCCTTCCATGCCAGATTTGAGATGACATAAGCGATCGCTCTGACCGAGATATAGGGTTTCTGGTTCGATATTGACTTCGTAAGTAGCTACTTGGGGTATACCAGCAATGGGATTATTTGGTGTAGCTGTTACAGCATCGGCTGCGACTGTTTTCACTGTCCCTTTGAGAGTTCCATAGTCTGGATAGGGACAAGCTGAAACCTGCATCTGGACAGCTTGACCTACTTCCACTTTGTCGATATCTTTAGCCGAAATATGAGCTTTGATGATTAAAGGAGCATCCAGGGGAGCAATTTGAGCCAGAGCTTCACTTATTTGCACTCCCTGTCCAGGGTTGCGGAGTTTGAGTTGCATGAGTGTGCCGGTAATTGGTGAGCGAATCACACTTTTTTTCAACTCATTTTCTAGTTGTAGTAGTTCTTGACGACTACGAATCAGTTGCTTTTGCAGTTCTAGACGCTGCTGGAATAATGTTTCTCGTTCTTTTTGTAAAGCTGCTAAAGTGCCTTTACCTCTGGCCTGTTCTTGCTTAATTCGTTCCGATGCTACGGTTACAGCGGCATCACTGGGGTTGAGGGAGATTTTAGCCTTTTCTAAGTTAATTCGGGCTAATTTAAGAGCTTGCTCTTTTTCCTCTAGGAGATTTTTGGCATTAGCTTTAGATTCTGCTAATTTAGCTTGAGCAGATTTAACAGCTTGTTGTTTCTCTTCCACTAGATTGCGAGAGACTGCTCCTGATGCAGCTATGCTCTGCAAGCGATCGCGTTGTAATTTAGCCAGCTTTAAGGCCGCTTCTGCTTCTTGGACAGTTGCTGTTAATAATTTATCTCTTCTTAATCTTTCTAGTTGCTCTTGAGCCAACTCTAAACCAAATTCTGCCTGCGCCATTTCCGCATTAGCTTTAATTTGCTGATCCAAATAGTTGCGTTCAGTCCCACTTAACTCAGCTTGTGCGGCTATAATACTGCGGTTAATTAAATTGGTTTGAGCGGCGATTTGGGTATTAACTTGGCTGACTTGAGTATCAATTTGTATCTGTTGTAATTGATTTTGCTGAATACTATTTTGGAGTTGACTTTTTTGAGATTGAAGTTGGGAATCATCAATATAAGCGATCGCATCTCCCTGATTCACAACCTGATTTTCTTGAGCTTGAATTTCTCGTACAGTTCCAGTCATCGCAGACTCAACTAACCGTAATTCTCCTAAGGGTCTGATCGTTGCCGGAACCTTAACTGTGACATTGTAATTTAGGACAGATGTGAGACTCACAGCAATTACAAAGATAGCAATCATCACTCCCCCACCGATATTGATCCATTTACCAATATGGGGAAGAAACTCATGAGCTTCTAGTAAAGGCAGATCCTCTAGAGTCGGTTCATTTAACCGATACCAAGAATTGTTTTCTTCGTGCTGTAACGAGTTCACGGCATTGCACCTTATTTTAGGACTAAAATATTCTGTTCTCAGATTTAAATTGCAAATATTATGCAACAAAAAAGTAACTATCCCAGGTAATAAATCAGGTGAAATAAAAACCAGTGAATATCTATATTCAGATTATTCAGATTGTGAAAACTAATTTGATGAATCGTTTATAATTAAATGAAGGGGTGGAGAAAGTTATTCCAGAGCATTGGAAATCATCTTTCTCAAATCTTCAACGCATACCATGCGTTAAGAAAATGGAGGGGAACGCTCAAACTCTCTCAAAGTCCTCACTTACGTTGAGCGAGTTATTATTATCTCCTCTAACCCCTTTTTGTATCCAAAACAAGATAGGCTCAGTATTTAATCACGATTGAATCACGGCTTTTAGCCGGGGGACTATCTTCTCTGTCAGATGATGAATTGAATAGACATGATTTTAGCCTGAGTTCCATTTGCACAAATAAAGATTCCAGAGACTGATTCAATTATGCCGTCATCCCATTAGCATCCGGCCAGATGAATAGGGTTATGCATTCATTGAAGATGGCAGGAAAACTCTGGAATCTATGTTTGTTTTAGCTTCCCATCAAAATAAACTTCAACTAACTAATGCAAACTCGTTGCAAAGCTGATCAAATCATCATTTTTGCCTAATTGCACTCGTTAAATCCTGCTTTGAGATAGGGCAAATTATAGCCTTGGAAGCCTATATCTATAATGTCACTCCAGATTGAGCTAACTCTCCTATCTCTTCACCTACAGGCACAATTCCTCCACCTCCTTCAGTTGGTAGTACTGCTTGACCTAAAGGTCCGACACTAAGAGGAATCTCTCCACCCAAGCCTAAGAAATCTTGTGCCGCAGTTAGTATGGTATTAGCTCGACCTGCGGAGGTAGCAGTGCTACCTTGTGGACCTGAGGTACTTGTTCCCATTAAAGCTGATCCTTTGTTGCCGTAATTACTAGCAGCTAGTTCAAAATCAGCCCCACCAGTTACTATCTCTTGTTGTTCATCAGATAACGCCATCAGCAAATTGGATGCATTGATTTGAGTAGACATAATGATTCGCCTCACTTACGGAATTGGGTGTTTGACCACCTAACAACCCAACTATAAGCATTATTTCCTAATAATTCATAAACCTAAGGTTAGAAAGTCAAGGTTATAGTTTTACTTCTCAAAGTAGATATAAAATCTTTTAATTTTTACAGATATATGAATATTCTTAGAGTGGGTATTAACAATATTGGATGTTATTGAAGAGATTTGCCAACTTAAGATGTAAATTGACTTTTTTTGTTAACTCAAGCTCAGAATATATCGCAGAATATCTAATCTATGCAATTAGGGACTTCCAAAAAATAAATTATCCGGATTAACTAACCGCAGAGGCGCAGAGAACTCAGAGGAATGAGGGTTTGAGAGATTTTTTGCGTTAAGTGGTTGAGTGTTTTTTTATTTGGAAGTCCCTTAGCAAAGATATCTCGTTCCCTGTCTCTGACTGGGAATGCCATTACAGAGGCTCTGCCTCTGCCTTCTACAATTCATTCTCATACAGAGTAGGGGAACGAGAAATTTTATTAAAAATATGGATAATTCATTTTAATACTAGTAGCTTAATTAACATATAAGCTGAGGCTGCACTACCTAAAGGAACAGTTAAATTATCAATACCCAAAAATGAAAAAGCTTCCAAGGCTGTAGCTATGATTGCTACTGCTAAGGATATGACCCAAATTTGCCAGCTATTTCCTTGTGTTGCCAATAAAATAACAATAGTAATTAGTCCACTAACTACAGTCATTGTTAGGGAACCTTCCCAACTTTTTTGTGAGCCAAAGAGTATATATTTATGTTTACCAAATCTCTGCCCAATTAAAGCTGCTAGTCCGTCTCCCCAAGCCATAATCATAATTCCTAGTGCAGCATACTGAGGTTGCTCTAAATACCAGAAACAAGCAACTAAAATACCGATGCTGAGAGCATAAAAAAATGTTCCTAAACTTTGCCGACCAACGCTATTAATTCCCGGCAGAATTGGGAATATATAGGACAATAAAGTGATGGCACAGGCTAAAATTGCGGATGTAATCCCGATGATAGGGGGGATATTTAGCCACCAAGCAATCAAGATGACGTTACCAGTGCCAATATGAACTATTTTGCGGATAATTTCGGGTTCGCTATGAGGAAAACGACTGACTCCCCAAGCGGTGAGGATGACTAGTAAAACCCAAGCCGCAGGAGGTAAAATTTGCAGCCATAATGGGTAAATGGATTCTAAACTAAGTAATGTACTCAAGAATGATGCAACACATAAACTTTCATCTTTGATACTACTTTATTAGTTTTGGGATATGAAAATATTATTGATTTGGTTAATTAAAGGCTATCGCTTATTCATTTCACCGCTGTTTCCCCCCACTTGTCGTTTTCAACCAACTTGTTCGATGTATGCTATGGAAGCAATTGAACGCTATGGTGTACTCCGTGGTGGTTGGATGGGTATTTGGCGGATTTTGCGCTGTCATCCGTTTCATCCAGGTGGTTATGATCCTGTTCCAGAAATAAGGGAAAAGTCTTGCTGTCAACATGAGAAGTAATATCAGATATGTTTAATTACCAAAATTTCTATGCGACCTTATCACCAAATCCCAATTATTGAATGTGGTGAACCGTTGATCAAGATTCCCTTAGAACTGTTTGCACTGGAATCTCCCCATCCTTATGAAAAGTTAGGTGCTAGTTATGGGGAATATTCACCGTATTTTCTGCGCTGTAGTGTAATTGAAAGTTTGATCAAGGCGCAAAATTATTTACAATTGCTGCGTCCTCATTGGTCTATCCAGATATTTGATGCTTATCGTCCGGTGGCGGTGCAGCAGTTTATGGTAGATTACAGTTTTGCGGAAGCGTTGCAGGAGAGGGGATTGATTGAGGCAGATTTATCACTCCAGCAACGGGAAGAAGTTTGGGAAGCGGTTTATGAAATTTGGGCTGTACCCAGTTTAGATATGAATACTCCCCCTCCGCACAGTACGGGGGCTGCGGTAGATGTGACTCTGGTGGATGATGATGGGGTAGTTGTGGATATGGGTTCACCGATTGATGAGATGTCGGTGCGATCGCACCCTGATTATTATGCTAGTAGTAACCAACAGTATCATGCTCATCGTCAATTGCTACATGATGTGATGTTAAAAGCAGGGTTTCAACGTAATCCCAGAGAATGGTGGCATTTTTCTTTTGGTGATCAAATGTGGGCTTGGTTATGCAATCAATCAAATCCTGATCATTTTACATCCGCACGTTATGGGCGATTTGATCGAAATATGTGAAAATTGCGGCTACACCATAGATAGAAAAAAGGGATTAACAGAGTAATATTACGCAGTAACATTTCTTGACAAAAATGATATATATGTTTTTATTTGATTTTTGTGGTTGCGATGCCAATGTTTCAGATAGAAGCATTCCAGCATCCAGGCAAGCTATAATTCTCTTGCGGAGCAACGTTACAAAAATTTATGAGTAATCCCCTTGTGCAAGCCTTTTTTGTAGGCAGAGCAGTAGCTGAAGTCATTAATGAGCGTGTAGAAGTCGCCTTGACTGATGCTTTAAGTGAACTAGGCAAATTTGATGCTGAAGCTAGAGAGCAACTACGCCAATTTACAGATGAAGTTATAACACGAGCTAATCGAGCGGCGGAAACGGCTGGATCTGGTAGAACTCCAGGTACTACTCAAACTAATGCTGGTCCAGTTGACTTACAAGCAGAAATTGATGAATTAAGAGCCGAAATTGCCCTATTAAGAACTGAATTGCAAAAATATCGCACTAGTTCAAAATAAAGAGCAATACAGGGGGTAACTAACCAAGTTGCTATCTTGTTAGGGCTGATAATGGGTAATTGGTAATGGGCTGTTTCTAATTACTAATCAGGATTTCAGGATGAACAAGATTATTTTTTGATCATTCCTGAATCTGAGAATATTGTATCCCCTCCGGAAGCTTTAGCCATTCCCAATTACCAACTACCCTAAATCGGTTTTTCTATATCAAAAAAATTTTAGGAATCAAAGTGTCTCTTTTTACTGGTAATTCGGTGAATACCCGACGGTACACAAAAAATATGGACAAAGGTTATTCAGATCAGGCATACCGTTGGAATCGGGAAAATTATTCTAGCAAACGGCGCTTTGTAGATATTTGGTCTTTTGTATTGACGTTAATGTTTAAGCTTTGGCGCTATAACAAAGCTTGGAGTTACTCTGGAGGGATGACAGAGGAGAAGCAAAGCGCTAGACGTAAAGCCCAAGCTATCTGGATTCGTAATACGTTTTTAGAATTGGGGCCAACTTTTATTAAGGTTGGGCAATTGTTCTCTACCCGCGCTGATATTTTTCCTAGTGAATATGTTGAAGAACTTTCTAAGTTACAAGACAGAGTTCCAGCATTTAGCTATGAGCAAGTAGAAGCAATTATTGAGCAGGAATTAGGTAAAAAGATTCCTGAACTATTCCAGAGTTTTGAACCTGTTCCTTTAGCTGCTGCCAGTTTGGGACAAGTTCACAAGGCTATACTCTATTCTGGGGAATCGGTTGTAGTCAAGGTGCAACGTCCAGGACTCAAGAAGCTATTTGAAATTGATTTACAAATTCTTAAGGGTATTGCCCGCTATTTTCAAAATCATCCCAAATGGGGAAGGGGAAGAGATTGGATTGGAATTTATGAAGAATGTTGTCGCATTCTGTGGGAAGAAATTGATTATCTAAATGAAGGACGCAATGCTGATACTTTTCGCCGGAATTTTCGTGATTACGACTGGGTAAATGTGCCACGAGTTTATTGGCGTTATGCTACTTCTAGAGTAATTACTTTGGAGTATTTACCTGGGATTAAAATCAGCCAGTATGAGGCTTTGGAAGCTGCGGGTGTGGATCGGAAGGCGATCGCTCGTTATGGCGCTCAAGCTTACCTACATCAGCTACTAAATAATGGTTTCTTCCACGCTGATCCCCACCCTGGTAATCTCGCAGTTAGCCCAAATGGAGCTTTGATTTTCTACGATTTTGGGATGATGGGGACGATTAAATCCAATGTGCGAGAGGGTTTAATGCAAACCTTGTTTGGCATTGCTCAAAAAGATGGCGATCGCGTGGTTCAGTCTCTTGTTGATTTGGGTGCGATCGCTCCTGTCGATGACATGGGGCCTGTGCGGCGTTCAGTTCAGTATATGCTGGATAATTTCATGGATAAGCCCTTTGAAAACCAGTCAGTCGCCGCCATTAGTGAAGACCTTTATGAAATAGCTTACAATCAACCGTTTAGATTTCCAGCAACTTTTACCTTTGTGATGCGTGCCTTTTCCACCCTAGAGGGGGTAGGCAAGGGCTTAGATCCAGAATTTAATTTTATGGAAGTTGCCCAACCTTATGCAATGCAACTTATGACTGATAACAATGGTTTAGAGGGGAATAGTTTCTTGAATGAGTTAAGTCGTCAAGCAGTGCAAGTCAGCAGCACTGCATTCGGATTACCACGTAGACTAGAAGACACACTCGACAAAATCGAACGTGGGGATATTCGTCTGCGAGTTCGTTCCGTAGAAACAGAAAGACTCATACGCAGACAGAGTAACATTCAACTCGGAATGAGCTATGCTCTTATAATCAGTGGTTTCACAATTGCAGCCACAATTCTCTTGGTTGGCAAGTTTCTGTGGTTAGCAGTTTTCATTGGTTTAATTGCAGCAGCAATATCATTCTTGCTGATTCGTCTGCTTTTGCGCCTTGACCGTTATGATCAAAAGTATTAATTGTTGCTCGAAAATCTATGAAACTGAACTTCACGGGTTGTACCGATCCGGGACTTATTCGTGCTAATAATCAAGATGCTTACTATATAGACCCGGAAGGGCGATTTTTTATAGTTGCTGATGGTATGGGTGGTCATGCCGGAGGTGAAGAAGCAAGTCGCATTGCTACCCAAGAAATTCAGGCTTACTTGGGTGCGAATTGGCAATCTTCAGAATCTGCCCAAAAATTATTAGAACAAGCTTTATTAACAGCTAATAAAGCAATTTTGCAGGATCAACAAAATCATCCTGAACGTTCTGACATGGGGACAACAGCTGTAGTCGTGGTTTTTCCGGCACAAGAACAGCCTTTGTGCGCTCATATCGGAGATTCAAGACTATACCGGTTACGAGAATCCAAACTGGAGCAAATCACGGAAGATCATACTTGGATCGCCAGAGCTATCAAAATTGGTGATCTCTCGATTGAAGAAGCCCGATTGCATCCCTATCGTCATGTTTTGTCACGTTGTTTGGGACGTGAAGACTTTAATCATGTTGATATACAAACATTAGATATCAAAGTTGGCGATCGCTTGCTGTTATGTAGTGATGGACTCACAGAGGAACTGGTTGATCAAAAGATTTCCAGCCATCTCCAAGATACTCCTTGGTTAGATAAAGCCGCCTTTGCTCTAGTCGAAGCAGCAAAAGAGGAAGGTGGACACGACAATATCACCATCGTCCTTGTTGCTGTTGAGGAAAATTCTTAATTTATGACAGTGGATTGCAGGTAATAGCTTTAGGCAGAACCTCTGTGATACCATTCCTACAGGACTCACGCACTGAAACGGAAAACTGTCATTCTGAGCGCAGCGAAGAATCTCTCCAGAAGTTGAAACGCCTATTCTACCGTTCTCAACTTGGCTGAGTGCGTAAGTCCTATCCTAGTCTTCGACTGGGAACGAGATAACGAGATAAATTTCTTGACAAAACCATCCACCAAGCGGATTTTACTGCTGTATGGGCTTATTTTAATACGCCCATACAGACAGATGCTATAAGTCTTGGGTAATAAATTAAATCATCAATTATCGACCAATTACCATTGACTGCTGATAAATCGAGTAAATATACTCAGCATTTTGTTCAATTTGAGCATTTTTTCTATTTATAAATTGATAAAAATATCTGTAACCTCTAAATTCATCTGATCGAGGTTAAATTTATATAATCTGAGTAATTGACATTTTGCACCTCTCACCCTTGCAAGTCCCAACTACAAGGAGATTAACCCAACCTAATCTGAGCGCACTTTCAAGCACCTTAGGTCTATTTATCCAAAATATGCCTGACCAAGCTTGGGTGGTGTACCAGTAGGGTTAAGTGCAGAATACCACAGCAGAAAAGTTAGACCTAAATGAATGGTTAATTTGTCCAACAATTGTTATCTTTCTTCATTAAAGACGAACAAACGTTAGGATATATATCAGCCCAAATATTAGCATTTTGGCTTTTCTGTAACCAATATCACTTTTACGAGTTGTTTTTTTGGTTTTAACTATGAATCAACCAATTCAGCTTTCCTTGGAACAACAGTTTAATATCCGCTCATTTGCAACACAAGTTAAGCATATGAGTCATGAACAAGCACAAGACTTTTTAGTTAAGCTCTATGAACAAATGGTTGTCAAAGAGGAAACCTATAAGGAGCTTCTCAAGCATCAGTGGGGATTAGATTCAGGCTCCACTATGGCATAGAGTAAATCTTCTTTTGTCGCAGTGGACGACCTCCTTCTCTTGCTGGTTTCCACCAGAGGAAAAGAGCTGGGGATGCCGGGGCGTCAACTTCGATCGCTCAAACCTACATTCTAGAATTAACAACCTTGAATCAGGAAGTAAATTCACAGTTAAGTCATAGGTGTAAACGTATATCGCTTAACTCAAAATTTCCCTAAAATGATACCATTAGTTAAAATAAGACAAACTTCTACATTTTGTCTACCTTAAATTACTTTCATCTGTAGAGAGATTGTTGCTAGAGTTTGACCCTAATTCGCACTGACAATAATATCAGTCCAAACATATAGTATCATTAGGCTTGACACTTTATTCATCTAACTATAATTTGCCAAAGTAGAAAGCTTTTGTTTACAAAAGTTTACTTTATCTGATTAAATACTTTCTTATTACTTATAATACTTGTAATATATTCAGCTTAAATTTAGCCAGATAGGTCAAACGGTGAATCTGTATCCATTGTTTCCAGTCTAGCTAAAATCTGCGGTTTAATTTTTTCGTACTCTTGTTTCAGGAAAGTTTTACTAATTTGAGCATCAGCAGATGATGTCGATATCTTGCTTGCTTCCAACCACTCTTTTAGTCGCTTACATTGTACAGGGGCAATACTGGAAGGTAGGATATGGGTGCAGCGACCTGGTGTTTCTCGCGCAAAGAACAGCAAGCGATAATAACCTGTATGTTGAAGTAAGCGCACAATCTCCTGACCAAAATTGGTTTTGAGATCAACATAATAAGGTAACCATTTAGCTCCATGTTGGCGATTGTAGATAACCGTAATCCACAACAGCATGGGATGGGGAACAGAAATGAAAAGAAATTGATTATATCGAGTACAAACTAAACGCTTTTGAATTTCCTGTTCAGGTAGCATGATCCACAAAGCTGGTAAAACTTCACCATTGTTATAAATGGGTTGGGGAAAAACAATATCAGCAATTGGTTTATTTAACGGCCAAGAAGTGGTGCGAGACATATTATCGCTGATTGGGGATACCCGTAGTTCAGTTTTGATTATTTTTTCTGCTACTGGGGATACCAATGGGCTAATTGTTGGCTTCTTTTCAGGCTCAGTTTGCTGTTTAGCTGTGAAGTTAGGATTGAGTGCAGGAGTATTTTCACTAGCTTTTTTACGTATTTTGTCCTGCTGTTCTACGGATACTAAAATACTGAGAATTTCGTTAATACTTTGAGGGCGATCGCTTGGTTTTTTTTCTAAACAACTCATTACCAAATCTTCGACTTGCTTTGGTATCCTCAATGTAGGATTAACCTCAGCAAAAGACTTTGGCTTTTGAGATTTATGGATTTGATACCATGCTCCAAAAGAATGATTAGATGGGACTAATGGCAACTTAGCTGTGAGCATTTCAAACATCATCACACCCAAGCTATAAATATCAGAGCGGTTGTCTAGTTCCTTACCCTCAATTTGTTCAGGAGAAGAATAGGCCAAAGTACCCAAATAAAATTTGGTCTGATCACTATCCGACATAATTAACTTGGCAATTCCGAAGTCTAAAACCTTGACTAGTTCGCCAAAACTAGCATCTTGAACCACCAGCATATTGCTAGGCTTAATATCACGATGAATAATTGAGTAGATAGCTCCATCTACTGGGATACCATTATGCGCGCACTGTAAACCCAGACAAATCTGCCTGGACATACTCAAAAATCTAGATAAAGAAAGATTTTGGTCACGGATAACATCGCTGAGGCTTTTTCCTTGTAAATATTCCATCACGTAGTATGGAGTATTATTTTCATCTACGCCATAGTCCATCACACGGACGATATGCAGGCTTTTTTGACCTAGTAAGGCACAGGTTTTTGCTTCTCGCTCAAAACGTTCTTGCAAACGCATTTTTTCGTTTTGAATAGATATAGCAAGAAACTTGATGGCTACGGGTACACCTCCCAACAAATTATCCTTAGCACGATAAACCCGCCCCATTGCTCCAATACCAATTAACTCTTGAAGCTGGTAGCGTTTGCTAAGTAAGCGACCAGTATTGGGGTCTGGCATAGAAAATTCGGCTCCCATGTTCCAAAATCGTGAATCAAACCTGCCATTTGTAGAGTTGTAATTTTTTCAGTTTTTAGGACTGAGTGAACAAACAGTAGGGTATTAATCAAGTTATCAGTTTTTTTGTGTATATTTACGGAAAAAAAATGGGAATTTTGCCAATATTTTTTTGTTTATCTAGAGGATACTTGCGTGCAATGTAAGTTTTTTTTTACTGGGATACAAATTGGTTGTTACATTTACTGAATGGAGAAGAGGAAACCGGAAATTATCAATCCCTTTTAAGTAATTTTGGGTAACTAAAAGATTGGCAAGATTCACTTTTTTATAATTAGATTACCTAGTGCATAACCGTGAAAATAACTAGCTGGTGCAAAAAGTTAAAAAAGGTGATCAAACTTGCCTCTTTTCCTTGTACTAGTTTGGTTGACGCTCCAAACTTGCTTCCATTGTACTAGTCAAAAAATGACCTGCAAGGATACCGCTAGTGAGGTAGTAATTATCATCAGAAACCTGATGTAGGGTTTCAAAACCGCTGCGACGTTCGCGATCGCCTAGTACCCAGAAACGCTGGACAATGGTGTCGGGGCAAATCCAGCCTTCACCTTCCACCTGGCCTAAAAGATTGTGTTGCAGTAAAAAAGTATATTGACGATCGCTATCATGAAGTCTGCCTTTATATTGGCAAGATATTTCTGCGCGATCGCTACCAGGAAATACCAACTTTGTGGCCATAGAAAACCAGTCATCACGATCCCAAACGACTACAGTCATGCCCTTAAAACAGATTGGCATACTATTTCGTTCCAGCCAACTTCCTTGCATGATCCAGCGCCCTGGTTCTAATAAAAAACTGTGAGTCACCTTTTACATTCCTTGTTTTAATCCAACACCTTGCAATTAGAGCGATTCCATAAAATCAGTTGGCGTTATCAAATGCACACAGAACCATTCTGGTGCATTTCTCCTAAAAGCACTTCTTGAGCTGCTCCAGTTGCAGTGGGTAAGTTACCGGGAATGCCTAGCTGTCTCCAGTAGGCTAAGACCGCGAATGCGATCGCTTCCTTAAAATTTGCACTTAAGCCTACTTCATCTGTAGTTAAGACTGGCACTGATTCCAACAATAATTCTAACCGATGTTTCAAATAAAGATTCCGACTACCACCACCACATAAAAATACCCTGTCTGGCATTTGCGGTAAAAAAGTCCGGTAACTGTGAACTATAGAAGTTGCGGTAAGTTCTGTAATTGTCGCCAACACATCTGCGGGGCTGAGTTCATAGCTTTGGGAATCTTTTAAACAATCGTGTAAATAACTCACACCAAATAATTCCCGACCTGTAGATTTAGGTGGTGGTAAATGAAAATAATCTTGATTTAGCCAACTTTCTACCAATGGAACACAGGGAGTACCACTAGCTGCCCAATCGCCATGTTCATCGTAGGTTTTAGCACCATTACTAAAATGATGTACCGCCAAATCCAAAAGACTATTTCCTGGGCCTGTGTCCCAGCCACAAATTTTGTCAAGCCAGTCATCACGGCGAGGAGGTATATAAGCTACATTACCAATACCACCAATATTTTGAATACAACGCCTTTCTTGGGGATGGCTGAGTAAAAAAGCATCAATTCTGGGGACAAGAGGCGCACCATGACCACCGACAGCAATATCACCCACTCGGAAATTACTGACAGTAGTAATACCTGTAGCGCAAGCAATGATAGCCCCCCGACCGAGTTGGAGGCTATAGCCGAGTGATTGCTGATTCTCCCTTCTACTCCCCTGGGGTGGTCTATGAAAAACAGTTTGACCGTGGGAGCCGATTAAAGTGGCTGGTGGATGACCTATTTGAATATTTTGGGCGGCTTGAGCAAAAACTAGAGCGATCGCATCATCAATTTCTGCTAATTCTGCCATTGAGATAGGCGCACCGCCACAAATAGCCAAAATTCGGTCTCGAAGTTCAGCGGGGTAAGAATATGTTTCCCCTGCTAGTAATTCAACTTTTAGATCAAAATCTGTACCGACAATCTCTACTAAGGCGGCATCTATACCATCTACAGAAGTGCCACTCATTAAACCTATAACGCGAGTCGGATGCATTTACAGAGCTTCTGGTGTGAGTTCAACAGGTAGTTTAACTCAAATGTTACACAGATCAAAGCCAGAAGTGGCCACTATTAATTTTTAGACAATGATGTTTTTTCAGTAGCAATAATATGTAAATCAACATTTTTCAACAAACGCACCAATTTTTGGGTTAAAGAACCTTTAAAGAGGATTTCCCAGCGCGATCGCTGACTTTCCCCAATAACTATCTGGGTAATGTGGTATTTTTCAGCAACTTCTGCGATCGCATCGGCAATATTATTACTGTTAACTCTGATAAAAGTGCCTGTGAATTCTTTACATAACTTCTCACAAGTATCAACGTGTAGACTTTCTGCTTTCGAGAGAAAGCGCTGAGGATCAGCCACAAATAAAACATACATAGGAGCGTTCATATAACCAGCCAATCTAGCACCCCGACGTAATAATTGCACTGAATTAGGGTAAGTAGATACACAAACTAAAACCCGTTCGTGAATATTACAGAATTGTCCTGTGGGTATAGAAGCTAATGCATTTTCCTCCACATTATCTGCAACTTCCCGTAAAGCCAATTCTCGCAAAGCAATCAAGTTACGTCGTTGGAAGAAATTATCTAGAGCTTGTTGGATTTTTTGAGGGGCATAAATTTTCCCTTCTAGTAACCTTTCTTGTAGAGTTTCTGGTGTGATATCAACTAATACAACCTCATCAGCTTCCTCAAGAATACGATCAGGGAGACGCTCACGCACAACTATACCTGTAATTCTGGCAACTAAATCATTGAGACTTTCCAAATGTTGAACATTCATCGTCGAGTAGACATCAACACCTGCGGCCAAAATTACTTCCACATCTTCATAGCGTTTTTCTCTCAGAGAACCAGGAATATTAGTATGGGCGAGTTCATCAATTAAAACCAGTTGAGGAAAACGATTAATAATTGCCTCCGTATCCATTTCAGGAAACATCAAATCACCTAGAGGCATTAACTGTGGAGGTATAATTTCCAGCCCCTCAGATTTTTGGATCGTCTCCTTACGTCCATGAGTTTCCAATAATCCGATAACAACATCAATTCCTTCCTGTTTAAGTAACTGTCCCTCTTCTAACATTTTGTAGGTTTTACCTACACCGGGAGCCATACCGATAAATATTTTGTGTTTTCCCCGGCGTTTTAAATATAGAGAAGAATTTGCATCAGTTAGCATAATTTATAATTCGTAATTGTAGAAAATCAATTATCCAGTTGGGATATATATCAGTCCTATTGGATTTATAAACGGAATTTTGAAAACTAACCGCAGAGACGCAGAGAACGCAGAGGCAGATAAAAAAGGGGTGTATGCCTGCGGCACGTTACACGTACACATCTTATTTAGGATCGCTATAGGTAATAGGGAACAGTATTGAAAAATAGTATTACAATATGCCCCTATAGACAATTATTAATTTAATTATTAATTTTGTTGACGGTTCAGTTCTTGCAAATCAAGAGCATAATTTAAACGTAAAACATTGATACCTGGTTCACCAAATATCCCTAAAAATCTTTGGTCAGTATACTTATTGATTAAGGGTATTATTTCATCTTCTTTAATATTTCTTGCCCGTGCTACCCTTGCTAACTGCTGTCGTATTGCCTTCAAAGAAATATGGGGATCTAAACCCGAAGCAGACGTGTAAATTAAATCAGGCAAGGGTTGTATATTTTCATCTTGAAGTTGATTAGTTTGTTCTAGAATTCTGTTAGTTAGCTCTGGATTACTAGGAGCAAGATTACTAGCACCAGAGATACCTGTGAGATAAGCTCTTCTGCCTTGGCTATATCTTACAACACTGGGACGACCATGAAAATATTTATCTGATGTAAAAAATTGACCAATTAAAGCTGAACCAATGGGTTTAGCATCTATATTTAAAACAATGCTGCCATTGGCTGAAGAAGGGAAAGCAAACTGACCAAATTGTAGAATAGCTAGAGGATAGATAATTGCGGTCAACAACCAAAGTAAAATAGTTATCCGAATTGCGCGGATAGTTTCTTGAATAAACACCATAATTTAATTTTAGATTTTGGATTTTGGATTTTGGATTTTATTTTTCGTAACTTTTAATAGATATCTTGCCTTCTTTCTGCCTCCTTAAGCTAAACCTACAACAGTGATGATCATATCTATAAATTTAATGGCAATAAATGGAGCAATCACCCCACCTAAGCCATAAATTAAAATATTGCGTTGTAGAAGTTGATTAGCTGTCAAAGGTCGAAACTGGACACCCTTTAAGGCTAAAGGAATCAAAATTGGAATAATCAAAGCATTGTAAATCAGTGCCGACAGTACCGCCGAATTAGCACTGGTTAACTTCATAATATTCAAGCTTTCTAGATTAGCGGCGGTAAAGATTACCGGGATAATAGCAAAATATTTAGCAATATCATTGGCAATTGAAAATGTTGTCAATGCCCCACGAGTAATCAGCAATTGTTTACCAATACTGACAATATCAATTAGTTTTGTGGGGTCAGAATCCAAATCCACCATATTAGCCGCTTCTTTTGCTGCTTGAGTGCCTGTATTCATTGCCACACCGACATTTGCCTGGGCTAAAGCGGGGGCATCATTCGTGCCATCTCCTGTCATTGCCACCAGTTTACCTTCTGCTTGTTCCCGTTGAATGACGCTGATTTTATCTTCGGGAGTGGCTTCGGCAATGAATTCATCTACTCCCGCTTCTTTGGCAATGACAGATGCTGTGATGCGGTTGTCTCCGGTTAGCATGATGGTACGAACTCCCATGCGCCGCAACTGGTCAAAACGTTCGCGGATACCGGGTTTAATAATGTCTTTGAGATAGATAACACCGTAGATTTCGTTATCTAGACAAACGGCCAGAGGTGTACCTCCTTGGTGAGAAACTTCTTCGTAAGCAGTATCTAGTTCTAGGTTTTCGCGTCCATTCCGTGATGTTCCTTCGGAACCACTTCGCGATCGCACAAATCCTTTAATTGCAGCTACTGAACCTTTGCGGGCTTCATGTCCACTAGGCAGATTAGTCCCACTCATGCGGGTTTTGGCAGAAAATTCTACTCCTTGGGATTTTTTACGGTCTATATCAAATTTTGCCCCAAATTTTTCTGCTAGTCGGATAATAGATTTTCCCTCTGGAGTATCATCAAAGATACTAGCGGCTAGAGCAACATTAGCAATTTCTGCCATTGAGTGACCGTTGATGGGTATAAATTGTTCTGCTAAACGGTTGCCGAGAGTGATTGTTCCTGTTTTATCGAGAACGAGGGTATTTATATCTCCACAGGCTTCAACTGCCCTGCCTGAGGTGGCTATGACGTTAAATTGAGCTACTCTATCCATACCTGCGATGCCTACTGCACTGAGTAGTCCGCCGATGGTGGTAGGGATAAGTGCAACTAAGAGGGCAATGAGTATGGGTACGCTGATTGGACTGTTTACATAATAGGCAAAGGCTGGCAGAGTTACGACTACAAAGAAAAATACAAGTGTAAAAACTGTTAGTAGTGCTGTTAAGGCAATTTCATTAGGTGTTTTACTGCGTTCTGCCCCTTCTACTAAGTTGATCATCCGGTCAATAAATCCTTTGCCGGGGTCAGCGGTGATGCGGATAATTAGTTCATCGGAGATGATGCGCGTACCACCAGTAACGGAACTAGCAACATCTGAACTTGGTTCTTTGAGGACTGGTGCAGATTCGCCGGTAATTGCTGATTCATCTACGGAAGCGACACCCAGAATTACTTCACCGTCAGCGGGGATGATATCACCTGCAACGACGTAAACAGTATCACCTTGTTTGAGGCTGGTGGAAGAAACTTCTGTGATTGTGCCATCAACGACGATTCTTTTGGCTGTGGTTTCTGAACGAGTAGATCGCAATGCGTCGGCTTGGGCTTTACCGCGTCCTTCTGCCAATGCTTCGGCGAAGTTAGCAAACATAACGGTGGAAAACAAAATTCCTGTTAACAAGCCGTTGAAAAGTTGGGGGTTTTTTTGGTTGACGGGTCCAAATAGTGGGGGATAAATTGTGAGGGCTAGGGTGATTATTGTTCCTAACCAGACCACAAACATGACGGGATTTTTGATGGCATATTTGGGGTTGAGTTTGAGAAAGGTATCCCTGATGGCTCTAGTGTAGAGTCCTTTGGTACTGACTAGAGCTTTTTTGCGTTTTGGACGGCGATCGCTAGGACGACTCCGGGAAGATTTGGGTCTTGGGGTTGTTGCGGCAAAATTCATAAGAATACCTGGTAAGTGGGAAACTCAGTCACTTTAGTGCTGAGAGGGAAGCGACGCGAGCGGTTTTAACCGCAGTGATGATTATTCCAATAGAGCGCCTAATTAGTCGGACTTTGTTTTTACTGAATTGCCCTAACCGTTTCCAGTTAAAATCACTAACTGAAACTTGAGTTTTTGTGTCTCCACTTACCCAGCCTCTATATGTTTTATTGCCTTGAGTAGCTTCAACATAATCACCTTTCCTATAGCCATGTCTGGTCACAGTACCTCCGTATTTTCGTCTATTTCCACCTTTTGAAAAAACCATTAAGTGTAGCTGTCTGCGACTGATTGGAGGACGGCGTAAAATCGTAAATTGAGAATTGGTAATAATTGCATTTCCCACCCAACTAGCACCATGAGTTTTAGCACCTTCCCACGACTTATATTTAACAAATTCGGAACACGCTAGTGTCACAGCGTCAACTGCGTGAGTCTCTGGGATTTGTAGAGACTTATCAGACTTTGCTTTGTGTAAACCCAAGTGTTTACGAAGATTCGATGTTTCCCATCCTTTTCTTAATTCTACTTTTGCTAGTTCAGATAATCGGTTAATTTGATATCTTTGACCTACCATTACTGGACTAAAACTCTTATCTCCTCTTGCTTCTACCTCTTCAGCGACAATTGTTTTTACTGGGTAAATATCACAAAGAAGTGTGATTATCCGATATTCTAAATCTTTGTTTGCTCGAATACTTGGAGGAAGTTTAGACCCCCGACGATTATCAAACCTAGCTTGACGGTGACTACGTTTATTGAAAGACAAATTTCGGTTAACTCGTCTACCTCGTCTACCGCGTCGTAACATAGACCGTTGTTCCATTCTGTCTTTAACAGTTTTGAATGGTAAAACTAAGTGCAACATTTGTAAGGTGTATTTTTGAGATTGAACCGCTACACCAGAAAACATTTTGCCTGGGTCTAATCCAATTACTATTTCTTGAGTTTTCATGCCAGATGGTTCAGCTATTAACTGGACATAGAAAATACCTAACTTGTTGAATTTACCAATTGCTTTACCTTCTTTAATCCAACGTCTAGCGCGACTAGGTTTGGCTGGCATTAATGGAATATTGTCTAATGAAATTACAGGTACTCGCATCAAGAGATAATCCTTGGAGTAAGCCTTCGGCTTCGCTCAGGCTTACACCGAGCGTAGTCGAGGTGTCAAGTTTAAGTCCCCTCGCTCAACGCAGTTAAGATGTCTTGCCCAAAGCAACACTATTAACAAGATAGTTTGAAGATAATCCGAACTGGGGAAGTATTCGGAAGTTCGTACCAAACTGCGTCTCAATGAGCTAGTCAAACACGTAAGACTTGTTTCTTACAAGCTCAGTGGCTTCAGCCCTGAGTTATTGACATATTAGGTCATTGGTAATTGGTCATGGGTGATTGGTAATTGGGAAAACTTTTACCCAGTCCCCAGTTTCCTAATTTCCAGAAGCTAGTTTAAAAGCTTCGGCTATGGGGCCTAAAGCTAAAACTGGGAAGAAAGTTAGTATTCCTAAGATGATGGTTACGCCAGCGGTGATGCTGGTAAACATGAGAGAATCGGTTTTGAGAGTAGCACGGGTTTCTGGTACTTTTGGTTTGTGGGACATACTATCAGCCAAAAGGAGGATAGCAATAATGGGGATGTAGCGCCCTGCTAAAATACTGAAGCTGGAACTTAAGTTCCACCACAGAGTATTATCTTTCAAACCTTCTAAGCCAGAACCATTATTTGCAGCGGCTGAGGCGTATTCATAAACTACTTGAGAGATACCGTGAAAGCTGGGGTTGCTGATTCCTGATAGAGATATGGGATATGCTAGAGCGATCGCACTAGGAATCAAAACCAAAATCGGATGAATCAGCAGCACGACGCTGGCCAGCACGATTTCCTTTTGTTCAATTTTGCGGCCAAAAAATTCTGGGGTGCGTCCTACCATTAAGCCGGTCAAAAACACGGTCAGAATTAGGTAAATGAATAGATAGGCTGTTCCTATTCCCTGTCCTCCCCAAATGATTTGCAAAAATAAATTGAATAAGGTAGCAAATACTCCTTGAGGCATGAGTGAATCATGCATCCCGTTGACTGCACCGCACATGGTAGCGGTAGTTGTGACTGCCCATAATGCAGTTTCTGCCCAGCCAAATCGCAGTTCTTTGCCTTCTAAGTTTGGTATTTCGGCACTAACAATTTTGTTAATTAGGGGATTCCCTTGCATTTCACCAACGGCTGTAATCCAGATTAGAATCACAAAAATGACAAATACCATCCAAAACAGTAACCAAGTTTGTTTGAGGTTGTTGGCAAATACGCCGTAGGTGTAAATTAAGGATGTGGGAATAGAAAGCATGGCGATCATTTCTAATAAATTAGAAGCGCCATTGGGATTTTCAAAGGGATGGGCAGAGTTAGCAGCAAAAAAACCACCACCGTTTTCCCCTAACATCTTGATGCTTTCAAAGGAAGCAACTGGTCCTCTAGCAATATATTGGGTTCCTCCTTCTAAGGTTTGGATCACCAATGTTTGATCTAATGTTTGTGGTACACCTAAGGCAATGAGAGCGATCGCACCGATAATAGATAGAGGTAGTAATATCCTGGTGATGGCACGGGTGAGATCAACATAAAAATTCCCTAACTTTCTCCCCGTTAACCCCCGAATAAAAGCAATTCCTACCGCTAACCCAGTTGCAGCTGACGTGAACATTAAAAAGCCTAAAGCCGCTATTTGGCTAAAGTAGCTTAAAGTAGTTTCCCCGATGTAGTGTTGTTGATCTGTATTAGTCAAAAAAGAAATTGTCGTGTGTAGCAATGTATCCCATCTCATCGCCCCAAAACCGTTGGGATTCCAGGGTAAAAGTCTTTGATAATGGATTACTGCATATACAAAAATACCCATAGCCAGGTTGCTGCATAATACTGCACGGATATATTGCCAACCTGTCATCTCATCTTTTCCGCGAACACCCGCTAATATATAGAGAATTTTCTCTATCGGGTTCATGATCACATCCAGAATTGTGCTTTCTCCCAAAAAGACCTTAGCTATGTATCTTCCCAATTTAGGAGTAATGAATATGACAATAAGGAGCGTTAACGCAATTTGTAAAAAACCTTGTCCCATGTAGTTTGTACTCAATTAAACTGAAGTTATAGCCTGTCAATGCTGAAAAATAATACTTAAATTACGGGGAAATTTGATTGCTAGTGATTGAATGATTTCTATATATCACCTCAATGTATCAATCTTGATTTACTATATTCTCAATACTTGTGGAAGTTGTTGTTAAGAATATTTCAATTCTACTATTACTCACCTATTTGGCTAGTTATTATTATCTGTTTATACAATACATTCACCAAAATATACTTTCAATAAAATTAAAATATATGATACTTTTATTACATCATTCACGTCTTAATCGTATAAGTTAATACCATTTACTCTGCCATATCTGCCATATATTAACCAGAGTGAGGTTAGCAGATGATTATATTCTATAATCGCTGAATTTTGGTAAAAATTCTGATCAGTTCAGCATATCAAGTTTATCTGTATAAATTCAAGCTAAATCCTTACTCCCAGATTTGCACGTTAAAGGTATTCATAGTTACATAATTTTTGATTAATTTAGTTGTTATACTAAAAACGGGTTAAAAGTGTCATTCTGAACGCTGCACTACGTTACGTATGGCTAACGCTCCCGTCAGGGATACAGTATGACATAAGTTCAGGTTTTACCCTTTTGCAGTATACTCCCGTTCTACGAAAAGAATACGGTTGAAATGTAGACATGGAGAAGCTTCCCGCATGGTACTGCAAAGAACGCGTTCGCGTAGGCAAGGAAAAAGATAACTAATCAGGACTGACGCAAAATCATGAAGAAATGAACCGCAGAGGACACAGAGGAATAGGAGTTGGGCAGAGTTTTTGCATAAGTCCTACTAAATATTACATGGGGATGAATGTATTAATTATTAGCGAAAAACTGATCATTCGATTTCTTGACTCTGGATATCCAATTTTGGTTTTTATGCAAAATTTCTTTATAGGAAATATCGGCTGCGAATACCGCATCAAATATAGGTGGAAAGAAAGTTTTTGGAAATATTTGATGGAGAATTTTTCCTAAACTATTGCGAATAATAAATTCAGTAAATAACTTTTTAGAAGTAGGAAAACAATAGTCACTTAATTCCCGTAATGCAAAAGCATCTGGTTGACGAATAATACTATAATTTTCTAGGGTTAATGCTAAATTATCAGCATATTCATCTAACAATTTATCCAATACCACCACATCTTCTAATGCTGAATTACACCCTTGACCAATAGAAGGGGAAACCGCATGAGCAGCATCACCAATTAATAAGACACTATCACCGTAATGATAGCGATTGCAGCGAACTGTTAAAACTTGTGATATTGGTCTTTGTGAAAATGCTTCAGCTTCATATTCTGGCATTATCTGAGCAATTTCTGGGAAATTTTCGTGAAAAAATTCAGTTACTTTTTCGGCGTTTTTAAGTTCTGCTATCGGATTTTTAGCATAGGGGAAATGAATTACACCACTAATTGTTTCATCTGGCTGATGTAGCATTAACATAGCTACACCATTACTTAATCGCCAAGTGTGAATCTTGTTTTTTTGCAGATCGATTCCTGGAGTTTGATCTGGATTAGGTAAAAAAATTGATTTGTAAGCATTGGGAACATAATTCTGTTGACATTCAAAGACTTCTGTGTTGACTAAATGCTCTCTCACCACAGAACGCGCACCATCTGCACCAATCAATAAATCATAATTAATGGTAAATTCAGATTCTATTTCTTGAGAAGTAGTTTCTGGTTTTAGTTTTTGCAATTTCAGTTTTTTAGCAGCAAAATCTACTTGTAAACATTGATGCTTGAAGTGAACATTGAGCCGAGTATGATCGTAGTTTTCTAGTAATTTTTCTAACAGTACATTTGCCAAGTTAGTACGGTCTAAAGTTACTAGCGGTTTTTTTCTACTAGTTACCTGAGTTTTGCCTTTTTTCCCGTGGAAAATTGTTCCTGTCATTTCCACACTCACTGCTTTAACTGCTTCTTCCAGACCAGGAATCTGACGTAAAGCATTTGTCCCTCGTTCACAGAGGGAAATCGGAAAGGTGCGTATTTTGGAGAAATTTACAGTCCGGGGATCGCTCCGACGTTCATAAATATCAATTTGATATTTTTCATCCCGACGCAATAAGTAATGAGCAAGAAGAACACCACTAGGGCCTGCACCGATAATTGCAACTTTTTTAACCATAACTTTGAACTATTACATAATATTAATGGGGTCTACATCTATTGTTAAGCTGATTGAGGGGGGACAAAGCGCTCTAATTTCTTGCCAATCAGGTAAATTAGGTAATGCCTCATGGTCAAATTTGAGCAATATTTGCCAGCGATAACGATTAGCTACACGTAAAATACTAGCTGGTGCTGGCCCCAATATCTCAAAGCCTTCTTGATCACTGAAAGTTGTAGCAATGATTTGGGCTGTATTTTGGACTTGAATGGGGTCAAGACTACTCAACCGCAATAAAATTAACCTACCATAAGGGGGATAATTCAGAGCTTCTCTTTGTTCTAATTCTGCATTAGAGAAAGAGTGATAATCATGTTTTTGTACTGCTTCAATGACTGGATGTTCTGGGGTATAAGTTTGCACAATTACCCTGCCTGGATCTTCTCCTCTTCCTGCACGTCCGGCTACTTGGGTGAGGGTTTGAAATGTTCTTTCATTGGCGCGATAGTCTGATAAATGTAGTAACCCATCAGCAGCGACAACACCAACAAGGGTAACTTGGGGTAAGTCTAAACCTTTGGTAAGCATTTGTGTTCCCACTAATAAATCTGCTTCACCGTTCGCAAATTGGGTGAGTAAGTTGCGGTGTGCGCCTTTGTTGCGGGTGGTATCGCTATCAAAGCGAATTAATTTGAGGTTAGGAAATTGGCGATTTAATTCCTGTGCTACGCGTTGAGTTCCGCTGCCGAAGAACTTTAAATAGGGAGAACTGCATTCTGGACAGTGTGGAGGATGCGATCGCCCATAATTACAATAATGACACCTTAATAATTGCGGCGCACCCTCTTCTACATGGTGATAAGCCAAAGAAACATCACAATGTGGACATTCCAGCACATAACCACAACTCCGACAAGAAACAAAAGTGCTATGTCCCCGACGATGAATAAATAAAATTCCCTGCTGTTTCTTTTCCTGTAGCTGTTCCAACGCTTCTTGTAGGGATCTACTAAATATAGACCGATTTCCCTCCTGTAACTCCCGACGCATATCCACGATTTCCACAGGTGGTAAGGGACGCGAGTTAATCCGTTCCGGGAGTGAAAGGTAAACTGTTGAGTCCCGAATAATCTCCTGTCCCCCCTCCTCGCTTGCGGGAATAAAGGTTGAAATATCCTGTCCCCCCTCCTCGCTTGCGGGGAGGGGGCTAGGGGGTGGGGTTCCGGGACTACCAACACTCACCCAACTCTCCAAAGAAGGAGTAGCGGAACCCAAAATTAACGGACAATGTTCTAATTCTGCCCGCCATTGGGCGACTGTACGGGCGTGGTAGGTGGGAATGGGAGAATCTTGTTTAAAGCTACTGTCGTGTTCTTCATCTAAGATGATTAAACCCAAATTGGGTAAAGGAGCGAAAATGGCGCTGCGAGTCCCAATTACTACTTGAGGTTCTCCGGTGAACATTTGTCGCCATGTGTCGTAGCGTTCACCGTCGGAGAGGGCGCTGTGATAAACCTGGACTCGGTTTCCAAATCGGGCGCGGAATCTGTCTGTGAGTTGGGGTGTGAGTCCAATTTCGGGAACTAAGACTAAAGCAGATTTACCTTGATTGAGGAGAGGTGCGATCGCTTGTAAATATACTTCTGTTTTTCCTGAACCTGTTACCCCATGTAATAAAACTTGAGCAAATCCATTTAAAGATTGTATTAATTCTAGGGCGTTAGTTTGAGCATTTGTTAAAGATTTTGCCTGATCCCCAGCCATGAGGGGACTTTGTTCTCTGCGTAATATTTCCCGTTCTTCAATTACTATATATCCCTTTTCTACCAAAGTTTTGAGGATAGAAGTACTGGCACTACAAATTTGTAATAATTCACTTTGCCATAATTCTCCACCTTGTCGCCGCAATACTTCAATAATTTCTCTTTGACGGGTGGTTAAATCTCGGTCATTATTATCTATTAGTGTTACTGCTTTTTGGAGTTTGGGTTGATTTTGTCGGGGCGGTTCTAAATAGTTTTCTGCTAATCCCAAACGGGTTAGTTCACGAATTCCTCGATAGGAAGATTTAACTTTTTGTTGAATATAGTAATAACTGTAGTCACCTGTAGGAGTTTTTTGCAGCAGTGATAAAACTTGTTGCGCTGTGGGTGACATGAACACTGAAGTATTGCTAGAGACATCTTGATCTCTTCCCAAGGATGTCAAACGTAGACGACGTTGCGATCGCCCTAATAATCCTGGTGGTAAAGCCACCCGAATTACCTGAATCAGCGGCGTATAGTAATAAGCGGCGATGCGATTGAGCAATTCCCAATAGGTGCTAGGGAAAAATTTTCTGCTGACTACATCTTCTACTTCCCGAATTTTCTCTGGTGCTAAATCTGCTGGCGGTTGAGACAAGAAGCGAATAGCGATCGCACCCACTTGTTGCGCCCCAAAGGGAACAGTCAAAATATCCCCTGGTTTGATTTCTAACTGAGGCGGTATTTCGTATGTAAATAGCTCTGAGCTTCCTGGACAATCTACGAGTACTTCAATCCATCTATAAACAGTTGTTTTTGACTGGTATGACTCTCCAGGTTCAGCTACGACTACAGAAGACAATTTTACGGTATTAGTATACATCATTCCTAAGTTTTTAGATAGATATTATCGCCATATACTTGGAGGAAATTGACTAAGCTCACTTAACTTTAACTGCTGACATTACTACAAGCAAACTGTATTTCGCAATACTTTTATTACCAATCATACTTGATAAGTTTTAACTTGTGTAATCTACTAGACAAATTAATTTCTACGGTACGTGCAATAAATGTTTGATATTGACTATACAAATGAACGTATCTGATATGTAAATAAAACGTTTTTTTATCTACTAAATATGGAGTATGCTTTTTCCACCTAACGATAGATATTAAATACTTTTTCTATGTGAGATGCTTTTATACAATTAAGATTGTCCGGATTTTAAGCTACCATTTTTGTAATTTGTATCATTTGGGAAGCTTCCACTTCTATCCTCTAAAACCAACAAAAATCTAGGAAAATACATGAAAATTTAAGACGTAGCATTCCTGAGATGGAATTTTTATATTTGTTAAGGTTGAGAATGTTTGAGGGGGTTTGACATATTTGGTGATCAATAAAAAAATGAGGAATATGTCTGCTGGTAGTGGAAAAAGATGGTATTTTGGGTGCAAAGACAATATAAATTGTATCTAAAAGTAACCAAAAGGATGACGGATGGATACAGATTTTCATTCCGACTGAGGAATTTTCAAGAAAATTGTATTTTGCTCTCGTTAATGAGTGTATTCATCCTTAAAGGAAAACTACCAAGCCTCAAATGAGCGGCTGTCACTAAATTATGTACCAAACAAAGCAACAATCCCGAAAAAAAACTTATGAATATTGCTGAATTGGGAACAATGGAAATACTGGAGAACGCTACTGATCATGAAGAACCATCACTTGATAGTTTGGATGCAGTAGTATTTGATGACTCTGCAATTGTAGAAAATTTGGAGTCAGAGGAACGGAATGGGGATGACATGGCAGCCGCTCGCCCTTCGGGATACAATAAAACCGAACATGACGATGCTGTAGGCGCGTTTTTTAAAGAAATGGCGCGTTACCCGCTCCTAAAAGCCGATGAAGAGGTGGAGTTAGCGAGGCGAGTTAGGTTTCTCGAAGAGGTAAAAGACTTACAAGCAGCTTTGGAATTGGAACTGGGACAGCAACCGAGTAAAAACGAAGTGGCTTCCAAGTTTGAGATGACAGAAAAACAATTGGAAAGCCGCTTGTATCAAGGACGGGTTGCGAAGCGGAAAATGATTCGTTCTAACCTGCGGTTGGTGGTATCTATCGCTAAACGTTATCTAAACCGGGGAGTTCCTTTTCTGGATTTGATCCAAGAAGGTGCAATGGGCTTAAACCGCGCTACAGAAAAGTTTGACCCTGATAAAGGATATAAGTTTTCAACCTACGCTTACTGGTGGATTAGACAGGCTATTACCAGAGCGATCGCTAATGATGCGCGAACTATCCGTTTACCAATCCATATTGTTGAAAAACTTAACAAGCTTAAAAAAGCCCAAAGGGAACTCAAGCAAAAATTAGCTCGTAACCCCTCGGAAGCTGAAATGGCTGAATCTTTGGAAATTAGCGTTCAGCAACTGCGACAACTTCAACAACTCCGTCGTCAAGCGTTATCTCTCAATCACCGTGTTGGTAAGGAAGAAGATACTGAATTGATGGATTTGCTGGAAGATGAGGATAACCAGTCTCCAGAAGCAAAAATGAATGAAAACATGATGCGTCAGGAGATTTGGGAAGTTTTAGGTGATGTCCTCACTCCACGGGAGAAGGATGTGATTTCTCTGCGCTATGGGCTGACGACGAGTGAACCCTGCACTTTAGAGGAGGTTGGGAATATGTTTAATCTTTCCCGTGAGCGAGTGCGTCAAATTCAAAGTAAAGCTATGCGGAAGTTACGTCGCCCCCATATTGCTAAACGTTTAAAGGGGTGGTTGATATAGCAGGAGTCAGGAGTCAGGAGTCAGGAGTCAGGAGTCAGGAGTCAGAAGGAGATTAGTAATGAGACAGAATTTAGTTACACAACTGATTTCTCTGTTCAGAGTTCCCTGTTAAGAGTTCCCTCTCTCAACGAGTGAATTTAATTTTGTCCGACTACTTATTAGTTAAGAAAATTTATGGGCTTCAGTATAAACTATGGACTGTGGACTATAGATTAAAGACTAATGACTTTGCGTAGTGATTTGATTGTACGTTTTGCTGAACCAAATGATTGTCATACTCTATTTGCGTTAATTCAGTGTCTGGCAGAATATGAGAAGTTATCTCATGCTGTAACGGGTGATGCTCTGGCACTAAAGGAGCATTTATTTGGTTCACCAAAATATATAGAGGCAATATTAGCAGAATCGGCGGGGCAAGCTGTAGGGTTTGCCCTATTTTTTCAAAATTATTCTACTTTTTTGACTAAGCCAGGAATTTATCTGGAAGATTTGTTTGTTGTACCTGAATTTCGACGACAAGGTATTGGTAAAGCTTTACTCACTAAACTAGCCAAGATAGCTATAGAACGGGATTGTGGGCGCTTAGAGTGGAGTGTCTTAGATTGGAATGTATCAGCACAGGCGTTTTATCGTCGTATGGGGGCAGATATTTTAGATGATTGGCGAATTTGTCGTGTTACAGCAGAGGCACTGTCACATTTAGCAGGACAAGGTTAATCACTTCTTAAATTATGTAATCTCTTTTTTGTAGTACCTTGATATTAGCTGTTGAGTATAAACCTAGTTGTTTCGTTTATAGTCATAGTAAGAAATAACGGCACATCACCGTAGAAATAACTAACTGCTTTCCCAAAGGTATATGAATACAAATTGCCCCTCCCAAGCAATGCAGACTAGTTTTCATACAGCACTCGGTGCTATGAGTGCATTTACAGAACTTTTTCAAGAACCACAAAATCTAACTAATTACCTGAACCAAATCCAACAAACGCCAGATCAACTACTCCAAGATTTAGCCGCAAAAGGCAAAAACATGGAGGAAGATATGGCAAGTTTCGTCAAGTCTCATTGTTGTGGATGCAAACAAAAATCTTCCTATCCTCAGTATGTTGAACAAGCAGATGGCCAGGCTTTCAATCAACCCTATGAAATTAAAGGGACGACAATGTATGGCTTTGCGATTGAAGCTTCAATGTCAAAGCTTCAGGATGTGTGTGACAAATATCTCAATCATCCCAGCAATGGGGAGATTGAATATCGTCCGGTTATGTCTCACGTCATTCTGACTATCAACAATTTAGACAGTTTAAGATCCGTTAATCCTCCCGATTATGACAAAGGAACAGTCCAAGAACAGGAAGTTGTTTTTTGGATGTTAACAGTGGTTGGGAAAAAAGTCGGGCCTGTGTTTGTCGCTGAACGTCTGGCTTGGTTCATACCATACATCTATGTCAATAATGCCACTCCTCTAGTATCAGGGAGGGAAGTGTACGGCTTCTTTAAACAATTTGGGACGGTGCAGATGCCCAAAATTGATCAACCACCAGATTTATTTACTTTAGACACCTTGGTATTTAAGGAGTTTACCCCAGAAACCAAGGCTATAGAGGCTCGTTTATTGGAAGTCCGACGTGTCTCCCAAGGAGAGAAACACCCCTCTGTGAAGACTTGGGAGAATTTTGAAGAAGGAATTAGTGCGATCGCTAATTTACTATTTGACAAAGACAACGAAATACTTATCCCCGGCTTAGGATTACCATTCAATCTCCTTAACTACCTAATTGAAAAAATTGTCCCACTGGTTAACCTCAAACAATTCCGCGATGCCGAAGATAGTCGGCGAGCTTGTTATCAAGCCCTCATTGAATCCCCCATGCAACTACAAACTTTTCATGGCGGAGAACTCCTTGGCTTCGATGATTTCGGTGATAAATTTGAGTTGACAATCAATAAATTCGCCAGCCAACCCATCGTTCAAGAGTTGGGCTTACATACAGGATATTCCCCAGGTAGCGAATCTATACAAATCCCTATCAAACTTGCTTTTTTACTTAATTTCGATTTTAGTTTTCAAAATGGTACTACCGTGTGGCAAGCACAACAAAAATAATTCGTAATTCGTAATTCGTAATTTGTAGTAAATCCTTAATAAATCCAGTTCCCCTCCTCGCTTGCGGTGAACCAGCGCTGTAGGCGGGTTTCCCACCGTAGGCGACTGGTGAACCCGAAGGGGGAGGGGCTAGGGGTGGGGTTCTTCGGCACTCTCCATGAACGGAATTAATTGGCATACGCATATCTATCTTAATCAGGAAAAATCATCATGTCAGAAACATATCAACCGAAAAAGATTGTCATCCTAGGCGGAGGAATAGCATCCTTAACCACAGCCTATGAATTAACCAGCCAACCAGGATGGAATAACCTCTATGAGATTACTATTTATCAAACAGGTTGGCGTTTAGGTGGAAAGTGTGCTAGTGGTCGAAATCTTCAGCCCCACAAACCTTATCATGAACCTGATTACCGCATTGAAGAGCATGGATTACACATCTTCTTTGGATTCTATGAAAATGCCTTTAGTCTACTCAATCAATGTTATGAAGAATTAGGAGGAAACGGCCCTTTCAGTACTATAGAAGATGCCTTCAAACCTCACAGCCTGATTGTGTTAGAAGAATACATCAATCAGCAATGGATCAACTTGCCCTTTGACTTTCCCACAAATTCTCTAGTTCCCTGGGAAGGTGGTGGTAAATCTTCGATTTGGCAACACATTTGCACAACTATTAAATTCGTTTTTCAGACTTATACAGAAATCAATGCTAAACAATCGCAATCTAAAAACTGTTTAGAAACTCTTAATCAACAAATATCCCTTGGTAAAGAAATCATCGAATTTCTCTTAGAAGAGAGTCTCATTCAAGTTCCTAGCCAGTTAATACAACTGTTGCTACAGGAACCTAGCCATTGGGGAGAATGGTTAGAAAATATCAACAATAATTTGGGGAAAGCTGTCAAAGACCTTGACTTTACTTCAGAAGGAATGTTTCTGAATCTTGCTTATAATTTTGCTCAATTTCTGCCTCAGAACACCAAAAATCATAAACGAGAACAGCATCAATTTATTCTGAAATTGATCAATCGCTTTACAAAGCATTTTAGCAATTATTTGGATACTGATGAAGAAAATTTTGAAATTCAGTGGCGGTTAACTCTGATTGATTTAGCACTAGCTAACATTCAGGGTTTATTTGTTGATGGAGTTCTTAATTATCGTTGTTTAGACCACCTAGATGAATATAACTATAAAGACTGGTTGAGGAAACACGGAGCGCGGGAATCAAGTGTTAATTCAGCATTTATCCGAGTTTTGTATGATCTCGTTTATGGCTTTCCAGAAGGGAACACCAACAACCCTCAATTAGCCGCAGGAACAGCTATTCGTATCCTCATGACCATCTTGTTCCAGTACAACGGGGCAATCATGTGGAAGATGCAAGCCGGCATGGGTGATACGGTGATTACGCCCCTCTATGAAGTCCTCAAACGTCGGGGTGTGAAATTTAAATTCTTCCATGTCGTCAAGGAGTTGCACCTTGATCAGAATCAGGAATCTATAGCTGAAATTGCGATCGCACGTCAGGTTAATTTAAAACATCCACAGCAGGAATATCAACCTCTCATCCCCGTCAAAGACCTGCTTTGTTGGCCTAGTGAGCCTCTCTACGATCAGATTGTGGACGAAGAAGCCAAAAAGCTCCAAGACAAGGAAATTAACCTAGAGTCATATTGGACACCTTGGCAAGATGTAGAAACATTTAAACTCACCAAAGGTAAAGACTTTGATATCGTACTCCTTGGTATTTCCATCGCGGCTTTACCTTCTATCTGTCAAGAAATACTCCAAGCTGAGAAAAATCCTGCTCATCAAAAATGGAACAATATGTTGAATCGAGTCAAAACAGTCACCACTCAAGGTGGACAGCTATGGCTCAAGTCAACCCTGCCGCAATTAGGCTGGAAAATGTCCAGCCCCGTTCTCGGTGCTTATGTTGAGCCTATTGATGTCTACGCGGATATGAGTGATTTATTGCCACGAGAAAACTGGCCTTCGGAACATTATCCTTATAACACTGCCTATTTTACTGGCGTGATTGCAGATCCAGGAATTCCCCCCAGGAGTGAGTATAGTTTCCCTGCCCAAGAACAGATCAAAGGCGACGAAAAAGCCGTGAATTTCCTCACCAATCACATTGGACATCTTTGGCCTAATGCAACTCTCCCTAACAATCCTCAAGGATTAAACTGGGATTTGCTGATAGATTACCAAAACCGTCAGGGTGTAGAACGGTTTAAAGCTCAATATTGGCGAATTAACATCAATCCTACAGAGCGTTATGTACTTTCTGTTCCTCAAAGTACTAAGTATCGCCTCAAAGCTGATGAATCTGGATTCAATAATCTTTACCTAGCAGGTGATTGGATCAATAACGGTTACAATTCCGGTTGTGTAGAAGCTACGGTAATGTCAGGAATGCAAGCAACGCGAGCAATTCTACAGCAATGCTTTCAAATCAAATATACAAAGAAAATTATTGGTGAGTGGGATTGTTGGATCTACTAGCTCAAGGGTGTAGGAGGGAAGAAAGCCATCTTAGATGTAGCTTGCTTCCCGAAGGGTATTTCCCCTACATAAATAAAGCGCAGCTTCACATAGAATTGGTATTGTAAGGGAACACCAAAAAATAAATTACCCAAAAATTGTAGGGTGGGTTAGCGCAGCGTAACCCACCATTATCCTCAAACTTATGGTAGGTTACGGACTACCGTCCTAACCTACCCTACAAATCAGGGATTTTTTTATTTGGAAGTCCCTAAAACATAATTCCTGTGATCTGAAACTTTTGTGGAACAGGCGGTTTAATTTTTTGATTTTATTGAGAATAAGTGACATCGAAAAATTATTTGTCACACAATTGCTATAAGTTTTTTAAAAGAATGTTTTAAAAGTCTATTAGAGAACTCCACAAAAAGAAATGCCCAATGTCATTCTGTTCACAAAGTGTGGCGTTAGCCATACGGAACGAAGTGTAGTGAAGAATCCTTTGAGATGCTTCGTTTCGCTTTGCTATACTCAGCATGACAAAACAGGATCATTTATTTTGTGGCTTACTCTAAAGCAAAAGAGCGAGAAACCTTATTCATGTATTCTTCTATATACTTTTTCTGCTCTTGTAAAATATAAAACGTTAGCATTATTACTCTCCATTCGGTAATCAAGAATAAATTTGATGAAATAACTGACTCATTGTCCGAGCCGAGATGAAACCAAGAAGCTGATATGATGTTACATTACTTAGTATACATTACTAAAAAAAAGAGGTTCGGAGTTACTCTGAAGGATAAATTGTTATACTGAGTTAGCAGCGTTTTAATTTGCTACTCGTATTAATGACAAACTGTACTTATAAAACTACCTAACTTGATGTTGATTAAAATCGAGTAGATTACGTAGCTTTAAAGGTTGTTTGAAAAGAGTCTTTCTATATTCATGTTGAACGCAGCGGAGTGAAATATCTCTATAATGTGGCTGAAACCCTAGATTCTTCTCTCTACTATGGCTGGCTAACGCCATGCTGCGCTATCAGAATGACAAAATAATACCTTCTCTGACTATTCTGTGCAGCCTTACATAAAATTGGTATAAGTCGTTCAGAAGTACTGAAAAATTTCCAGAAGAGTGTAATGATAAGCCATGATTAATTTATCTAATTACGAAATTTTAAAGTTAATTTATAATGGAGACAAAACTACTGTTTATCAAGCCAAAAGCAGTGAGGATGGTAAATTAGTAGTCATTAAAATCTTAAATATAGATTATCCTAGCCTAAAAGATATTGCCAAATTATCATATGAATATGATCTCCTGAAAAATTTAGATATAGGAGGAGTCATCAAAGCTTACAGTCTAGAAAAATATAATAATAGTTTTGCGTTAATTTTAGAAAATTTTGATAGCATATCTATTGATAGTCTAATTAAAGAGCAGCAAATTGAATTGCTGGATTTTCTAAAAATAGCAATCGAAATTACCCAAGCAATAGGCGAAGTCCATCAACATCATATTATTCATAAAGATATTAAACCAGCAAATATTCTTGTTAACAGGCAAACACATCAAATTAAAATTATTGATTTTTCTATTTCATCTCTTCTCCCCAAAGAAAAACCTAAATTTAGTAATCCTGATTCGCTAGAGGGAACCCTCGCTTATATATCCCCAGAGCAAACAGGAAGGATGAATCGCTCGCTTGATTATCGTACCGATTTATATTCTTTGGGAGTTACTTTTTATGAAATGCTAACTGGGACATTACCCTTTGATGTTACTGATCCAATGGAATTAATACACTGTCATATTGCCAGACAGCCAATACCTGTAGATCAGTTAAAACCAGAAATTCCCCAGGTGATTTCTGCTATTGTTATGAAGTTACTTAGTAAGACGGCTGAAGAAAGATATCAAAGTGCTTTTGGACTCCAATTTGACCTAGAAAATTGTTTGAATCAGCTAGAAAATATTACTCAGATATATAGCTTTCCAATTGGACAACATGATCAATCTAGCCAATTACAAATTCCAGAAAAACTGTATGGTCGAGAAGTAGAAATAGCAACTTTATTAACAGCCTTTGAGCAAGTCAATCAAGGACAAAAGGAGTTGATATTAGTTGCTGGTTATTCAGGAATTGGTAAGTCGGCTCTAGTCAATGAAATTCATAAGCCTATTATCCAAAAGAAAGGCTATTTCATTACAGGTAAATTTGAGCAATTTAAACGCAATATTCCTTATGCGTCCCTCATTCAAGCTTTGCAAGAATTGATTAGACAATTACTGACAGAAAATGAGACACAGTTAGCAGCTTGGAAAGAAAAGTTATTAAAAGCATTAGCTCCTAATGCTCAGATTATTATTGATGTAATTCCAGAAGTAGAACTAATTATAGGTAAACAACCAGCAGTACCGCAACTAGCCCCAAATGAAGCTCAAAATCGCTTCAATTTGTTTTTTCAAAAGTTTATAAGTATCTTAGCCAAAAAAGAAAACCCTTTAGTTCTATTTTTAGACGATTTACAATGGGCAGATATAGCTTCTCTCAAATTAATTCAACTATTATCTACAGATATAGAAATTCAAAATTTACTAATAATTGGAGCTTACCGAGATAATGAGGTAGATAGCACTCATCCATTAACTTTGACTTTGCAGGAGATTGGAAAAACTGATGTAATTATCAGGACAATTAACTGTCAACCTTTAAAAATCACTGACATATACCAATTAATTATTGATACTCTTAAATGTGAATTAGAAAAAGTCAAGCCTTTGGCGGAGTTAATTTTTAATAAAACTGGTGGTAATCCCTTTTTCTTAACTCAGGTAATTAAGTTTATTTATCAAGAAAATCTACTTTTATTCGATTTTAGTACAGGTAATTGGCAATGGAAAATTGAGCAAATTCAAGAAATAGGTATTACCGATAATGTTGTCGAGTTAATGCTCGGCAAAATTCAAAAATTACAGTATTTTACTCAAAATACCCTTAAACTTGCTGCTTGTATTGGCAACCGATTTAATTTAGATATCCTCTCTGTTATTAATGAAAAATCTCAGAAAGATACAGCAGAAGAATTGTGGGAGGCTCTTGAGGTTAGTCTAATTTTGCCTCTAGATCATATTTATAAATTACCTCAATTTTTAGAGCAGGTTAATGATTTTATCATTGACTATAAATTTCTCCATGACCGAGTACAACAAGCAGCTTATGCGTTGATTCCAGATGGAAAGAAGAAGGAAGTTCACTTAAAAATTGGTCAATTACTTTTAAGTAATTTAGACCAAATCGCAAGAGAAGAAAAAATATTTGATATTGTTAACCACCTCAATATCGGTGCTGAATTAATTTATTCCCAAGTAGAAAGATATAATCTGGCTCAATTGAATCTGATAGCTGGAAGCAAAGCTAAGGATTCTACTGCTTATGAATCTGCTGTTAAATTTTTTAAAATGGGCTTAGAAATGCTGGCAGATGATAGTTGGCATACTCATTATCAATTGACACTAAATCTTTATGTAGAAACAATAGAGGCGGAGTATTTAAATACAAATTTTGAGCAGGCAGAAAAGCTTTTTGAGATTGTTATACAAAATAGTAAAAATATTCTTGATACATTTAAAGTATATGAGAAAAAGATTCAATCTTATGTTTCTCAAAATAGGATGCGAGAAGCATTAGATATAGATTTACAAACTCTGGAAATGCTCGGAGTTACCTTATCTGAGAAACCACCGACAGAATTGAGCATTGAGGAGTTAGCTAATCTGCCAGAAATGACTGATCCTAGTAAACTCGCTGCTATGAGAATGCTGATTACAGCAATACCTCCTGCTTATTTTACAAAACCTACACTTCATCCATTGATTGTTTTTACAATGATTGAGCTTTGTCTCAAGTATGGAAATTCATCTTTAGCCGTACACGCTTATGTTTCCTACGGATTAATATTAATAATTATACCGAAGCCTCTGCGAGATATTGAATTAGGATATCAATTTGGTCTATTGTCTTTAAAACTTTTAGACCAGTTCGATACTAGAGAGATAAAGCCTAAGTTTTATGCAGTATTTAATATGTTTATTAAACATTGGAAAGAGCATATTAACACATCAATAAAACCTCTAGAAGAAGGATTTAAACTTGCTTTAGAGATAGGAGATTTTGAATATGCAAGCTATAATGCTCTCTTGTCTTTCGCACATCATTTTTTTGCCGGAGAAAATTTAGAATCACTTGAGAGAATCCAGGATAACTATATAATTATTTCACAAAAAATAAAACAACATTATTTTACTTTTGCTCTAAAAATATTCAGGCAGACAGTATATGATTTTATTAGAAAAGAAATAAATGAATCTTATCTAGAAGGTGAAATTTTTAATACGTCAATGATACCGAATTTGACGGAAAATAATACTGCAAATTTTTATGTATATTTCGGAAAAACCATTCTTTGTTATTTCTTTAAAAACTATAAAAAAGCTATTAGTAATGCTGATTTAGCCAAACAATATGAAGTTGGTATAAATGGAACCGTTTACGTAGTACAGTATAATTTTTACTATTCTTTGGCACTTCTTGCTCTCTATCTGGAGCGCAGTTCTGAGTTAGGGTTAGAACATGAAGATGAATTAAAAGAAGTTTTAGAAAAAGTAGCAGCGAATCAAGAGCAATTGCAGGAATGGGCTTCTCATGCTCCAGTTAATAACCAGCACAAGTATGACCTTGTAGAGGCCGAAAAAGCCAGAGTTTTGGGGCAAACTCTAGTAGCAATGGAATATTACGATCAGGCTATTCGGGGTGCAAATAATAATGGATATATTCAAGAAGAGGCTTTAGCTTATGAACGCGCAGCAGAATTTTATCTAGCTTTGGGAAGAAACGAGTTTGCTTCATTATACATGAAGAAGGCTCACTATGGTTATACGCGCTGGGGTGCGATCGCTAAAGTTAAAGATTTAGAGTCAAGATATCGAGAGTTAATTTCCCAGTCATCGACAAAAAATAAAGCACATACAACGGAGACGACGATTACTGTAACCGCTACTAGTTCTAAAACAAATAACCTGGATTTCACTACTGTTATTAAAGCATCACAAGCATTATCTGAAGAAATTCTTCTGGATGAGTTACTAGAAAGTTTAATGCAGATTGTGATTGAAAATGCTGGTGCTGAAACTGGTTATATGATTTTAGAAAAAGAAGGCAATTTATTTATAGAAGCTAAAAAAGGCGTTGATAAAAACGAATTTAAATCTCATCAAATAGTTGGCGATGACGATAACCAATATCTACCTATATCTTTAATTAGATATGTGGAAAGAACTAGAGAAGATATAGTGATTAGTAATGCTACTTCTGAAGGAATATTTACAACTGATCCTTATATTATTAAAAATAAAATTAAATCTGTTCTATGTATGCCTATTGTTCATCAAGGTAAACTTATTGGTATTCTTTACCTAGAAAATACTTTGATTGTAGGAGCATTTACTCCTAATAGGTTTTTAGTCTTAAAAATATTGTCTTCTCAAGCTGCCATTTCCCTAGAAAATGCCAGATTATATGCAAATTTAGAGGAAAAAGTTATTGAAAGAACTCAGGAATTAAATGAAAATAATCGCAGATTGCAAGAAACGCTAAGTGAGCTTAAATTTACACAAGCCCAACTTATTCAAACTGAAAAGATGTCTAGTTTAGGGCAAATGGTTGCAGGTGTTGCCCATGAAATCAATAACCCTATTAGCTTTATTTCTGGTAATTTAACTTACGTTGATGAGTATGTACATGATCTACTTGCTTTAATTAAACTTTATGAGGAAGTATATCCTCACGCTGTACCAAAAATTAATGACTATATGGAAAAGATTCAACTTGATTTTCTGAAAGAAGACATACCTAAAACTCTGTCTTCTATGAAAAACGGTACGCAGCGCATTAGTGAAATTGTGCTGACATTACGTAACTTTTCCCGACTTGATGAATCTGATATGAAGCTTGTAAATATTCATGAGGGAATTGATAGTACTTTGGTAATTTTGAAAAGTCGTCTCCAAGCTAATGGGAAGAGTTCTGCTATTGAAATTATTAAAAATTATGCTGATTTGCCTAAAATTGAATGTTATGCAGGGCAATTAAATCAGGTATTTATGAATATTCTAGTTAATGCTATTGATGCTTTAGATAATTTTAATCAGGAACAGAGAGCAGCCGGTAATTATCATCAGAAAACTATTATAATCTCCACCAAAATAGTAATTCCTAATTGGGTAAGTATATCTATTAAAGATAATGGGAAAGGGATGAGTGCAACTGTTAAACAAAAGATATTTGATCCATTTTTTACTACAAAACCAGTAGGAGAAGGTACTGGTTTAGGATTATCTATCAGTTATCAAATCATTGTAGATAAACATCATGGTAAGATTGAGTGCATTTCTGCGCCTGGAGAAGGAGCAGAGTTTGTAATTGAAATTCCTCTACTACAACAAAAGCAGTCGGTAAATGCTATCAATCAAGTTATTTAAACAATATTTAACCTTTAGTCAGAAACTTTAATTAATATTAAGATATTAAATTAATAGATTCAAATTTACTAATTTTGAGAGTGAAGTTTGACAGCTTGTCTTTTGACTCAGATGATGGCTCGGATGAGAATTATATAAGGATATTGCACCTAATTCAGCAATTGTCGTAGAGAGAACACGAAATGAAAAAGATTATTTCTATATTACTGTTAGGCATCACCATCTTCACTTTTGCCTTCAGTAATCCCGCTTTAGCGGCAGATGCAGCTGCTGGAAAAGCAGTATTTACAGCTAATTGTGCTTCTTGTCATGCGGGTGGTAAAAATCTAGTTCAAGCTGACAAATCCTTGAAAAAGGAAGATTTGGAAAAGTATGGTATTTATTCAGCAGCAGGTATTGTTGCTCAAGTTACAAATGGTAAAAACGCTATGCCAGCCTTCAAGGATAATTTAAAGTCAGATCAAATTGAAAACGTAGCTGCTTATGTACTTGAACAAGCAGAAGCTGGCTGGTAGAAATTAGTTGACATCTGAGTTGATCAATTAATAATTTGCGGGGCTTTTTGTCCCGCTAATTGTTTTACTCTCACTAAAGGCATCACTATGTAAGACTTCTCCATTTTTGTATACAAAATACCTTTAATAGAGATCAAACACAAAGAAATCGCTTACCGTTTTACTTTAAATTTGATACATTAAGAGACCCCCTCAATCCCCCTTCAAAAGGGTGGCTAAGAGAAGTTATAAGTACCAGAGTTGTCGTAAAATGGTATGACCGAGAGGATGATGGAATGTTGGTTTTATTATTGATAGTCTTAAATTTTAGTTTATAGAAATTTACATTTACTCTCAAACCCGAAGCTAACCATCAATCAATCTATAATTCTCAAATTTGAGAACCAAGTTTGACAGCCTGTCGTTTGACTAATGCAACTTCATCAAAAGAGAATTAAAGAAGATATGTCACTTAACTCAGTGATTGTTGTAGGGAGAACACAAAATGAAAAAGATTATTTCCGTATTACTGTTAGGCATCGCTATATTCACCTTTGCCTTCAGTAGTCCCGCTTTAGCGGCTGATGCAGCTGCTGGAAAAGCAGTATTTACAGCTAATTGCGCTTCTTGTCATGCGGGTGGTAAAAATTTAGTTAATGCTGCGAAAAGCCTGAAGAAAGCAGATTTGGAAAAGTACGATATGTACTCAGCCGAAGCTATCATTGCTCAAGTTACTAATGGTAAAGCTGCTATGCCTGCTTTCGGTAAGCGTTTGAAAGCTAACCAGATTGAAGATGTAGCTGCCTACGTAATGGAACAAGCAGATAACAATTGGCAGAAATAAGTTCACTTCTGAGGTGATCAACTCATAATTTGCGGGGCTTTTTGTCCCGCTGATTGTTGATGGCTGAAATTATCAAAGGAGATGGTGATGATGAATTTCTGGCGATTAATTTTCAGTGTGATGATTATAGCTTTTTCTTTGATATTTTTTACTCCTAGTGCCAATTCATTACCTGTTACTAACAGCGAAATTACAGCTAGTGACTTGTTTAAATTAGGTGTGAATCAAATGCAGCAAGATAATTACCAAGCTGCGATTAAGTATTTGAATTTGGCAATTGAAACGCAAGAAGAGTTTATAGCAGCCTACAAAAATCGCTGTTTGGCATATTTACAGCTACAAGATTACCATCAAGCGATCGCAGATTGCACCCAAGCACTAAACTTAGCACCTGATGACTCAGAGGCTTATCTCAACCGGGGACTAGCACAATACCGACAAGGGAATTATCTCCATGCGATTGCTGATTATAATCAAGCCATTGCGCTCAAACCTGATAATTTCCGCGCTCACTACAACCAAGGTATAGCTTTTGCTGGAGAAGGTAATCACTCTGAAGCGATAATTGCTTACAACCGGGCATTAACTCAAATCGATTCTACTACTACCCTACTGCTTGCAGATATATACAACGACAGAGGTTTAGCTTATTTTGAGTCGCAAAATTTAGCAGCAGCTATAAACGACTTTAATCTAGCAATTCGTCTCAACGCTAACGATGATAGAGCTTACTTTAACCGGGGTTGTATTAGTGGACGCATTGGTGATAACTTGGGCGCAATGCGAGATTTTTCGCAAGTTATCAGGCTGAAACCTAGTCATGCGCTGGCTTATATTAACCGAGGATTAGCTAACTATAATTTAGGATACTACCAAAGTGCGATCGCTGATTTACAACAAGCATCAGCATACTTTGGAAAGCAAGGGCAGAAAATTGCCCACCAAAAAACCTTAGATATGCTGAAAATTGTGCAACAAGAAATCTCATTCATACAGGAAATTGCTTAACTCTCCTCTCCAGTAATTAATTACCCAGCTGGGAAGGAATTGAAAAATCAACTTCCTTCCTCTTAATTTAACTATGACAGCTTGTCTTTTGACAGTTTTTTTATTAATAGAGACAATTCCACATAGTGATTGTTTTTACCGGGTGTGAGTTCAGAAATATGAATAAGAGTTTTGTCTTCCTGCCAGTCTCTTTACTGAGTTTACTGGTAGCATTTCCTGCTGTAGCTAATGATAATAAAACTGAACAGAATATAGTAAATTCTGATATTCCTAATATAAGTGAAATTGAATTACCTGCTACTAATGCTAAATTATTAACTCAACAACCTGGATCAAACGAAGTTGAACAAGAACCTGAAATAGAAGCTGATCTAACTCCCACAGATGATGCAGATATCTCCATAGAAGTAGTTGGAGAAAAAGATGCATTACCTGAATCTACCCCAACTTATGTAATTGAAAAAGAAGAAATTCAAAAACAGGGAGCTACGAGCGTCGCTGACGTTTTAAAAAGAATGCCTGGTTTTGCTATCAATGATGTCGGTCATGGCGCAGATATTCACACAGGCACATACTACCGTGGGGCATCAATTAATCAATCTGTATTTCTGATTAATGGTAGACCAATTAACACCAACATCAATACTTATCATGGAGGAACTGATTTAAATAGCATTCCCATAGAAGCTATTGAAAAAGTCGAATTATATAGCGGAGCAGCTTCCTCTTTGTATGGTTCATCAGCTTTTGGGGGAATTGTGAATATCATTACCAAAGCAGGCTATAGTCAGCCAAAATTAACTGGTAGTGTAGAATTTGGCTCATTAAATTTAAATAACCAACAAATAACTTATGCTGGTTCCACTAATCAAGTAAAATACAATTTTAGCTTTGAAAGATACTTTATAGATAACCGTTACCGTGTTCCTGTTGGTGCAGCAAACCGTGACTCTGAAGGATTTTTATCAAATGCTGATACTGCAACTAGTAGCTATTTTGGCAGCATTGGTTTAGATTTAGACTCTAAAAATTCTTTGAACTTAGATGTAACTGCGCTTAGTAGTCGTCGGGGCTTAATCTATTTTGGGTTCCCTTTACAAAAAGATAGATTAGATCATGATGGTTTGAACATTGGGTTATCTTGGAAAACTCGACTTGGTAAGAACAACGACTCAAATCTAACAACTACTATCGGTTATAACCAAGATTACTTTAGTACCTATGGCCCAACGGGAGCAACATTTTATCGCACAGGAGTTTTAGATACCCAACAAATTACAGCCAGGGTTGATCATGATTGGAAACTTAGCCCTAATAATCAATTACGTTGGGGTATAGATTTAAAAAATACCGATTTAAATGGTGATGTTTTCAGCACAGCCCCAAATCGAATTAATCAGAATGAAACCGAAAATATAAATCTCTTTCATACGGCTTTATTTGCTGTAAATACTTGGCAAATTAGTGATGCTTTGCTAGTTGATTTAGGGTTAAGACAAAGCTTTGACGGACAATTTGGTAGTTATCTTAATCCCAGTGCTGGCTTACGTTATGCCATTAATCCAGTAGTTGCAGTTCGTGGCAGTTGGGCGGGGGCGCAACGCAATCCTGGCTTAGATCAATTATATGTTTATGATACGGTACATGGTTGGGACCCCAACCCGGATTTAAAACCAGAAACTGGTTCTACCTGGACTGCGGGAGTGGATATTAATTTATCTAGTAATTTGCTGGCACAGTTTACATATTTTGGCAGCAGTTTAGATAATCGTTTAGGAGTAATTAGTGGCAGGTGGGAAAATATTGGCTTAGTCGATACGAATGGTTTAGAAGCTGCTTTGCAATTAAAAATTGCTCGTGAGTGGTCTACTTTTGTCAATTATACTTATACAGATGCCCAAATTAAAACAGGCACAGATAAAGGGTTACAATTAGGTTTAATTCCTTACTCTTTGCTGCAAACTGGTATTGGTTATCAAAAAGATGGATGGCAAGCTAATTTGTATTTGACTTATAATAGTGGTACTCGTCGTTCCGTTTTTACTAATACTGCTGCTGGTGATAAAAATACAGATTTCTCTCCATCTTTTGTGAATTTAGATTTGAGTGGACGCATTCCTGTGAGTAAAAATTTAGGAGTGACTGTTTATTTAGAAAATTTACTGGGTGAACAATATGAACGTGTTAATCGCATTTATAGTCCTGGGTTTACGTTTCGTTTGGGTTTAACTGCCAATATATAGTAGATATCTGGTGGAAAAGAATGTAGAGACGAAAATCACTACCCAGGTCACGTCTCTACAAGGGTTCTAAGATATGGCGGTTATCGGTTGAGTGAGGTACAAAAACCCCACCCCCAACTGCAAGCGAGGAGGGGGCTATGATATACCTCATGTGATTAGGAAACGCTATATCACGAATAATTGACCGCAGATAAACGCAGATAAACACAGATTAAAGACGGATAATTCAATTGATGTCATTATTCTGTGCAGTCTCATATAAAATTGGTATGAGGATGTTAGATTGACCAAATAATTACTAATTCGTAATTCGTAATTAGGGCTTGCTGAAAAAGTCTTTCCGTTAGAGCTAGGAGTCAGAAGTCAGGAGTCAGGAGTCAGGAGGAAGAATTAGAAGTAGATCAGAATATTCTCAAATCTGGGTAAATGAACGGTTTTTGATGATTTCATCGCTTATTTCTTGCACCTTCTCCTACTTTTTCAGCCTGAAACTGTTGATATATCTAGGTTTTTGGTTTATTCAGCAAGCCCTAATTAAAGAGGGTACAAGCCTCCACGGATTGCAATTACGAATTACGTTGGCGTAGCTTGCCGGAGGCATTATTATCAATTACGAATCATTTTGACGCTACAGGGGAATGCTGCATTCTTATTTCAATTCTGTGGCTTTGAGAATTTCGCTAGTACCTTTCTTAACAATCAGGGTGGAAGAAGCATTTCCATCTTCTGTAATCGGTTGTTCTAATATGTAAATATAATCTCCATTTTTCCAACCTGTAACACATTTTCCATCCCGACAAGAAATTTTACCACCTGTTAATTCAATACATTTACCTTTAGCGTCACATCCTTTATAACTAATATTGCCTGTATTATTAATTCCTGTCCAAGAGTCATGATTACTAGTTGAAATTGTCCAATCACCATTACTAATAGTATGTGATTTACTATTTACAAGTGGATATTTTTCTTTTGATATTTCTCCACTTATAACTTGATTTCCTGTAATAATACTTCCTGATATATTTTCAGAATTAGATGATCTTTGATCACCTAAAACTTCCATCTTGGTAATTATAGATTCCTGACGACTTTTACCGCAGGGTTCAGCACTTTCACAATCACTAACTGATTCTATTGTGTAAACAGCACGGACTTTTTTATTTAAGAATTTTGCTTCTTCTGCACAAATTTCAAAGCTTGCACCAACTTGGTGTTCAATGCCTTTTTCATCTACTAATGTGGCATAACATAGTAAATCACCATTGACTAATTCTTTGACTGTACCAATTTGTGGTTGTTGAGTTTTATTGGTGCTATTGCTAACGCTTTTAGTGGTAGATTTTGTTTTAGCTTGAGTATCTATTTTTGGTTGAGATTGTGCAGTAGTATTAGTTGATGTTTCTGTGGTTGTATTAGTTGGTGAATTACTACAACTGACCAGAGAGATACAGGAAAGAATTAAGGATATTGTGGGAATTAATTTTCTCATGGATATTTTTTACTATTTTATAAAAACTAGATTCACTTATTTAAGAGGATGCGATATTACCGTTTGTATTATATACTCCAAAATACTGACTATTTTACATTTGTTATTGAGCAGGATTAAGCGTGCCGTAGGCTCTAGAATCTAGGTTTTCATCTGCATACAGAGATATTTCACTCCGCTGCGTTCAATATGACATAGAAAAACCCTTTTAAAACATCCTCTAAGACATTTTCTAATTGTATGACGACATTTAGCAGCGAGTATTTTGCCATTACTGCAACTGTAAAGCGTAATGGTAAAAATCTTCATTTTTAATATAATCTCGCGTTTCGTAAAGTTTTTGTGCGGTTGTATTAGCAATTTGAGTAGCTAAAATTACTCGAATTGCTCCACTCTTTTTTGCGTATTCTTCTGCCGTATTCATTAGTAACTTTGCAATTCCCCTGCGACGATATGACTCTTCGACATATAAATCGTTCAATATCCATATTCGTTTCATCGACACTGAAGAAAAACTGGGATAAAGCTGAGTAAATCCAACTAATTCACCATTGTTATTAGCTGCAAATACTACCGAGTCATGATTCTGGAAACGTTCTTTGAGGAATTCCTTGGCAGCTTCAAGGTTTGATGCTTGATTGTAAAAAATACGATAGCGATCAAATAGTACTGAAACACTTTCAAGATGATCAATATTAGCCAAAAAAACTTCCATTGAATGTCCTCATCGCTTCCATACAGTTTACACCTATAGCCTAGATTCCACGAGTAAAAAACGTCCAGCAATTATTGAATATTTACTGAGATATAGTCTGAAGCTTGACTAACTCATCAGGTGCAAAGACACCTTTTTCTGTAATAATTGCTGTGATTAATTCTGCGGGAGTGACATCAAAGGCAGGATTATAAAATTCGACTCCTGAAGGTGTCAGGATAGTATCACCAATTTGATATATTTCGGCTGGGTGACGTTCTTCAATGGGGATTTGGCTACCGTCTACTAAGGTAAAATCAATGGTAGAAAGAGGTGCGGCAACGAAGAAGGGAATATGATGTTTTTGAGCTACTATAGCTAAACTGTAAGTCCCGATTTTATTAGCAGTATCACCATTAGCGGCAATTCTATCAGCACCGACAACTACAGCATCAATTAAACCTTGTTTCATGCAATGTGCGGCCATGTTGTCAGTAATCACTGTTACGGGAATTCCTTCTTGCACACATTCCCAAGCGGTGAGTTTTGCACCTTGTAAGCGGGGACGGGTTTCGTCTGCAAATACCCGTGTTAGTCGTCCTTCTCTCCAAGCGGAACGCACTACACCTAATGCGGTACCATAACCGGCGGTTGCTAAAGCACCGGCGTTACAGTGAGTAAGTATAATTAGCTTGTCTGGGGTTTGGGGTAAAGCTGCTAAACCGTGATCACCTATGGCTTGACAGGTTTGGATATCTTCGGTGTTGATAGTTTGGGCAGTTTCTAGGAGAGTTTGTTTAATTTCGGTGACTGTGCCTATAGTTTCATAAGCAGTTTGCATCATTCTCCCAATTGCCCAAAATAAGTTTACTGCGGTGGGACGGGTAGAACGTAATAATTGGGCGACTTTTTCTAATTGTTGCAAAAATTCGGTGCGATCGCTTGTTTCAATTTCCCTCGCACCCAAATACATCCCATAAGCCGCAGCGACACCAATTGCTGGCGCACCCCTAACAATCATAGTTCTAATCGCCTCAGCCATGTCTTCACTGCGATGAATTTCCACCACAGCATACTCATTTGGTAAGCGGGTTTGGTCGATTAGTAAAACTGAGTTATTTTTCCAAACAACGGGATAAAGCATAATTCAAAAGGAGTCAGGAGGAAGAATGAAAAAGGAGTCAGGAGGAAGAATAATAATAAATTTCCCTTATTCCCAGTCCCCAATCTCTACTACTGCGGTAAATAGGCAATCATCATAGCAACTTGAGGGTGATTGCGGGCGATCGCTTCGGGAACATGACCAAGTAGTGAAAATATCTGGGTTTTTTGGGACACAGAACCATTTAACAACAATAAATCATTTGTTTTTAGTAACCGTGACACTTCTTTAACAAAATTACCCCTGACTTTTTTAATTGGTGTATCTGCTGGTAGTCCGGCATCATTAAAATCAATATCTACTCCTTTTGTGGTGACGACTTCTAATAGTTGTAAAGATGCTTTGAGTTCTACGGCCAGATTTTGGGCTAATTTGATACTTTCCCTAAAGGAACTAGCATTGGCTTGTTGGCTGGTGAAAGCCAGGAATACTCTTGATGTATGCTCAATAGGTAAGGGAAAGCGAGTTACTAAAACAGGTATAGAACTGCGTTGCACGATTTTATCAATTACGCCGCCAAATAAGTTTTCTTGGTAGGTAGAGTAGCCTTTCCAACCGCAAACTATGACACTTGCTTGTTTTTCTACTGCTACCCTTGCAATGCCTTTGTCAATTGATTCATCAATTCTGCCAATAGTTGTAACTTTGGCGACTGATGCATGGGCAATCATTTCTGCGGTGGAAAGTAACTGATTTTGTCTAGCTTTAGCATCTGGAGAAATTGGTTCACCTTCCTCGATGATGATATGTAGAGGTAGAAGCGTACCTGCGGCTGATTTAGCTAAGAGGATGGCTAACTTTAACAAGTTATCTTCAGTATTTGGGTTAGCAACAGGAACTAAAACGCGATCGCCTAAACTCCCACCTTCCTGCTTTTGGGGAGTAATATTTTGTGTCCTCATTTTTTGTCCCCACTTTGCTGTCACCCAAGGGGAAGCAATGCAGGTAACTAAAATCATAGCGATCGTACCATTCACTGTTAATTGATCAACCAATTTGATATTGTAAGCAACGGTAATTGCTGCCAGAGTAGAAGCTGCTTGTGCTACAGATAGCCCAAACATGACCATAATATTGTCGAAGTTGTATCCAAATAACTTACCCGCACCCCACGCAGGGATATATTTAGCGACTATAGCCACTGTCACCATGACACCGGAGACGATAAGCGATCGCGGTTCTTGAATCAAAATCCCTGGATTCACCAACATTCCCACAGAAATCAGGAAAAATGGCACAAACAGAGTATTACCAATAAATTGAATCCGATTCATCAAGGGACTAAGTTGGGGAATCAATTGGGTAATGGCAACTCCTGCCAAAAAAGCACCAATAATCGGTTCGATTTTGACTACTTCTGCCCCATAGGACACCACAAACAGGGTAGCGAGAACGAAGGTAAACTCTGCACCTTCATCATGTCCAAACTTGCGAAAAAACCATTTTCCTAAACGGGGAACACCCCAGAGTGTCAAAAAAGTATAGATGATGAGTGAAGGGATGAGAAATAACCAAAACTGTAAAGTTAAATTACCTTGATGCGCCCTGACTACCACGGCTAATACTAACAATGCCAAAACATTAGTGATCAGAGTACCACCGAGAGTAGCAGTTAAAACAGGCGATCGCATAATTCCCAGTTTACCTACCACAGGTAAAGCCAGCAGAGTATGGGAAGCAAAACAAGAAGCAACCAGAATGGCAGGTAAAAAACCGTAACCTATTGCCAACATTGCCCCTGTTCCCAAAACCATAGGTACAGCAAAGGTGGCTAATCCAAAGATTAATGCCTTATCGGCGTTATATTTCATGTCATCAAGGCTGGTTTCCAAACCTGCCATAAACATGAGGAATAGCAACCCGACTGTACCTAAAAGGACAATAGTGTTATCTCGTGCCAAAAGTCCCAAACCATTAGGCCCAACAATCACCCCCGCTAAAATTAACCCCACAATCCCCGGTAGCCGCATTTTTTCAAACAGCAGCGGGGCAATGAGCATAATGCCCAAAATCGTCAAAAATACTGGTACGGGTTCTTTAATGGGCGTAGCTACCATAGCAGGAACCAAAAGAGCGATCGCATCTATGTTCATAGATATTTCTTAGCTAGTACGTTGGCACTCCACTAAAATATCTACTAGCTTCTCAAAACACAAATGCCTATGGTAACTATTTTTAGATATATTTTCGGGAATTAAGCGAATTCTCCCTTCAAAGACTCTATTACGGCTGGTAGATATTCTGTTGTCAGGACTCACGCATTGAAACGGAAAACTGTCATTCTGAGCGCAGCGAAGAATCTCTCCAGAAGTTGAAACGCCTATTCTACCGTTCTCAACTTGGCTGAGTGCGTAAGTCCTAGTTGTTTTGCCCTCAAGCACTGTAAACTCAGTCAATACCTCAGGATGAGGATTTATAAAATATTTTACAGTGACATCTTGAAAAAACTATCAAAATTATTTGCACATTATGCGATCGTAAAATGCGCGGCATTTGGCTGACATTCTTGCATTTTGATAAATCCTTGGGCATAAAAATCTAAGACTAATTTTTGATTTTGCATCCAACCCAAAGGAGTCGCTACTTCTTCTATTTTGTATCCTTCCCACAGTCCACCAGCACCTCTGAAGGTGGGAATTCCACTTTCTGCTGATAGTCCTGCACCACTAAACACTACAATCATAATTCACAAACCTATTGACTAATTTTTAGGTTCAATCATCATTGAATGATAATAGAAAAATATTGTATCCATATATATAGGAATTTTCTGATTCAGACAACAACAATCTTGCCAGCAGAAGGTTAAAAACGGAAAAGAAAAGATTGCAAACCACAAGAGTACAAAGAGCTACCAAATCTTCATCTTCACAAAATCACTACACACAATCCGAAAACCAATATGCCCGCTGGCGTAGCCAAAATTCATTGAAGCGTGTGAACGAAAAGCAGAACGGCAACCCGCAGGAATTACGCCATATGAACCACCACGTACCACTACTCTTCTATTTTCACTAGCCCAATCTCTTCGTTGTTTAAACTCACTTACATAAGATTTATAATCTTCACCGTTTTGACTAATCCAATTATCCTCCTTTATAGGTGCATCTGTATAAAAACCATAAATACTACGACACCATTCCGATACATTTCCGTGCATATCATACAAACCAAAAGCATTAGGGGGAAAAGTTCCTACATTTTTGGTTGGGTGATAATAATCTTTATGATAACCTCCCTGTCCGTTGCTATAGTTATAGTTTACCAATTTCGTCGTAATACTTTCACCAAAATAAAAAGGTGTAGTCGTTCCTGCTCTACAAGCATATTCCCATTGTTCCTCACTGGGCAACTGATAGTGTTTACCTGTTTTCTGGGTTAACCGTTTACAAAATGTAACTGCATCCCCCAAACTTACTGTTTCAACTGGGCAGTTATAACCTTTGAATTTAAAATTAGAAGGGTTGTTTCCTATGATGGCTTGATATTGTGATTGTGTTACTTGATATCTTCCCATAAAGAAACTACGAACATTAACCTCATGTTGGGGACTTTCATCAAAGTTTCTGCCCACTTCATTTTCCGGTGAACCCATCATGAAACTACCACCAGGAATTGCAGCCATTTTCAAGGTAACACCATTGCCCAAATCTTCAATAAAATATCTAACTAACCGTTGCTGACGCTGAATAATTTTTCCAAACCTGTTGACTGTAACTATTTCAATTTGTTCTAGCTTTAAACCTTCTGGATTAAATTTTAATAAGGCTCGTTTTGCTTTTATTTCAGTTCTAGCAGTTAATAAATAATAAGCTTGTATTTGAACTTGTACAGACTTATCTTTTAAGCATTTAATTACTAAATCTAAACCCTGATTTCCATAATTTAATGCTTCATTAATCGCAGAGACTCTCACATTTTCATCTATATTTTTTAACCGTAATCTTACGCCTTCAATACCACCTAAAACTGCTGCATTTTCTATTGATAAACTATTATTACCACCAAGTACAGCATCATATTCACCTGGTTGTTGTGGATTATTCCTCATTTCTTAATAGTTATTTGCTTTGTTACCAGTTTGGAGACTGGAAATACTATCATAGAATCTCTGACTCTAATATCAAGGAAAGCAAAACCTTCAAGAATTCATTCCCATACAAAGTATGGGAACGAGAGAAAAAAGAAAACTATTTCATAACAGCTAATTCCTTCTTAAAGAAAGCTTCTAAAACAGTTTCGGCAATTTGCCGACTGCTTAAACCTAACGCCGCAAAAGATTGATCGGGTGTCGCATGATCTACCAAAATATCTGGTACACCAATCCGCTTCACAGGAACCAAAACATCAGCATCCATTAAAGCTTCAGCTACAGCAGAACCAAAGCCACCCATTAAACAACCTTCTTCCAAAGTGACAACCCGGCCGATTTGTTTAGCCAAAGGTAAAATCAACTCAGTATCCAAAGGCTTAACAAAACGGGCATTAATCACAGTTGCTTCAATACCGTGTTCACTGAGAATTTCCGCCGCTTGCATACCGGGATAAACCATTGTGCCGTAACCGACGATTAACACATCATCGCCTTGACGGAGAATTTCCCCTTTTCCGATTTCCAAAGGTTCCCAACCTTCTTCCATCAAAGGCACACCGTGACCATTACCACGAGGGAAGCGCATGGAAATAGGACTACTAGTATGATTAATACCAGTAACAACCATCCGTTGTAATTCCGCTTCGTCCTTAGGAGCCATAATCACCATATTTGGAATACATCGCAGATAAGCAATGTCATACATACCTTGGTGAGTCGGTCCATCAGCACCAACAATTCCAGCCCTATCTAAACAGAAAAATACGGGTAGGTTTTGAATGCAAACATCGTGAATGATTTGGTCGTAAGCGCGTTGTAAGAAGGTGGAATAGATGGCAGCAACAGGACGCATTCCTTCACAGGCTAAACCCGCAGCTAAGGTGATAGCGTGTTGTTCGGCAATACCAACATCAATATATTGATTAGGCAATTTAGCTTGTAGTTTGTCTAAACCCGTACCTGTAGCCATTGCTGCTGTAATACCGACGATTTTCGGGTTTTGTTCAGCAAGTTTGACTAAAGTGTGAGAAAAGACCTTAGCATAAGCAGGGGGTTTGGGTTTATTAGAAGGAATAGCCTTACCAGTGGATACATTGAAGGGGTTTTGGGCGTGATAGCCTACTTGGTCTTTTTCAGCAATTTCATAGCCTTTCCCTTTAGTTGTCACTACATGAACCAAAACAGGGCCTGTCATTTGATGTGCCTGTTGGAAAGTAGCAATTAATTCTTCTAAATTATGTCCATCAACTGGCCCCATGTAAGTAAAGCCCAGTTCTTCAAAAACTGCACCTACTTTAGGAACCGCCAAACGCTTCATCCCTTCTTTGATGCGATCTAGTTCTGGTGAAAGCGACTCACCAACAAAGGGAATGTGTTTAACTTGTTCCTCAAAATTATCTTTGATAAATTGCACCGGTGGGCTAAGGCGCATTTTGTTGAGATAACGGGGAATTGCACCGACATTGGGAGAGATAGACATCTCATTGTCGTTGAGAACTACCAGCAAGTTCGTTTTGGGTAGGTGTCCAGCATGGTTGATAGCTTCTAAAGCCATACCACCGGTTAAAGCACCATCTCCAATTACAGCTACAGCTTTAAATTTTTCCCCTTTTAAGTCACGGGCTAAAGCCATGCCTAAGGCAGCTGAAATACTGGTTGAAGCGTGTCCTGCCCCAAAGTGGTCAAATTTGTTTTCGCAACGCTTGAGATAACCAGCAACTCCGTCTTTTTGTCTGAGGGTGTGGAAGTCACTGTAACGACCTGTGAGTAGTTTGTGGGGATAAGCTTGGTGGCCTACATCCCAAATGACTTTATCCCGATCTAAATCCAGGGTCTGGTAAAGCGCTAGGGTTAATTCTACAACTCCCAAACCGGGACCTAAATGCCCTCCTGTTGCTGCAACGGTTTGTAAGTGCTTATCTCGAATTTGATGGGCAATTTGTTGTAATTGTCGAATCGACAAACCGTGCAACTGGTTAGGATGGGTGATTTCACTCAGATGCATATTATAGGATTTTCCTCTCTAAACTCTATTTTTGGCATTCTTTTGATTTTCTCACCTCAAGTGGCGACAAGAATCCTACTGTTACCAATGTTGTTGTTGTAGTATAACTTTTGTTAACAATACATTGCTGGAACCAGGCATAGATTCATATTTTTGTTTGAATACAAGATTTTTGATGTTGTACTTTCATAGTTACTTGTGTCGAAAAGTAACTAAACATACCTGTATTTTATGGTATTTTCTACCTTGACAAAAATTATGGCTGTTGGGGAATACCGGGTACTACTGGAGTTTCTGGTTGTTTTTGTTGACGTTGCAAATATTTACTTAAGACGTAAGCCAGATCGCCACGGGTCATGGGACTTAATGGGTTAATCTTACCTTGGGGATCTATATTAATTAAATCTTCAGTGATGACAGTTGCGATCGCTCTTCTAGCCCAATTAGGTATAGATGCTGCATCTGGGTATGGTGTCAAAATTTCATTGACGGTTGGCTCAGAAAACTGAAAAACTCCATAAGCTTGGGCAAAAATCGCTAAACCTTCTGCTCTTGTTACCCTTTGGTTTGGGAAAAACATATTGCCCCGATAACCTTTCATAATATCAGTTTTCAGCACTGTCTGAATATCTTTATATGCCCAATAAGAACTGGGTACATCTGGTACAAATATGGGTTTTTCTTGTTTTGCAGCTTGTCGTTTATCTAAATAAAAAGCTTTAACTAAAACTCCAGCTAATTCTGCACGACTAATTAATCTTTCTGGATAAAATTCTCCGTCAGGAAAGTTATCCATTAATTTTGTTTCCAGCACTTTCTGAATATAATCTGATTTGATTACAGGAATATTTTCTTGTGCTTGTGTCAGTTCAATTAATGGAAAACTTTGTATTAATACAATCAAAGAAATTGTCCCTAGCAAATACTTCATAGTTATCACCCTTTCAAATCTGCTTATTTTGGAGAACAATTACACTAGACGAGCAGTTATGTTGATTTGTTGCTATTAATTCGTAATTATTTTAATTACTTATATTAGTTAGGCTAATACCATTGTAGAATTATTTCTCTGACTCAGCACAGTAAAGGGTAATAAACCGGGAACAGTCATAACTCTTTCTGCCAGTTGTTTTCACGAGCGTATGACATCAAACTTAGAGGATGTTTGAAAACTCTGTCGTGTGGGATCTAACACTTGTAGATCCCCATAAATCCCCCTTAAAAAGGTGGATTTTGAGAAATTTAGCCCCTCTTAAAAAGGGGATTTCAATCAATTCTAATACTTTTCAAACATCCTCTTATGGTAGTTTCTCTCTAATTTAAAACGTTAACAAATTCTGACTCTGTTTTTCGTCAATAGATGAATTAGTTAATTGCAACAGAAGATACGGTAAGGGATGATAAGAAAATCATTATTTCTTGTATTAATGGATGTTGTTGCAATATCTTAATTTCTTCATCATTAATATTGCTAAATATTCTCTCATTAATTGATTGTTTTTTTGCTAAAACTGTTTCTAAAAATTCTTTAGGTTTACTTTGAGCAAATTTCCATTCTAAATCATTAAATTGACGTTGTGCTATTTTTTCAATTAATGATTTATCTTGTATTAAAATAATTTCTATTTGTGGAACAGCTAGAGAAACTTGAAAAGGAATACCGGCAGATGCTCGACGCAATAAATAATTAATTAAATCTTGCTTTTCAAATATTTGAGATTCGTTATCTGTATCTGCATCTAGGATTAATATAACAGGAGTATTTCTGGTAGCAAGTAATGAACTTGCTAATGATCTGACTTGATACTGTCCGTTTCCCACAACGAATTTAACATCTTGCAAAAGATGTTTAGGAAGTAATTTCTGTATGATTTCTTGATATCTATTACCTTCTAGCACTATATAAGCTAAAGTCATGATACAGCCTCAGTTTTAATGTTGTAATTAGCTAGTCCTTGTTCAACACAAATACGATATTTTTTGATTAATGCTCTACATATACACTCATTTTCTAAAGAATATTTAATTTCTTCTCCTCCCCACAATAGAATAGTTTGAGGTGCAACAAATCCAGCTAAGGTTTCCGATGCTTCTGTAAATCCACTACGACTAAATATACTCCCAATAGTTGCTGCTGGTCTGCGTAATAGTTGATTTCTTAGCTTGGCTATAGGTTCAATTTTAACAGGTTTTGCTGTGTCTTTACATTCTATTACACAAGATAAGCCATCTGCATAAACTACTCCGTCAATTTGTTCTATTTCTTCTCCATCTAAATACACGCTGTAAGGCCAGGTTACTTCGGCATTGTTGAGTTGAAATGCTCGTAAAACGAGATATTCTAATGCTTTACCTGCATCCCAATTTGGTGTATTACCTGATTCAATTTCTGACCATAATTTGATTAAATCATCCCAGTTATAAGTAATAATTTTTGCCTGATACTCTGCTTCTGTGGTCATGATTCTATCTGATGTGTCGTATGTTGTAACCTATTATCATTAATTATACCTAAAGCTATTATTGATTATTGTTGGGTTTCCTTGCGTCAACCCAACCTTGTATCTTAGAGGAAGTAGTAGACCGTCCCAACCTGGGTCAAAAAAGACCGTTAAGTAGCAAGGGTCACTACAAAAATCTCCATGACAGAACTCGAACAGTCGCCTGCGGTAAAAACTATGAATAAAGACATAGATAATATAGCCCGTATCGTGCAAGGAAGAGTGAAATCAAGGGAGATGAATAAAAATTTTTCTACTGACTCAGAGTTAAAATAGTAGATTAATAACCCATCCAAATAAGATTGCAAAAATATCATGGTTTCTATTTCCAAGACAGCAATCCGGTTGTATGATACTGATTTTGTCGCATGGACACAGCAAACGGCTGAATTAATTCGTGCAGGAAAATGGGATGGAGTGATTGGGAAGCGGTGGTTGAGGAGATTGAAAGCTTGGGAAGGTCAGACCGACGAGAGTTGAAAAGCCGATCGCAGAACATTGTTACAGCATTTGCTAAAATGGCAATATCAGCCCAGTTTGCGAAGTGGCTCTTGGCAAAATACGATCGCAGAACAACGAAACCGCATTGAAGATTTACTCCAAGATAGTCCCAGTCTTAATCCTTATCTAGAAGAAGTTTTAGCTGATTGCTACCGCAGAGGAAAAAACCTAGCCAGCAACGAAACTGGAATTCCCCAAAATACCTTTCCAGAAGATTTACCTTACACAGTGACTCAAATACTGGATATAGAATTTTTACCATAATCCATCACAAAATCTGTAAAACTACCAAGGTCATATCATCGGTATTTTGCTTATCTGGCCCGATGAATTCCTCAACCTTATCAAATAAATAATCAACAATTTCCTGTGGGCCGTTGCAATAACGACAAGCGAAGTTAAAAGAAGTGATAAAATTTTCTTCATCAAAGCGATCGCCCCCAGCCGCAGCTGCATCCGTCAAACCATCTGTATAATAAATAATCGTATCCCCAGATTCTAACTGGACATGGGCATCTTCATATTGGCTATTAGCATCTAAGCCAATCAGCATCCCTAAAGTATCCAAACGAGTCACATTTTTTGTAGCCGCGTGCCACCAGAAAGGAGGATTATGTGCGGCATTACTATAAGACAAAATCCGTGTGCGAGGATTATATTCTGAGTAAAACAAAGTCACAAAACGGTGAGAATTTTCCAAATCCGCGTACATAACTCGATTCAAATTTTGCAAAATTCCGGCTGCGGAATTACCATGCAATACTTCACCTCTAAGCATTCCTCGCATCATTGTCATAATCAACCCAGCGGGAACACCTTTACCCATAACATCCCCAATTACCAAACCCCAACAGGCATCTTCTGCACTGCCTTTATGATTATTGGAGGGCAACTGATGATGATTTGTAGGAATAAAATCGTAGTAATCTCCACCGACTCGATTAGCCGGTTTACAACGTGCAGCCAAAACGACACCAGGAATACTAGGACATTGACGCGGTAAAAGTCGGCGTTGAATTTCTGCACCAATTTCTAATTCTTGATCTAAGCGTTCTTTTTTCCTCAGTTCTACCGCTAATTCATCGTTTTCAATCGCTACAGCCGTTTGATCTGCAACTAATCTCACTAATTTTTGTCTGGTTTCTGTCCAACTATAATCAGGATCACGGCTTAAAACGTAAAGCCAACCGCGTTCTGTATGCTTAACTAAAATTGCAGTGCCAAAAATTTGTACATCTGGCCCCAAATAGTGATGCATCTGAGCATCTAAAATACCTGTAGTTGTTGCTAAAGGAACTGAATTAGGTACAAGTGTAATTTGACTACTGGCATTTTCTAAGGCTTTGCGGATATTTTTTCTTTGCTGACTATCCTGCCAATGCAGTTGTTCTAGCCTAATTTGACCATTGGGTTTGTAGAGAAAAAGGGCGCTACCTTCGGCATCAGTTACTCTGGTTGCCATAAGTGGAATCAATTCTAAGAACTGATTCAAATTATTGAAGCTTCTGAGGGCGAATCCTAAAGAACTTAGCAAATCTTGAATTTTGTTCTGTTCACGATGCAGCCTGGCCACAAGTTCTTTCAGTGCCACGACTGGAGTGACATCTGTCGTGGCACTACTATTACTTTCGGTGGGGTGAGAAGGCACTTGAGACACAGGTAAATAATTATTGCACTTGATATTAACAGATTGCAGATTTATGATTTTTTACAAATCCTTTGTCTTCGGCATTGTTCAATCATATTGGACAAAATTAGTCATTTTAGCAAGAGTAAAAAAGCTGAGGATGTGATTTTTATGAGTATTATATTGTTAGGAATTTACAGTCACCTCTATATTTATTTGAAGATTGGGCAGTAAAAAACTGTAACTAGGATTACGTTATAGACGGCTTATAATTTTTTCATGACTTAATTGGTAATTCATATACCTTGAGAAATAAAACTTTGTTAGCAAAAAAAGCCATATATTACACTTACAGAGTAAGCCTTAGGAATCTTGAAGCAATGAATTTGCAAGGTTGTTTCTTGATGAGTGCGTTTTTTTAGGAGTGAGGAAAAAAAGATTTACCATCCTGCCTGTAAAAGAAAAAATGTAACTTTATAGATTGCAAACATTTCACCCTTTCTTGTGGATACCTTTTGCAGTAATCAAGTAAACCTGCTGCTGCATTAGATAAACTACTTCGATAATTGGCAAAATGGCTTTAGTGTGCAATTTTAGCAGAAGTTAGCCATTTATTGTAAAAAAAATAATTATTTTAGCAAATATATTGTTTTCAGTATTTAATTTTTGCTGAATGCAAGGGAGCAAAAAGCTTTCAGCCATTAGCTACGATCCCAATTTGAACAGTAATTTCTACAAATTTGGGTTGAGTTTGAATATGGCAGGGTATAGGGAATGGGGAACAGTGAAATAATACAGCGATTTCATTCGTGTTGAAAAATGGCTAAATCTTTTTGCGTAGGTATTTAGCGCAACATAGCGATAATAACTATCAATCAAAAAAGGTGAAAAGGTAGATTAAACCAACTTTAGGGACTTCCAATTAAAAAAATACCCAAAAGTTTCTTAAAGTTTCTTGTGGTGCGGGCATCTTGCCCGCAAATTATCAAGGACGGGCAGGATGCCCATCCCACAAAATAAATTATCCAATTTCACTGAATCAAAACGACTTTTTTCTCCCCCCTGCTTCTGGCCTTCCTGCACTAGCCATTTAATAGTGCTTCAACAAACTCATAGCTAGAAAATGGGCGCAAGTCTTCAATGCCTTCCCCAGCACCAATAAAGCGAATGGGTAAACCTAGTTGCTGTACAACTGCTAGGGCAACTCCTCCTTTGGCTGTACCATCTAGCTTTGTTAAGACAACGCCACTCAGTTGGGCTGCTTGGGAAAAAACTTCGGCTTGGCGCAGTCCGTTTTGTCCCAAGGTAGAATCTAAAACTAAGAGTGATTCTATATGGGCATTTGGGGCTTTTTTGTCAATAATTTTCCGAATTTTACTTAATTCGTCCATTAAGTTTTTCTTGTTTTGCAGTCGCCCGGCGGTATCTATTAAGAGTAATTCGGTTCCTCGTGATTGGGCTGCGGCGATCGCATCAAATACCACTGCGGCAGGATCTGTATTCTTGCCTGGATTGGCTATAACCTCTACACCGCTTCTGCTTCCCCAAACTTTGACTTGTTCTACAGCGGCAGCCCGGAAGGTATCAGCAGCGCCAATTAAGCATTTATAACCAGATTTTTGGGCTAAATGGGCAATTTTTCCGATTGTGGTAGTTTTACCAGCCCCATTAACTCCGGTAATTAACCAAATGGTCAGGTTTTCTTTATCCGGGGCAAAACTGGGTCTTTCTGCGACTTGATTTGGTGCATCTAGCATATCCCGGAGAATTTTTTTCAGAAATGCGATCGCTTCTTCCGGTGGAGTCACTTCATCCAGAAGTTTTTTCTGTAAGGCATCAATAATAAAATCTGTTGCCTCTACACCCACATCTGCTTGCAGGAGTAATGCTTCAATTTCTGCTACAGCAGCTTGATTGAGAGGCCCTTGTCCAACAATTGATTTGAGTTGGTTGAGGATATTCCGCCGAGTTTTATCTAAGCTTTGGCGTAACTTTTTCAGCCAGGTAATTTCTTCTATGGAAACATCTTCAGCCTTTCTTCCTTGGGCTGCCAACACTTCAACTGACCACACAAAGCCATCATCAAATTCTAATTCAGGAATTTCTACTTCTACATTTGCTGTGGTTGTAGTTGATGAAGGAGTTGATGTTGTCTCTGGTTCCTCCAGTTCAATGGCGTTGGCAATTAATCTTTCTTGCTTGGCTTGTCTTTCGGCTGCTGCCCGTTCTAAAAAGGATAAGGCGGCTGGTTGTGTTTCACTGACTGGCGTTTCTGTGCCAGAAGTTTCTGATCCTTCAATTGCAGCTACTGGAGTTAATTCTTCAGTAACAGGTATTTCTTCTATTGCGGCTATTTCTGTAGTTTCTTCAATAACAGCTACTGGAGTTAATTCTTCAGTAACAGGTATTTCTTCTATTGCAGTTATTTCTGTAGTTTCTTCAATAATAGGTGTTGCTGTTTCTTCAGGAATTACTTCTGGTGTATCTTCCGAAACAGGTGCAGGTGCTTGGATCTGGGACTGTTGTTTTTGCTGAATATTTTTGTAAGCCGCTTTAGCAAACGCCAGCAAGTCCTCTGTCTCTGGTGTAGTTTCTGCGGCTGGTTCTGGCTGCGTTTCTGGCGCGGGCGGAGTTTCCCCCTGTGGCTGTTGTTCAGGGGTATCGGGGGTATCGTTATGTTGACGGCGGAACCAATTAAAAACCATTGCAGCAGTATTTTTAGTAACTTATTAATTTTCAGTTTAATTTAATTCGCCACGTTTTCTAGGGATGCAGGTTTTCGGGTTATCCTCACTTGGAAAAAATTCAGGACAGGTGAAGTGAGGATGTTATCCTATGCTGTTTGTTTTTGCTCTGTGACACGGCGCAGAACACCATTAATAAAGCGATGTCCTTCATCTCCACTGTAGCGTTTCGCTAATTCTACAGCTTCGTTGATGGCTATACTGGCGGGAACTCTCATAAATCGCATTTCTGCCACAGCGATTTGCAAAATATCCCGGTCAATTTGCGCTAAACGAGAGACTTGCCAATCGACTAAAGCTTCAGAAATGAATTGATCGATGATAGTGCGGTTGTCGTTGACGGTGATGATGATTTCTTTGGCGTAATTGCGGACTTCTTTGTCTTGATTGGCTAACTGAATTAATTCTGGGAAGTCAATGGCTGTGCCTAATTGATTGATGGCTGTTTGGGTACAAGCGATCGCTTCTTGAAGCATGGTTCTCGCTGTATTCAGGTCGGAAGCCCGTGTTTGGCTAGTTAAAAGGCGATCGTTACTGCGTTGGAGTTCACCCGCAGCGTTATCGAGGGTATCTTGCACTTCTGTGGTGAGAGTGCGTACTGCGCCGAGTACTAATTTGGCTACTAATTGTTCATCTGGCAGTTTATCCAATTTCTTGGGGTTAACTGGCAACTGACTGAGGCTTAATAAAGCTAATTCGCGTGCTATCTGTTGGGGTTTACGAGGTTGCATGATGGTGGGGTATTGGTAGGAAAATTAATGAACTAAAAGGGGCAAACTCATAATCATATCAATTTCTGCACATTCAAAGAATAATTTTACAGAAAATAGCAGATAAATGAGACTTCGCCGTGAGTTTCGACTTGTCTTCGACACACTACGTGAACGCTCAACTACCGCGTCAGCGGCTCGAGTGAGCCTTCGCCGAACTCCGATAGCTTGCGTGGCGTAGCCATACGGTACAGGATCTAAATTCAAAGCCAGACACAAAGCCAGTACAGAGCGATGAGTAACAAACAAGTAATAATTAGGAACGAGATTCAACCACTCAGTACTCGGTACTCGGTACTCAGTACTTGGTACTCAATATGAGTTTACCCGGATGATTTTACTTTTCTTCCACAGGCATCACCTGCTGTTTAGTTTCAAGGGGTGATATTGATTTTGGTAAAACTAAGGGGGCTATGGGTGCATTAGAGGCAACAATCCCACCAGAGACAACTATTTTGAAAGCCTCTTCTACAGATAGTGAGAGGTTGACTACTTCGTCTTCTGGAACTACTGCATACCATCCGGTGGTAGGGTTGGGGGTTGTGGGGATGAAGACGCTCAACATGGGACGATTCATCTGTGCTTGGATGTCATTGCTAATTGCACCAGTGACAAATGCGATCGCCCAAATTCCCCGTCTAGGATATTCTAATAAAACTACACGCCGAAATTTACCATTGGAATCTTTGAGTAAAGTTTCCAGTAATTGTTTGAGGGTTTTATATACCTGACCTGCCAAAGGAATTGCTTGCAATAACCGCTCACCAAAATCTAGCAGCCACCTACCAGCTATATTCCGAGCCATTAAGCCAATGATCAGGATACTTAGTAGTGGTACAGCTAGTCCAACTACTAAATTAAGTACATTGACTAATATAGGATGCAGACCATCAAAGGGATTCACCTGTTTGGGGATTTTGGTGAGAAAATTAACTACCCAACTGGCAATAGTAATGGTCAGCCAGATTGTAGTCGCTAGGGGAATTACCACTAACAAACCAGCAATCAGGTCATTTTTGAAGTCCTGTTTTAGGCGTTCAATTACCAAGCCCCTATTCTCCTTTTTTCGGTTAGTCAAATTGTTGTGATTGTTATCCACACCATTGATTTCTGGGTATTAAGTTAAGAGTTGTTAGCAAGTCCTTAATAATCAGTCCCTATTAACCTGCAAATAGACGTATACCAACCATAATATTGGTTGGTTAATCTTTAATAGTGTTACTTTTCTTTATAAAACCTGTAAATGATTGTTGCAAGTTTCTTAGGTATTACTAATCCTAACGCGCCATATCACCAGATGCTCACAATTATAAAAAAAATGCTGCAACTCCGACCAAAAAAGGGTTCTACTCCTGATTCCTTGCCCTGAGCGAAGCCGAAGGGCTGACTCCTTGCCCTGAGCGTTCACGTAGTGTGTCGAAGACAAGCCGATAGCGTAGCGTGGCGTTAGCCATAGGGCTGACTCCTGACTCCGTTCGGAGTTCGGCGAAGGCTCACTCGAGCCGCTGACGCTCACGGCGAAGCCTGACTCCTGTTATATTTCATTTCCCAAACTTTCAGCAAAATCAAGTATTCATAGAATGCTTGCAAAGTACACCAAGCTAACCCAGGGTGTCCGTCTAAGCAGCCACCCAGGAAAAAATACATATACAAGAAGCGTATCACTGGTCTAGCTGGTACACGCAATGATAAATCTTTAAGGGCGCGTCGTCTTTCTACTTCCGATTTGCCAAAAAACAAATCTCGCCATTTCACATCCCCATTTTCTAATTGATACAAAGTTTCTGTAGCTTCATCTGTAGAATAACGGTTATGCTTATCCAGCCAGCGGCTCAAACCTTTGCTAGAAGTGTAATGGGGATAGGTTTCTTTTAAAAAGCTGGTTGCACCATCACAAACTTCCCGTTCCGTATGACCGTAGTCTGTAAACCAAACTTTACCATGACGGAAAAGACGCAATTGATAGCGAGGATATTGGGTGCTATAACGAATCCAACGATTCATAAACATCACTCTTTCCGCAACGTAGTAAGCGATGTAATCTGGGTTTTGAGTTGCGGCGACACATTCAGCAAAAAGTTCTGGTGTCATGCGCTCATCGGCTTCGAGAATGTACACCCATTCATGTTTGGGAAGAACTGACTCTAGCATCCAGGTGCGTTGTTTCCCGTGACTTTCAAAAGGGTGTTGAATGACTCGAATAGGATAACCACTGGCAATTTCTATAGTGCGATCGCTACTACAAGAATCTACAACTATGATGTCATCAGATAACATAGCTGATTCTATACAAGCAGCAATATCTAACTCTTCGTTATATGTAAGTATGTAAATTGAGAACATTTCTGATTTTATAGAGATTTTACTAAACCTATTAATTAGCTTGTAGCAATGATTCTTATAGCAGTTTTCATATCAGTGAGGTACAGTTTGTCATCACCAAACCTGTAGGGGCGGGGTTTCCCCGCCCTCAATTGTATTACATCCAACAGACAACCGCTAATATACTGCTGAATGCGCCATAGATTAACGCACTGGAACCTTACGTTTACTACCTTGTAAAGTACCCATACCTTTTAATCCTGTCCAACCAATGATGATATAACCAATAGACAACAACAAACTGCTCAAACCAATCCGCAGTCCAGATTTCCAAGCATTATCTTTAGCTTCTTTTTCTGCTGTTTCTTTGCGTTGGCGAATTTCGCTCAGTCTTTGATTAGCAACTTCTTTAGGATCTGTTTGTTGAGCAATAAATTTATCAAGCTCTTGGGGATTGGCTTTAAATTTCTTGAGTAATTCTTTTTGTTCTGCGGGAAGTTGGGGGTTTTCAAGTGCTTGCTTATATCTCTGCTCATCTTTAATTAGTTCACCAAACCTAGCTTTAGCTTGGATTCTCGCTTGCTCTAATTGAGCTTTGGCCTGATCGTTGTTGAGTTGGGCTTCAAATTGGGATAACTGGCTGTTAAGTTGGTTTTCAGCTTGTTGGGCTTGTTGGGAGATGTCTTTTACAGTTTGTGTGCTGGCTTGCCGCACGTTATTAAGGTGCAGAGGAAAAATCAGCAAAAACATCAATCCTAAGATGCTTGAGAGTATTAAGGATGGAAGTCTTAAATCTATACCTCGTGGGCGATCTTCAGCCCCATCAAACCAATATGCAGCAAATAGCATTCCTAATCCAACTAGCGGCACAATTCCTCGGTCAACTAGGGCTGTTGCCAAGCCAATTTGTGATTGCTTATTAGTGGGACTGAAGCCTAACAACAGGATCAGAAAATCAACGAAAAAAGACAAAATGCAGATTATTCCCACAACTTTGAGTGTGAGTGAAGTATTTGAGGCAGCAGCGCGGTTAACCATATTTTTGTAAATTTGTTGTGAATAAAATTGTTGGCTATATATAAAGTTACAACTCTTGGAGCATAAAACCGAGCAGACTTATCTGCCTCACTGTGGGCTTCACCATCCTTTCTATGTGAGTATCCAACTATAAAAAGCTAAGAAAGATTATACCGCAGTAGTCAAAATGGGCTTATTGTTATCAGCCCGTAAAGCAGTAAAACCCTGTTGGTGCATGAATTTTTCACTTTATCTACTGCGATATTCGGTTTCAAACTATACCACAATAGTAGCTGTTATGGGTGTTGTCGCTAAAAAATACTGAGTCTCATCTTTCGACATTTCCCATCAGGGTTTGTTCCCAAACGGGTAAATCTTCTGGACGGTCTACATCAGCCAGTGTAGGTAAGTATACAGAATATAAATTAAGTTTCTCGGCAATTTCTATAGTTTGTTGGCATACTTGAGCCGTTCCCCACTCGATTTGAAAAAATAGCTCTGGGATTGGTTGCTGCAACCCTATTAAATAATAACCACCATCAATTGCAGGGCCAAGTACAAGTTCAAAAGACTTGAGTTGCTCAAAAGCTGTGGCTAAAATCTGTGAATTCACTCCAGGACAGTCTGTCCCAATGATAATGACATATTCTGCACGCTTGTCAAAAGCATCGGCAAGCGATCGCGCCATTCGTTCACCTAAATCACCCTCTCCTTGAGAATTGTAAATCAAATCTAACCCCAACCAATCTTGCATCAGTTGCAAGTTACCACCCGCAAACCGCACTTCCACAGTTACAGCCGATGTTTTTTGTAATTCTTTTACCTGCTTGATAGTATATTCTGTCATCTGTCTTTGCAGATTAGCCGCACCAACATCACCCAAAGCAGGTATCATCCGGGTTTTTGTCTTCCCTGGTTCTGGATAGCGGGTAAAAATAATCAGGTGCTGTTTATCGTTAGTTGGTGATTTCAACACAATATACTGAGTTTATTTAGATATTATTTTAATAACAAAATTTACCATCTTGAGCAGTAGGACGATCTTTGGCCGTTCGCATTGCCCCTAAAATAGTAGAAGCTATCACACAACGCTTTGCTGTTCCACCAGACTGACTAAATAAAGTCACTCTCCCTAATTGTTGAAGTTTTACACTACCCATATAATCAAATTGAATCTGCCGAACATTATTGACAAGATCCAAATTTGTTTCATTATCTAAGCGGACACTAGAATCTAAACTATTCCATACAGCATTACTGGGGCTAACTGTTGCAGGATGAATAGCCCATTGGACAATACTATTTTGTTCCCTAAAACTAGCTTGCCATGTCAATTTCTCCTTTTTAGCTTGGTTTTGAGCTTCGCGCATTGCTTGGTAAACTTGACCTTGTGCAACGTTCAAACGCCGAATATTCACAAAACCTAACCAACTAGGAGCTGCGATCGCTGATAATATGCCAATTACAAACACAACAACTAAATTTTCTAGCAAAGTAAATCCGCTAATAGATTTGTCAAAAGAGTATTTGCACCTTGTATTCATTCGTCATAGCTATATATTTTTCATACCTAATATATTCACTTGCTTAAGTTAATTTAAATATGAAATCTTCATAAAGAAAGCATTAGTCTCAACAACAGATTAAGTAGGTGGTTGAAAAAATTTACAACTATGTCTTGGTTGTTTCAACCTTCAAAAAACCAAAATATGAGCGGAGGATTCAAGATGATAGCGCCGAAACAATGTATTTCCGTTAGTCACCTTGAAAGGGCTGTAGGGGCGGGGTCTCCCCGCCCTCGATTGCTCGATTGCATTGTATCCAACAGAGAACCGCCATATACTTTGCATAATCAAATTGAGTGAATGTTTTGCAAAATCGTTAAAATGCCAGTCCTAATCACTACAAATAACCATGCTTCCAAAGATATAAAGGACTCACCAAACTACTTAAAAATAGTTGCATTTCACAAGATGCAACTAAATCACTTTCTAATCTAGTCCCATATTTAATTAAGTGTAAACAGACTTTACGCAAATCATTAAGCATATAGACTAATGAAAAAATTGGTTTCTTCCAAGGTTGTACATTCACCATCCGAGTCACATAACGGCTTAGTCCAATACCCCTGAAAAATGGAATTAAATATTCTCTTTTTAAACGAAAACTAGGTATTTTATGATAAATTTCCATTTCCGGGTTATACCAAACTTCCCAACCAGATTTTTGGATATAAGCCAACATTTCTAAATCTTCACTTGTCAGCATTTTACCATCAACTCTACCAGTTAAAATAGGTTGTTCTGGTACACTTTCTAGCCACGCTTGTTTACGAACAACTAACCCCGCAGAAGGTGGTAATATCTTTTTTCTAGATTCATACAGCAGAGGTAAATTACCTCGCTCGGTAATTGCTAAAAATGGAGAAATTCTTTGAAAATTCTCAGGTGGGTCTACTTCCCAATCAGCATGAATTTGGCTACCATATGCCCCAGCTTGGGGATACTTTTGAGCAAAACTATAAGCTTTTGCCACCCAATCAGCATTGGGGTAATTATCATCATCTAGAAATCCTATTAACTCGCTTTTAGCTTCTACAACTGCCTTTTTCCTAGCGTAAGCTGCCCCTTGCTTGGCTTCAAAGCAATACTTTAAAGGATAGGGACATTGCCAATTTTTTTGATAAGTATGAACAAGTTTAGCCGTGTTATCTGTACTATTATTATCAATAACAACAATTTCCCAAGATATATTCTCAGTATTAATTTGACTTCTTAACCTGTCTAGCAGTTCCGACAACCGCTTTTCACCGTTGTAGGTGGGAATCGCCACAGTAAAATCAACACAATTATTCATTGTTTTCAAACAATAAATTGAAGTAGCGCAGTTTTTTTAAAATTTACACAAAAACTACCACTATTAGCTTCATCATCCTACTTATGGTAACTTGTTATATACCGTAATTATACTGTAATTTTATAAATTTCTATTACAAAACCATCTAACTACACTTGTCATCCTTCTGGGTGATCATAGAACCAAGAAGAGTTTTGATAATCACACATCGCTTCATACTACTAGGTAATGCAGAATTACTAGGACTAGGTAAAGCCACCACAACTTTTAAGCCTGGTGCTTCTGTAGAGCCTGTTGGTACTGTTCCAAAGTTGGCATTTGGTAAATTCCCCATGTAATCAAATGTTATTTTTGCTGGTGCAGTCAAACTGTAGGATAGAGAAGTAGAAGCAGCAGTGTTTTCTTTTGCAGCGTCGGTAATATTTGAACCCAACAAAAATTGCTTGGCATTAAGTCCTGTATCTGCCCCCAATTTTTGCCAAGTCGTTATTTCTGAAGTAGGTAAAACCGTACCATTAGACTTTTTAGTAGGATAAATAGCAAACTCAAAAGCCTGTGTGGTAGTATTTTTTCGCAAGCTGATGCTGTAGCTAACTTTTTTCTTTTTCGCTTCTTCCTGCACCTGTTTTATCGCTGTTACTACCTCTTCATGAGCTTTATTTAAACGTTGCCGATTGACAAATCCCAACCAGCTAGGAGCTACAATTGCGGAAAGAATACCTATCATAACTACCACTACAAGCATTTCTATCAGGGTAAAACCTGTATCTTGCTGAGGAGTATATTTAGACCTTGTTCTTAGATAATTAGTAGTCATTATTAATCCTCTCCAGTTACGGTTAGTATTTAGCGATACAGATACCCTCTTCCGGCAACTCTAATATTTGCTGTAGGGAAGTAAGTCTTTTTACTGTTACTATAATTCAGATTGTTTGTGTTGTTATCATCAAGCCGAGCCAGTGCATTGCCTCGAATAAATACCTGAGCGGTGGTATTAACTTTATCAACACAAGCATAAAAGCCAGTCATTTTGGCAATATTTCCTGTTGCTTCTAAAGTAGCTGGTGTGATTTTCGACCATGTAATACTAGGCGTTACTGAGTCAGGGGGACAATTTGCCGTTGGTGCTGTATCTGCGCTTGAATCAATATAGTCAATCAGTGCATCAGCATTAGCTGTATAATTTACACCTGTAGCTTTTTTCCAATTTGTCATCCCTGAATCTATTTTTTCACCTTCAGCAAACTGAAATGAGGCAAAACCTGCACTGGGACAGGTTTCAGCACTGAAATATTTGGCAGTATAGCCTGTACAGGCAACACCATCAGCAGTTATTACACCATTTTTAATTTGCCATCTAGCGATGCGGGCAGCTTTTGACCATGTAGAGCTATTATCTTTAATTAAGTAGTATGACACCAAGGAATATACAAAAGTATCATCTTTAGTCCCATCTTTAGCTTCTACAGCTTGGTTCACAGCTTCTCTTTTCCAAAAAACCAACAATGGAACTTTATCTGCATCACTGGGATAACGCAACTGGCTTTTAATGGTCTTAATGCCTTCTGCATCATAAATATATATTGCCTGTTGTAAGTCACGAGCAATATAGTTGAGTGCTGATTGAATTTCTTGCTCAGAATTTGCCTTTACTTGCTCTTGTCTGTCTGTATTCAAGATATTAACCATGAAACCCAGCAATGGTGTGAGAATCAAAAAGGCTATCACCATCGCTACTAACAATTCAATCATGGTAAACCCATCATTGGTTGTAGGGATACTAGAGATTTTAAGTTGATTTTTGAGTAAGAATTTTAAAGTTTTCAGCATTATTATTTAGACTCTCCTTGACTGCATATTAGAAAGAGTTTTTCAAAATTCAAATAGGATTCCTATAGAGATACACACGTCTTTTGTGTTCAACAATAACAATGGACTGAGTAACTGTTATTCACTACAGGTTGTACCAGATGCAGGACCCAGGCGATCGCACAAAGCCTTAAATGATGTATTTCTATTGGCAATGTCCGTAGTCATTTCTACTAGTGGCACTTGTGCATCGCCCATCGAAGCAGTTACAGTTGAAGCCGTGCTTTTTGTCGCATTATTGCTAGCTTTTACGGTTTTGCTAAAATTAATGTCGGTTCTATAAACCCGAATCGCTAAACGATAACCATTATCCGCATCAGCATCTTTGACCTTAATCTGAGCAGCTTGGATGTAAAACTGCCGATAAGGATTTTCTTTACAAGCTGTTGTAGTAGTCGCAGCGATGTTACCTTCCTTAAAGCAGTATAAATCTGTAGAACTAGCTGTAGGAACTGGCATAGTTAGAGCAGTAACTAGATTCTCGCTGAGAGGTCTTAATGTTTTAGTGTCATCTAAAGGATCAAGAGAAATTGCTTTTGTTGGTGCTGAAATTGAGCCTGTTCTGACACCATCAACGAAAGTTTTTGCTGCGTTAACTGCCAGTTCTACCCGTTTAGACTGTACACGGGTAGCTGTGGACATGACCAGAACAGGAGCTATAGCTGCCATGAGAATAGAGACAACCACTATTCCCATCAAAGACTCAATAATCGTAAAACCAGAATTGTCTTTAGGCAAACTAATTTTCTGTTTTTTGCTTTTCATAATTACCTCATTACCAGAGTCTAAGATGCACAACCAGAGGGAAGTTGATCTGAGTCAACAGCATTGACAAAAACATCATCACTGGTATCTGCTGTTCCTTTGTCATCTTTGGATTTGGCACATAACAAGGTTTGCACCCACTTATCATCTCGACCAACTTCGCGGTAATACTCATCTGGTAAATCTGGTGGTGTTAACACCAATTTTTGGGCAAAGAGGTCAGGAGACTGAGACAGCAACGCTACATCATAACCCCATTGTCTTGCAGGAGGATTATAACCAGTACCTGTCCCATCACTAATATTGTTGTTATACAGTAAATTACTATCACTTGTGGATAAAGCTGTAGAGAAGGTGCCAGTAGCATAGGCACTCTTTTTCACCTGCATGAAAGAACCACTAATATTTACCTTGAAAGACGTTCCACTAGGATTCCAGTTTTCTAAAAAGCGAACTAGATTATGCAAGCCACCATTGCTCTCTCTTAAGTTTTTATCTTCATCATAGCGATCTGGGTTATCTCCAGTTACTACTATTAAATTAAACGTGGTGTCTGCCGCAGGTACTTGCAACCAGTTTTTGTTTCCGTTACTGGGCGATAAATTATCGTTATTAGTCGCGTCTAGAGGATCAACAGCCATCGGCTGTCTAAGCTGTAAGATGGGTTCTAGTTTGTCAATTTCACCGTTTGCTTTGAAAGTAGTCGGGTTTAACCAAGGTATGGATATATCTCCAAATGGTGGCATAATATCACTACCAGGATTGGGAAAATTAAATATTTGCACATCGCCACTTTTATTAACACCTAAAACCTTAAGTGGTGATACCAGTTTGCCATCAGTTTGATTTCTCACTAAAGCTAATCGGCGAGGAGCATCATCAGCAAAACATTTTGGGCTATCTTTCTTATTTTCTACCCCAAATTCTGACGGATTTTCAAACACATATCCTGTTTTGATTCGAGAATTAGCAACCTTCGTTACAACTCCATCAACTAATTTAAGTCCTCCATTCTTACCTAAAATTTTACCATTCCAATAAGTATTTCCTCCACCTCCACCACAAGCTGTTTGGACTGTCCATACATCTTTTACTTTTGTAGGATCGCTACAATCTGCTTTATTTATTGCAGTGCAAACTTCCGTCAAATATGAACCGGGTACAGTCCTGAGAACAATTGGTGTAACAAAGTTGTTCAGATAGGAACTAAAGTACCTCGGTTTACCCGTACTATCAGGCCATTTAGCAAGTGGTACGTAGCTATTAGTTTTTGATAAACCAGTAGGTAGTGTTACTGGTGCAGTATAGCTATCGTTCCAGTCATAGTCTCCTTCATCACGGAAACCTTCTTTAAAATTGCCAGATAGTAAGGTAATAGCATCTGATAACACAGTAGCAGGTCGCCATTCATCACCCACAGTGCAGTCCTTCAAACGAGGATCTTTTTCACGACAGGCAAAGTTGGAATTGAGTTTCGCTTTAGTTCGATTGGTGTAAAAAGTAGTAGTTGTCCAAGACTTGTCATTTATTATATCTGTAAACTCTTCTTGGACAACACCACTAGGGTTTTGATGTTTATTAAAGTCACCCTTAATATATGCAGGCAAATTGGTAGCTAAAATTAAACCCTTTTCTGCATCCCGGTAATTTGATTCACGCCCAAGTTTAGAACCATTAACGAGCATAATCCCATTCGGACGGCGTGTAGTATCAAGCTTGTAGTCTACAGGACTTAATGATGGATCACCTGCACTTGCATCTGGCAGAGCATCATCACGAGTAGCATATATAATACCACTATTGGGTAGTAAGTATTCCTGCGCTGGTGTAGCCGTACCAATCTTTTTACCTCTTAATAGATCCAGGTCTAATACAGTTGATCTAATTTCTAAAGGTTGTCTGTCTTTGATTGGCAGATCATAATTTGTGGTTGTTGTATCTAAACTAATTTGCTTAATCTGTCTTGCATCTAAAAAGGCAATTTCTCTAATTGCACCGTGAGGAATCACAGTTTCTGTAGGATCACCAATACTACCGTCTAAAATCTGGAGAGCGCAAATCTGAGCATCCAGTGCAGATTGTTCTGACAGCTTTAAAGGCTTACTATCTTTTGATTTTTTTATAGCTGTGGCTAGTATGCCATCATCTATCAAACGTCCATTGGGATATTTTAACTGAGACTGGTATGTTAGTACGCTTGTATAATCACTTGAAGCCTTGCTTGGCGCTCCATAAACTATACCGTTATTGGATAAACCATCAGTAGCAGAATTCCAAGATAATGTCTTACTGTTGTATGTAGGTTGATTTTTTGCTGTAGTGCTGTTAGTAGGAACATAAAAGCTACTAACACAAGCTATAGGTTTTGGATTGGTTGGACTGTAACCAGTTTGCTTATAGTGATAAACAGCTGTAGCCCGCATCTGCAAGTACGGCTTTTTGTCATCGGCGGTAGCAAGGCCTGGCCAAGTGAACGTGACACTAGCGTATTGAGAAGCATCTGTAGAGAGATAGTCATACATCCAGTAAGGTTTGATCGTCTTATTCGTGGGTTCTGGCGCTTGCGGTACTGGCTTTGTATCCGGCCAAATTTCTTTATCAGTTGAAGTGAAGCTGCTAGGAGTACCACCCTTGTTCAAATAAATACCTGCACCAGTTACAACTCGCAACCCACCTAATGGTTCAGTCACATCTTTAGGTATCTGCGCTGCTGCGGATTCCCACTCTCCATCACGTTCTGTAGAGCCAACATCAACCAATGTCTCTACATAGGTGTGCCGAGTCCGAGTTTTAGTGGTATCTCCTGCATTCCATTTAATACCTTTAATGTCCTGAGTTTCTTCCACACCAGGGCCTACAAAAGTCTTTTTATTGTCATCCCACCAGAGTTCTGGTAAGTTATTACCAACAAGAATCCTGTCACCTAAATTTCCCTCTTTCCCACCATCCTCTTTGACTTTTTTTGGTTCTGTTGCCTTTGGTTCAAGTGATGTACCAGTAGTCTTTAATGGTAATTTAGTGTAATTACTACCAACAGTTATGCCATCAGCAGGGTCAGTGGGATAAATCCATTTATCATTGGGGCGTAGATTATCAGTACCAATATTTTCTAGCAGTGGAGTGGGAGCAGCAGTAATATCAGCATTCTCGCTGCCAAATTTAACTTCCTTATAAGGTACTCGACGGGTACGTTTTTTAAAATAGAGTCTCAGTTGTTTTTGTCTAACTATATCGAAGTCGGTGTCAACATAACCCTGCTTCAACTTTTCTTTTGCAATTCCATTAATAACTTCTTCTGGGTCAGTTTTACCATTACCCATTTGGGTAGTTACTAATTTATTAATCCGTTGTTCATAAGCTAAATTGTTGTAAAACAATTTAGCATTATCCGTTTCATTTACTGATTTTGATGAAATAGTTGTATTCTCTATGGGGTTCGTTCCCTTGCCATTAAATAAATCAACTTTTGTGTCCTTAGTTGCACCATCATTTATAAATCTGTTATCACCTAAGTTCCCACCAACAGTAATTTTAGCGTTTTTAGCTTCGTAAAAGCAGGAAGCTGGACTGCTGATTTGAAATAATCTGATCCCACCTGAACTATAACCAGTAATTAAATTACTGTTAGTGAAGATACTGCCATTAAGATTAAAGCTGTCACCAGGAGTTATTTCTAGGTCATCTTCATAAACAACTGCTTTATTATTAGGCGTATCTTGCACCCGATCTTGTTGATACTCTAAGGCAGAAAAGCCTTTATTACCTTTATTTTTCTCGAAATCGCCTGTCTGTGAACTGGTAATCGGAACAGTGGCAGTATAAACAAAAAGCGATTTTTTCAACCGACCATTTTGTTTAACCCAACCTGTATTGCCAATCAAATTTGCACTTGTATTAACACCACAGGCATCATCCAAAGTTCCTTCTACCATTGGTGGGGTTCTGGCTTCTAAAGGAGTCCTGGCACGGCTGTATTGACCACCATCTACAGGGGGATTTTTAAAGTAGATCCCATAAAGTGTATAGCTGTCAAATTTCCCATTATTATCTGTATCAACAGGAAATTTCCATGCAGTTTCTAATGTCTCCGTACCATAAGTCAACTTTAGTTTTGTTTCATCACCAAAAGTAAATTGTGGAATCTTATCTATTAGAGTGTTATAAAGTGCATCGTCAGCCGGTGTAGCTCTTGGTAAAGATTTATCTGCAAATAGCTTACTAATTTTGGCTCTGGCTCTATCTAGTGCAGGTGATGAAGCGCTCACGACTGCTTCATTGACACGGACATTGCTGGCGTTTTTTGCTCGTTCAAATGACCGGAACATAATAGCAGTAGTCAGTAGCACCACTACTATAGATACCATTGCTACTGTTGGCAACACGAAACCAGCATTGGCAGATTCTCGTTTTCTGTTGAAGCTAAAAATAGCTCTGAGTAGCCAAATAATTTGTTTTTTAGCTTTGTATAAGAATTTACGAATAAATCTTTTAGATATTCTAGTGATAGCCTTGACTGGCTGACGTTTTCGAGACATAGCTGCTTCCCCTGTCAAGTAATTATTGGGCGCGTATTTTTAGCTTTTTCGATATTGATAGTTGTGTCTATTAACATTGTCTTACAGACACAATTCAGGTTTATTTTTATGCCAACTGTGTTTGTTATGTGCTGACTTGCGAGTCTAGTAGAGAGTCACTGAGAACACTAGTTTAAGTTATAACATTGTTGAAATCTTGGCATTCATCTGGGAAATACTGAATTTTGAAATTCATATCTATCAAATTGTAGCATCTTCCCGGTAATTTCACGTAAAAAAAAGAATTTAAGTTAGGTTCATAAAGTTATTATTAACATGACAAGTATAGAATACCCAGATTGTCAAGAAAAGATATCACTGTAGAAATTTTTATTGTGATACATCATAATTGGTACAGTAAAAGCGTATACACAGTTTCTATATACTGAATTTTAAAATTAAAATATTACGTCATCCAAAACCCTTGCAGAGACTTTCTATGGAACTTCTCTACATTTTTTTCGGAGATTTCTATTTTAGATAGATGCAATGCTTCAGTTAAGTCTGCATTTGAAAAGTTTGACGTTTCAGTTAAGCAAATTAATTTCTATTATACTAAAAACAGTTCACAAGTGTCATTCTGATAGCGCAGCGTGGCGTATGACTCCTGCGTCGTCACGCTACGCTCAGTATGACATAAGTCCAGATTTTACCAGTTTGCAGTATAATAACGCCAAAACTTATATTGAAGACTAGTGAACAGTATAGGATTTAGGAATAAAACCCGATTAAGAAAAAACTATGGGTTTCAAATTAGACGCGGTTTAGTTATATTGTTGGTTGTTAATGGTGGGTTACGGCTGTACCTAACCCACCCTACGATAGGGCTAATATTTTAGTGTTGGTTGAGGTTGATACCGGCTTCTTTTGCCATAGCTTCTAAACCTTTTGTATCCAGGGTTTTGATAGCTTTGGTAGACAATTTCAGTTTCACCCAACGATTGCCACCTGCCCACCATACCCGCTTATTTTGCAGGTTGGCCTGTTGCAGACGCTTTGTGCGACGATGGGAGTGGGAAACTGCCATTGCATTATTAGCTTTTTTACCAGTGAGTTCACAACGACGGGACATAACAAAATATCTCCAGATTATTATTTGAGTACAACCTTTTTATTTTAGGCGCTTTACAGCAAAAATTAGGGTTTGTGATTTGCTAGATCCTCTCCTTCTTTGTAAAACTCAGCCTGATTTGTAGTTGTGCTAAGGCGTGAACACTCAACCAACAGTCTAAGAGGATGTTTGAAAAAGTAAGAAAAAGGTATATTTTGTCATTCTGAGTGGAGCAGAGGTTCCGAAGGAAAGCAACGAATCTCCTCTATTGTCCGTTAATTTGTGAGATGCTATAGCCTCTAGCAGGCTCTGTGTTGGCATTATCCGTACACTTCATTGGTACTGCATATCTGACAGGAAGCAAGCTACAGCATGACATCTCACACTTCTCAGACATCCTCTAATTCCTCGAAGCGATTGTTTCTCAGTTTCTTTCTCTAGAAGTAGCTGCTATTTTTTTGACTACGTTAATTATTTCAGGAAAAGCAATTTTTACTAGTGCTATCAACATGACTCGTCTCTGTTTGAGTACAGATGGGTCGTTCTTAACACATTTCCACCAGAATTGTGTAGCTTTCCAACTTTGCTGTAGTTCCACTGGTGTTTCTAGAGCTTTAAATAAAAGGTATTTATATAGATAAGAAAGACTATATTTTTTTAGGTGTTGTAAAGATGCAGCCTTTGGGTGAGCAAAAAATCTTTCAATAACTTTCAATGTTTCTACTTCTTGTTTTTTCAAGTTAGCAGACATTGAATTTGGAGATATTCGATATAATATTTGTACTTTCTCGACGCAAGCAAATTCATAGTTAACTGCTAAACGCAACCACATATCTCTATCTTCTGAAGCTAAAAGTGATTCATCAAAATCACCAATCTCTTTGAAAACCTGAGTACGAATTAAAGGATTAGAACCATTCTCTAAAAAATTAAATAGTAAAAGCTGCTCAAAAACTTCTCCATTAGCTATTATTCTACGACCTGATTTGCATATTTTTCCTGATTCATTTATATAATCAGTCCAGCTATAAGCTACAGCAGAAGCAGGGTTTTCTCGTAAAACTTGCCATTGAGACTCTAATTTATCAGGTGTCCATAAATCATCTGCATCAATAAAGGAAATATATTCGCCACTAGCGTGGTAAATTCCCCGATTCCGACTAGCGGCTAAACCTGCATTAGTGTATGTAAATATCTGTATTCGTGAATCCGCAATACTTTTAATAATTTCTAGTGTTGAATCATTTGAACCATCATTTATTACTATAATTTCTATATCTTTAAAGTTCTGGGTGAGGACTGATTCAATAGTTTCTCTAATTGTTTTCTCACCATTATAAACGGGAATAACTACAGAGATCATGATTATATTTTGCTAATTTACTTAGCAATTTAACTAAACAGTTTTTTCATATCCTAAGAAAGTACTGGTATTTGAGAAACGAGGAAATTTAGTAAACAATACATTTACCCAAATAGGAGGAAGTAAAGTCATTACCAAAAGTTTCAAAGTTGCTTTCCAAATTATAGGTTTTATTAAAAGGCTAGGATCTGTAATGACAGCTATCAATATAAACCTGGTTGTAACTAAGGTATTTTGTTTTCCAGGAGATGCATCTAAAGCCTTGTAACAGAGATATTTGTAGAGATTAGCTATTGCTTGTGGTTTGAGATTTTGATAAGATTCAGCTTTCTGATGAGTGAAAGCACGGTGAATAACCTGTAGGTTTGATTTCTCCAGTCCTAAAATGTTAGAGGACATAGAATTTGGCACCATACGATATAAAATTTGAGCTTTTGGTACGCAAATAAAATCTGTGATTGCTGATAAGCGTAACCACATATCAGTATCTTGAGCATTTGTTAAAGATTCATCAAAACCACCTACTAAAGTAAAGATATCTCTGCGAATCATGACATTGGACCCACTACCAATAAAATCATCTAACAATAGCTTCTCATAAACATCACCCATCCAATAGACAGAGGAACATTTGCGTAAAAATTTTCCATTCTCATCTATACGATGACTCCAACTATAAACAACTCCAGCTTGAGGATTTTCTTGAAATGCAGTGTATTGTGATTCCAGTTTATCACGAGTCCATAGGTCATCTGCATCTAAAAAAGTAATAAATTCACCACAGGAATGATGAAAACCCCGATTACGATTAACTGCAACATTAGCTCTTGGGTAAGAAAATATTTTGATTCGGGGGTCTTGGATATGAGAAACAATTTCTAGTGTTGAATCACTTGAATCACCATTAATAATGATTAACTCAAAATCAGTAAAAGTTTGTTCTAAAATACTATGAATTGTCTCTTTTATTGTAGTTTGTCCATTAAAAACAGGAATTATTACAGATATTATATTGGACATAAATTATCTCACAGTAATTTTAGGTAATTGCTAATTTTTAAACGAAATAAATAGAAAGGACTAATTAGAGTTGCCTTTAGACGTTCCATCTGATAAGCAGCAGCAACATGGCTATTTAAAACTTCTCGATAACGAAAATAATGTAATATTACCTTGCATAAATCACTTACTAAATAAATTAAAAAAGCAAAAGGTCTTTGCCACCATGATAGTGATAACATCCTTAAATAAAATCTGCCTAAACCAATAATTTTCATCAACCGCATCAGATAAGTTTTCTCTAATCGTGATGATGGGATGACGTGTTCAATCTCCATTGCTGGGTTATACCAAATTTCCCAGCCGCCATTATGAATATACAATAATGCTTCTGAATCTTGACCAGTTGCCATCCAAGATGTTCCCGCTCTACCAAGTAAAACTAGCTGAGAAGGAACACATTGATTCCAAACGTCCCGACGAACAACTAATCCAGCACCAGGAGGAAGTCCTGTTTTGCGTGGTTCATATATCAGAGGTTCTGAGCCTCTATCGACAAGAGCCAAATAAAAAATGATTGATTGAATTTCTGCTGGTGGCTTGGTTTCAAATGCACCATAAATTCTGCTACCGAATGCACCTGCTTTTGGATGTTCTTGTGCAAATGTGTATGCAGATTTTACCCAGTTTAGCGCTGGTAGATTATCATCATCTAAAAAGCTAATTAGTTCTCCTTTAGCTTCTTCTACACCTTTTTGTCGGGCGAAAGAACATCCTTGTTGAGTTTCAAAACAGTAGCGCAAGGGTACAGGATGATTCCAGTTCGCTTGATATTCTTGAATTACTTTTTCTGTAGCATCTGTGCTGTTATTATTGACAACTACAATTTCCCAGCTAATATTTTCTACTTCTCTTTGATTTCGCAATTTTTCCAGAACTTCGGGTAAACGAATTGCTCCGTTGTATGTGGGAATAACCACAGTAAAATCTATAGACATGGTAATAGGTAATTTTTAAAATTTGTATCTTTTGCTTAATTGACCCTTTTAGGAGACGTGCGCCAACGGAAGGGTAATAATTTACTTGTACATAAGTACATACAAGCTAGAATATTCACGCTCTGGCAAATTAGTAGATGTACACCAGCATATCATACTTATAATCATTACAATATACATCAATTTTACACTTAGACATGGATAAACAGCGACTAAAAAAACTGCTAATTGGTGATTTTACCTGGAAACGGATGCTCAAATCTTTAATTTTCATCTACACTTTGTTTGCCGTCTATGTATATTTTCGGGCAGATAGTATGATCTTTCTGCCTCAACCGTCTAGCTATGAAGATACAAAAGACATTATCAAGCTGAAGACGAGGGGAAAACAGCAAATTTCAGCAGTATATTTACCAAACAATCAAGCTAAATACACAATTCTTTATGTCCACGGGAATGCGGAAGATTTGGGAGATATCAAAGAAATATTAAAAAAATTACGCGATTTAGGTTTTAGTGTCTTTGCTTATGACTATCGCGGCTATGGTACGAGTGAAGGAACACCTACAGAAAATCATGCTTATCAAGATATTGAAACTGCTTACAATTATTTAATTGAAGATTTAAAGATTAAACCAGAGAAAATTATTGTTTTTGGGCGTTCAGTTGGGGGTGGTTCAGCAGTAGATTTAGCGGTACGAAAACCTGTAGCGGGTTTAATTCTTGAAAGTGCTTTTACTTCAGCTTTTCGGGTTGTTGTACCTTTCCCAATTTTACCTTTTGATAAGTTTACCAATTTGGATAAAATCAAAAAAGTAAAATCTCCTGTGTTGGTGATACATGGTAAATCAGATGAAATTATTCCTTTTGCTCATGGTAAAAAATTATTTGCTGCTGTCAATTCACCTAAACTTTATTTGTGGGTAGAAACAGCAAATCATAATGATTTATTTTTGGTTGCAGGAGATAATTATGGAAAGATTTTGCGCGAGTTTAATGATTTACTTTTGAAACATTAGACTTTATTTCCAATTACAGACTAAAGCTAAAAAATCTTATTTTAAAAAATAATTACTCCCCCTAATTCTTGCATCATCTCTTCTAGCAGTTCTTCTATCATATCCTCTCTCGATGAGCGCAAACTTGGGGGACCTGCAAGAAATTCTTTAATAGTAATTTTCTGTTCTCTAAAATCTTTGATAAAATCACGAATATCAACAATGATATTAATCTGAGATTCTAAAGTTTCTAACATTAAATCAACAGAATTAATTCCTTGTTTTGCGGCTTTGCGAGAATCAGAAACCATTGTTCCTTCAGGGGTATTTTTAGCTAGACGTAGTTCTTGTTTTAATTTCTCATATTGAGTTTTAAGAATTTCATTCTGTTGTTCTAGATTGTTACATCTACGAGTTAAATCATCTTCACTATTGCTATCAATAGATTCTCCTAATTGATGCTGACGTTCAATTTCTAAAAGTCTTGCTAAGTCTCCTTCTTGGTAGGCTTTATTGATTTCTTTCATGATTTCTGTATGAGACTTATGAGTTTCACTGTCTTGTACTTTATCTGGGTGAAAGATTTCTGCTAACTTCAAAAATGTCTGCCGAATTTTTCTGGATTCTTCTGTTCTGCTTGCGGAAGTAGACTCTGCTTCATGTTGTGATTCCCAATAGTGATGACGACCTTGATTATTTTTATTTTCGTCATTTTCTTCTGGGTTTTCAAACAGTTGATCTAGTTCTGTATCGTCGTCTTCTTGTTTGGCAGATTTGGGGCTGATTATCCCGGACATTTGGAGATTTAAATAAAGTCCTTCTATATGTTTCTGGGTTTGTTTACCAAATTTTCTAGTAGTAAAAATTTCCTTGAAAAGTGCATGAATTTCCTGATCGAGGTCTGCCATTTTTTTGAAGCAGGGGGTGGCTTGATGAAATACCTCTGTGGCTAAAGAACGCATTTGTTCTACAAAGTTATTTAGTTCTGTTCGCTTTCTCTTAATCTGTTTGAGTAGTGATTGGTGTTCTTTTTCTAATCCTTCTAAATGGATATGTAGTTCAGAAAGTGCAAGTAGAGGTACTTGGTTGGTAGGAGATGCAGACTTGGTTTTTCTAGCCATGAGAAATGTCAGTAAGTTTAAGGTTTACAAGATTGCTGTGAGTGGACAGGAGAAATTATAATTATTTAGTGAATTGATATTTTTACTTTACTATTTTTTGAATGGGTAATTGTGTGAATGAAATTTAATCTATCTAATGGACTATTTCATCTCCTGAGCTACTATTTTAGCAAAGGAAGGCAGAGCCTTCTAGAATTCATTCCCATACAGAGTATGGGAACGAGAATGTGGGGTATAGGAGAATTCTTACGAATTAGATAGAATTTCTCAACTGTGATTCTGATATCCAAGCACCGTGGAAACCATAGGGTACTCGTTGAGGAATGATGACTCGTGCGACAGGTTCGCTGGTGACATCTTGAGCATTTATTACTATTAATTCGGAAGTTTCTGAATTTTGATCATAAACAAAGGTTATAAGCCAGCCATCATCTTCTGTAGTGGCATGAAGACGGGGTGCAAATACTGCTTCACCGCCATAGCGTCCTTGTCCAAATTCATGGGTTTGGGATTTGCCATTACTGAAATTGTACTTAATTACCCCTTCAAATAAAGGTACAGGACTGTTGGCCATTTTTCCAGCGTAGCCATATTGGGTTTTTCTTCCTAAAGCATTTTCGTTAATGCGAGGAAATTCGGCTGGTACATCGTCTAGCATTTCTTCTTTGACTACACCTGTGCTGAGGTTAAAGCGCCAACGGTGTAGTAGGGGTATGTCTGCTGTGGGATCTGTTGATTGACTCATTAAGACGTTTGTGGAACTCATGCGACAAGCGATAAGTACTACTTCGTCTTGGTTTTCGTAGGCGTTGAGGATGTGAAAGATAAAGCAGGAGGGAGTTTCAAACCAGCGGATGTTGCTGTTATCTCCGTGACGTGGGACAATGCCAAAACGACTGGGGCGATCGCTCTCAAACATCATCATCGGTTCTCCCTTTTGCATTCGTTCTGGGCTGAATGTCAAAGGTAAATCCATGAAGATCGTGTAATTTTCAGTTATGGCAAAATCATGCATCATTACTCCCATTGGTATGTCAATGGGGACGGTTCGCAATAACTCTCCTTGGGCTGAAACTACGCTATATTGCAGGTATGGTGGGGCAAATGAGTAGCCAAAGAACATCATTTCTCCTGTCACTGGGTCTACTTTGGGGTGAGCAGTAAAAGGAGAAACGAGTTGATTATTGTAAGTATATTCACTAATGGTTTCTAATTGAGGAAGTTGGATATTATGCGGCGCACCTCCTTCCCACACTGCTAAAAATTGTCCGGCGTGCCATACTAACGCAGTATTAGCTGTATTTTTCCCCGGTCCGTGGGGGTTATCCATTTGAGGTGGTTCTAACATTCCACTCCAGACAGCTTTACCCGCTTCATGTTCAACATTCCATCCTCTCGTGCGGACGTAGCGATTGCGATAGGTGGCTTTACCGTTGCTGATTTGCACGCCATGTAACATTCCATCACCGTCAAACCAGTGATACTGTCCTATAGGTGTATGTTGGGGGTTAGGGCCATTACGGACAAACATCCCGGAAAGATCGGAGGGTAATTCACCGATAACTTTTAGGCTGTCTGTGGTGATTTCTTGACGAACTGCGGCAAAATTGCCATCAAGATACGGATTTACTGCGGTGGTGAGCATTGTTAATATTGAGTTTTATTACGGCACTTTCTTTAATATAATTGAGCAAAGTGAGCGTTGGCTCTTTTTCCTGGACAGTAATACGGTTATTCTCTGAATATTGAGACTGCTAAATTCAAACTCAGTGAGAACATACCGTGAGCCTAACTCTCTATCTACTCCGTCATGGACAAACAGAATCTAGTCGTATGAATGCCTATTGCGGTGCAATAGACTCAGAACTCACCTCTGACGGTATAGAAATGGCAAATGCTTTTGCAGCTGCTTACAGTTCTACCCACTGGAAGGCAGTTTTTTCTAGTCCTATGCGACGAACTATAGCGACAGCGAAACCTCTATGTACAGCCATAGGAATGCAACCTGAACTGCGAGATGGTTTGAAGGAAATTAACTATGGTCAATGGGAAGGTAAAACCCCAGAAATCATCAGCCGTGAATATCATGATGATTATATCCGTTGGTCGGCCGACCCTGCTTGGTATGCTCCCACTGGTGGAGAATTAGCGGTAACAATTGCTTCTCGCGCTATGCAAGTAATTGAAGAAATTAAGCATCTTTACGACGATGGTAATGTTTTAGTTGTTGCTCATAAGGCAACTATCAGAATCATTCTTTGTAGTTTATTAGGAATTGATGTGGGACGCTTTCGTTATCGTTGGGGGTGTCCAGTTGGGTCTTTAAGTATTGTCCAGTTTACAGATCATGGGCCAATGTTACAGGCTTTGGCTGACCGGACTCATTTAGATGATAGATTGCGGAATTTACCAGGAACTTAACAGTTATAGTCATTCTTGCTTGAATGCAATACAATCGGGGGTTGGGAAACCCATTGGTGTCAACTTCACGTAAAAGCCTTGTAAAAACTGGGTGTCATTCCTTTTGTCTTCTTGTTCCCCTACTCTGTATGGGAATGAATTTTAGAAGGCTCTGCCTTCATGAAAGTAGAGGCAGAGCCTCTGTGATAGCATTCCCAGTCAAAGACTGGGAACGAGATAACGAGATAAAACTTAAAAGTTCAGTAGTTGAACAAAATGTAAGAATTCAGGAGTCAGGAGTCAGGAGTCAGGAGTCAGGAGAAAGAAGAATATTTTTCTCTTCTGTTAGGAGTTCCCTGCTATATCAAACATTCTGTATCCTGAATCCTTACAACAAAATTAAATTCATTGCTGGAGACTTTGAACGGGGAACAAGAAAACAATCTGCATAATTAATTCTGTCTGAGTACTTATAGAGGTTTTCAATTCTCTAAATTAATTTCATGCTAGGGAAATATTTTTAGCTGTTTCTCTAGCTTTTTATTAAAAACGCCGCAAAACAAAAGTATATTATTTAAGTAGTAGCGTAAATTTAAGATAAGAAAATATCTGGAAGTGCCAGGTGATTTTATGTTTATTTTCGATTACAGCAAGAAACCCATTTATCTAAAAAGTAAAATATGAAGGTGGACTCTAAGGTGAGTAGTATTGATAATTATACATTCTCTTTTGCAGGAGAAGCCACAATTCCCCAAGCTCCTCCTGAATTTAAATCAGGTTTTATCGGCATTATTGGTCGTCCTAATGTCGGTAAATCTACTTTAATGAATCATTTAGTCGGTCAAAAAATTGCGATTACATCACCAATATCCCAAACTACACGGAATCGGTTACGCGGCATTTTAACTACGGAAGCAGCACAGTTAATTTTTGTAGATACTCCAGGAATTCATAAACCCCATCATCAATTAGGGGAAGTATTGGTAAAAAATGCCAAGCTGGCAATTGAGTCAGTTGATGTGGTGCTGTTTGTCGTTGATGGTACAGTGGCTTGTGGTGGAGGCGATCGCTATATTGCTGAATTACTCAGTCGTAGTCAAACCCCTGTGATTTTGGGTATAAATAAAATCGACGAACAACCATCAGATTTCCAAAAGCTAGATGATAGTTACACCCAGTTAGCTGCTGAACATCAATGGCAAATGGTCAAATTTTCTGCCAAGACTGGGGTAGGATTACTAGAATTGCAAGAATTATTAATTGGTAATTTAGAAACAGGTCCGTTCTACTATCCACCTGATTTGGTTACAGACCAACCCGAACGGTTTATTATGGGGGAATTAATCAGGGAACAGATTTTGCTGTTGACCCGTGAAGAAGTACCTCATTCAGTTGCGATCGCAATTGATTTAGTTGAAGAAACCCCAGCTATTACCCGTGTACTCGCTACCATCAATGTTGAAAGAGATTCCCAAAAAGGAATCCTGATTGGTAAAGGTGGCACAATGCTTAAAGCGATCGGTAGTGAAGCTCGTCAACAAATTCAAAAGCTAATTACTGGCAAAGTTTATCTAGAATTATTTGTCAAAGTCCAACCAAAATGGCGACAGTCAAGAATCAGGTTGGCAGAATTGGGGTATCGCGTGGAAGAGTAAGAGATTGGGGACTGGGGAGGCAGGGAGCAGGGAGCAGGGGGAGAATAATTTATTATTACGAATTACGAATTACGAATTACGAATTAATGCTGATGTACTCGCTCTAGCAAGAAGATAGAACCCACCGTCCCCACAAAATGAGCCGCAATAGCATTGACATTTGCCACTGCGACAAACACATCCATAGCGCGAATAATTCTGTAAGGGTCGGTAATTGCTACTCCTGGGGGTTGGGATACAGATTTGGCTACCAGCACACTCACTGTAGCTCCTGCACCAAAGATGCTTAATAACATCCCTAGCAAACCTACTATGATTCCCAGTCGGATAGCTCTAACTGTTTGTGCCTTACTAGGATGCAAGGTGGGATTAGGATTTGCTAGGCGTTTACCGAAGCGTGTATAACGATAATTCCAAAAAATACTGAAAAGTAGTACTAAAATTCCCCAAACACACCAAAATATCCCAACTCCTATACCAGTATTTGGTTGTTGAGCAAAATCACGACCAGTAATAGTAAATAACAAAGCCAAACCACAAACCATCGACAGAGCCAATTGAATCCAGAAAGTAATCCAACCGGTGAGACGAATAGTTTTGGCAATATCTTCTAGTTTTGGTTTTAGTGCAAGCGATGCTTGGTGCTGACTGTGCGATCGCTTTTCGGGTTCTATTTCGTGCGATCGCACTTCAGTTTCATCAGTGTGCATATTCATTACTGGTTGCACGGGATATCTTCTATTTGTAAAGGTTAGTTCCATTAGCTAACTCTCTACCCCCATCTCCAGACATAATTACCGCCAAATATTAAAGCAGAAGGTAGGAAGAATATAAATATTCCTTCATCTTCGCCAATATGTACAATTAACCACATCATTGACTGATAATATTACTGTATCAGTCCTCTTGAAAATCAGCGCCAAGGATCGGAAGCTATGATTAAATCTTGGATGGTAATCGGGGGTGTGGCTTTTTTAGTTGCCTTAGGGGCTAACCAGATTACACCTAGCGATCGCCAGTGGTTCAGGCACTTACAAAGACCCAAATGGCTTACTTTTGAGGCCGCAATTCCATTAATCTGGACAGTAATATTTATTTGTGGTGCTTGGTCAGCTTATATTATCTGGGAACACAGCCCAGGTACTGGTGTAACTTGGTTAATGATGATTTTATACCTACTTCTGGAAATATTTACAATTGCTTACACACCTGTAATGTTTCGGTTTCGCAGTTTAACGGTGGGTACAATTCTTGGGGGTACAGGTTTTATGATCTGTCTTTTAGTAACCATAGCAGTATTACCTGTTTCTGTTTGGGCTGCATTATTACTAATTCCTTATTTACTGTGGAGTCCCATTGGTACATATACAACTTGGGAAATGATTCACCTCAATCAACAAGATGCGTAAAAATTGTCGTTATAAAAGCATGAAAAATGTACTAACTATTCAGAGATTAAACTGGGAGAAGTAAGTACGAACACATCCCTAGTTCCTGGTGCTGGATTGTGAGATTTAATAGGAGTTGTAAAGTGGAAAAAATCATGGTCATTGACTACAACTAGTTCTCCTGGTTGCAATATCTTGTTAAAAACTGGCTTCTCTTTTTTAGCAGTATATAAATGTGTTTCTCCACCTTGAATGTTTTCTCTAGCAACAGAAAAGATCCCAATAAAATCACTTCCATCTTGATGGATACCTTCAGGTGCAGGATTCCCTAAATGACCTGGTGAACAAGCGGTTCTGATTTGATGAATACCAATTTCGGCTTCTGGGTGCAGTTTGCAAGCATCGCTAAAAGCTAAAACCAGGTTCTTAAAAATATCTAGTTCTACAAGTGCATCTTCTAGTTCTGCAAACTCTCTTTTTATATCACCCAATAAGGAATTATAATCTCGGCTTTGAAATAGGTATCCATGTGGAAGTTTAATTAAATTATTTTCAGAAACCATGACCCGTGATAACCTTCTTGCGCGATATTTACCTTTAATATAAGGATCAACAGGTAAGTTCTGAAAAAATGGTTGAAAACCTTCAGTATTAATCGAATTTACTTTTCTTAGGGTAAACAGAAAAGCATATTCTAATTCCGTAGCATATGAGACTTTTTGCATAGGACTTTTTTCCTTGCATTTTAAAATCCTTCCCGATTTTTTAACGCGGAAGGTCTGTAATATCTATTATATGCAACTATTATTTAACTGTCGTAAATTTGACTACAAAAATTGTTAAATTACCGAAATATTGCTATCAAGTCCACCTACTTAGCTGTACCTAAGCAATTATCGTTGATTCATTGAGGGTTTTCGGATTTGGCTGATTTTCTTTGATGGATATTAAGATGAGCTAATGCAACCAGGTCATCTAGTGAAATAGTCTGACTGGAATCATAGGGATAGACACCAATATTTACAGATAGCGGAAATGGTAACTGTTGAGTCTGATTGAATTGGTGGATATTAGCTTCCATTCGCTGTTCTATGACTTCACAGGCAAGCTGGTATCCCTGTACTAGGACAACAAATTGATCTTCTTCTATCCGTCCTAGCGTATCAGAATTGCGTAAACTCCGTTTGAGTAAATTTGCAGTTATAACAATAGCGTCTTCAGCGAATTCATGACCAAAAATTTCATTAATGTATTCAAGTGTACTCAGTTCAATAAACATGACACTAGTGTAGATTTGCGATCGCTTGGCTAATCGTAGCTGCTGTTCAGCCATCAGGTAAAAGCCGCGCCGATTATGCAGTCCAGTCAGTTCATCAGTGTGAGAGATGCGGCGAATCTCAGCTTCAATAGCTTTGCGTTCTTGGGTTTCTTGTAGTAAAGTGATTTGAGCGATTTCTAAGGCTGTCGTGCGATCGCTCAATTGTCTGTTGAGTTCTGCATATATTGCAATATTATCCATAGCGATCGCCGTACTATCTGCAAGTAATTGCAGCAACTTAACCTCTTCATGAGTCGGTTGATGGTGTTGTCCCCAATAAGTACCAATAGCACCAATAGCAGCAATACCTCCTTTAGTACAAATGGCAACCATAGCCATACTTTTAATAAATGTGTTTTCATAAAAATAATGGGAACTCCTTGGATCAACAGATACATCTGCGATAATCCCTGGCTGACAGTTCCTGATCACCCAGCCACTAATGGTTGTATCCATCGGAAATCGCTGACCTTTCCACATCGGACTAATAGCATCTTCATCAACGTAGTAGGAAAAGCCATTATCTGATAGCACAAAAGTAGCTCCATCAGAACTTGTCAGTTTTCGTACTGCTACTAGTACAATTTTTGTAATCTCCTCTAAGGTATGCGCTGAACAAAGTTCTTGAACTACTGCCAGTAAATGCTCCATTGAACGTAAATAGTACTCAGTAGTAGCAAGTGCAGAATCATATTCATTGGTCATAACATTTTTTTTAAACGAGTATTTTTTAGAGTTACCTAGTGTCAGTCAGCATATCAAAATATATTCACAAAATATGATTATATTTGTTTCGCGTTTAATCGTATATTTACTAATAATTTAAATTAATAATAAACCTCTGGCAATGACAAATTGGCTTTATCACTATCCAGTACTCTACTCTGGTGTTTTGCTCAAACGCTACAAGCGTTTTTTTGCTGATGTTCAACTTACTTCTGGGGAAATGGTGACAGCCCACTGTCCTAATACAGGGCCAATGACTGGAGTGTCTACTGTTGGTAGTCCAGTACAAATTTCTAAAAGCGATAATCCTAACCGCAAATTAGCCTACACCTTAGAGTTAATTCAAGTACAAGAGCCTGAACCGACTTGGGTAGGTGTGAATACAGCTTTACCTAATAGAGTAATAAAACTAGCTTTAGAAAAATATCTTTTTCCAGAATTAAGTGAATATACACAAGTTAAGGGTGAAGTGGTTTATGGAAAAGATAAAAAAAGCCGTGTAGATTTTTACTTAACCGGAAGCGATCAACAACGTCCGATTTATTTAGAAGTTAAAAATACTACTTGGACACAAGGAAATTTAGCATTATTTCCCGATACAGAAACCACAAGAGGACAAAAGCATTTACGAGAATTAATGGAAGTTTTACCCCAAAATCGTGCAGTAATGCTGTATTTCATTAATCGGGGTGATTGTCCAGAATTTGCACCTGGTGATAGCACAGATCCTATCTATGGTCAGTTGTTACGACAAGCCCTAACTCTCGGTTTAGAAGTTTTACCTTGTCGTTTTGATATTTCCCCAGAAGGTATTCGTTATTTAGGTTTAGCAAAACTAAAAATTTAAGACATATTTTTTAACTTGACAGGAAGAAGCAGGGGGAAAGGGAGCAGGGAGCGGGGGGAACAAGCCCTTTCCCTCTGGGTGGAGCGGAGCGGAACATGGGAACAAGCCCCGTCCTTCTAGGACGCTTATACGGGGCAGAGTCCAAGCTTCGTCCCGGTCTTCCCCCTTGCCCCCTGCCCCCTGCCCCTTTTCCTCTTCGTGACAGCATATCAACACTTTTGGAAATATAGTTTTTAATCGTAAAGCCTGTAGGGGCGGGATTTCCCCGCCCTCTCTCTCGATCTCGATCTAAATATAGTTTGGGAAAAACTTTTAACTTTTTCCTTCCCCATAAAACCACACAGATATTGATTTAAACCTTCATTGATTAAACCGAAATTGGTATCATTGCAGGATCAATCACAATACCCAATCCTTCAGCCACACGACGACCATAATTCACATCTGCCCTAAAGAAATGGCAGATTTGGCGCTTTTGAATATCAGTCCCTGCTTGACTCAAACTCCCCAAAATATTTTGAATCAGTTGCTCTTGTTGATCAGGTGTCATAATCCGGTAAAGATCCCCGGCTTGGGTGTAATCATCATTCCCCTCACGATGATTGTAGCGATCGCATTTCACATTGCCTAAATCCAAAGCTGGCTCTGCATAAGCTGGATTTTGCTGAGGACTACCCTCATGGCTATTCGGTTCATAGTTGGGTGCATTGCCACCATTATTCCCCAATGCCATCGCCCCATCTCTTTGGTGATGCGCTACTGGGCATTTTGGTTGGTTAACTGGCAATTGCTGATAGTTAGCACCAATCCGATAGCGTTGAGCATCTGGATAAGACATGATGCGAGCTTGTAAAACCTTGTCGGGAGAAAAGCCGATGCCTGTAACTACATTAGATGGAGAAAACGCTGACTGTTCAACCTCAGCAAAATAGTTTTCAGGATTGCGATTGAGTTCTAGAATCCCAACTTCAATTAAGGGATATTCGGAAAATTTCCAAACCTTGGTTAAATCAAAGGGATTATCTGGGTGTTGGGCTGCTTGTTCCTCAGTCATTACCTGAATACTCACATCCCACTGCGGATAATCTTTTTGTTCTATGGCTGCAAACAAATCGCGGGTAGCATGATCTGGGTCTTCTCCTTTCACCTTGACTGCTTCTTCTGAGGTCAGATTTTGAATACCTTGTTTGGTTTTCAGGTGGAACTTGCACCAAACTCTTTGTCCTTGCTCATTAATTAAGCTGAAGGTATGACTACCAAAACCGTGCATATGACGATAGCTTTTAGGAACTCCCCGATCTGAAAAGAGAATTGTTACCTGATGTAAAGCTTCTGGATTTAATGACCAGTAATCCCAAACAGCGTTAGCATCTTTGCAGTTTGTTTGCGGATTGCGCTTTTGTGTGTGAACAAAGTCAGGGAACTTCAGGGGATCACGAATGAAAAAAACAGGTGTATTGTTACCTGCTAAATCCCAATTACCTTCTTCTGTATAAAACTTGATGGCAAAACCTCTGGGGTCACGTTCGGCATCAGCAGAACCTTTTTCACCTCCTACGGTGGAAAAACGCACGAGAACTTGGGTTTGTTTACCAACTTCCGCAAAAACTTTAGCCTTGCTGTAACGAGTAATATCTTGGGTGACGGTGAATGTACCAAAAGCTGCTGCTCCTTTAGCGTGGACTACTCGCTCAGGAATGCGCTCTCGATTGAAGTGAGCCAATTTTTCCATTAAGAAAAAGTCTTGCATCAGTACAGGGCCACGAGAGCCAGCAGTCAGCGAATTTTGGTTATCTGCAACTGGGATTCCCTCGGCAGTTGTTAAAGCTTTTTTGTCAGTCATAGTGTATTATTTCTTGATTAATTCACTAACTATTGATTTAATGGACTCTATTATGTGATGACCGTAGATAAGATTATCAAGGCTTTAGGAATTTAGGCGAGTTGATGGGAAGCTAGAAAAGCTTCGACTTCAGCAGGAGTAGGTTGGGATGCGATCGCACCTGGTTTAAGAGTAGTCAGCGCCCCCACAGCACTAGCATAGGTTACAACTCGTTTTGCGGTTTCTCCATCCCTCAAATTTTGAATTCCAGATTGATGTAATTGATGGATAAACCCAGCCAAAAAGCTATCTCCCGCACCCGTAGTATCAACAACAGGTATAGAAAATGCAGGTAATTTGCCCTCGGTTTCACCTAAACAATAAGCGCAACCATTTTCACCATCTGTCACCAAAACCCCTTCTAATGTATTCAAGCGATAAGTAATCGCTCCTGGGTCGGTAGTATCAAATAACCATTGAGCTTCTTCTTTAGTCAATTTGAGAAAATCAAATCTCTTTAATAATGCCTGAATTTTGGACTTGGCTGTATTTTCATCTTGCCAAAATACTGGTCGCCAATTTACATCCAGAATAATTTTCAGGTCATATTGTTCTGCTAACTCCAAGGCTCGCAAAACAGCTTGCTCACTTTCAGGATAGGCCAGTTCTAAAGTTCCTACTACCAAAAAGTCGGCTTCATCAAACAGCGAATGTGGCAGTTGTTTGGCTTGAAGACGGGTATCGGCAAATTCTGCCGTCTCATATTCACCAAAACCGGCAAAAGTGCGATCGCCCGCCAAATCCCTAATAACATAAACTTGTCGTGTTGGTGCTGTAAGATGACGTTGCACACCCGTCGTATCGACACCCACATCTTGTAATAGCTTCACCAGAATATTACCTGGCTCATCCTCTCCTACAGCGCCAATAAACCCTGCTGGCGTTCCCAACTTCACTAAAGCACAGGCCACATTAGCAGGCGCTCCCCCTGGGTAGGGAGTCCAAGACTGCACTTCTTCCAGCTTTAGCCCCAATTGATCAGCTAAACAATCAAACAAAACTTCGCCAAGGCACAAAACACGGGGATTACTCATCTCATTTTTGATTTACGACTTGGGATTAGAATTATGTATAAAATCTACAACAAACTTTACTCATTTGTCTCCTGTTATTCATAGAATACAATAGCAATTTTTATGACTAAACAGAGTGTATCTGCTTTTAAATTCCTAAATTTATTACCTCAGTAGACTAGGGGATTTTTATGCAAAAATGTACCATTTAATACAAGCTATTTAACGGACTAGATTAACCTTCAAATCAAATCCAAAGAAAATATGGACTTTGGTATTACTCGGAACATTTGTAATGCCTACCTCTGAGAGAATCTTTTAGAATTAGAAAGAGCGATTGAGTACATATACCAAGGGAGAAATAAATAAGTCATGGCTGCTAATGAGTCTCAGACCCCTGTTAGTCTGTCAGACAGAGAACTGCAAATTATCGACTTAGTGGCCGCAGGCTTAACTAACCAAGAAATTGCAGGAAAACTGGAGATTAGCAAACGTACAGTAGATAACCATATCAGCAACATCCTCACCAAAACCAAGACAGACAACCGAGTCGCTTTGGTTCGCTGGGCTTTACAGTGGGGGAAAGTTTGTTTAAACGATGTCAATTGCTGTATTCTCCCCACCCATAACGATGAAACCATTGGTTAGTCGATTGCTATAACTCCCATCTGGTATGCTGAAAAGTCAATTTTGAGGTTTACTGATTGTTCTCCTCCTCACTCCTATTTTTCAGTGTGAACCTCTACCACAAGTTCCGCAACTTTCACTTAAGCGGGAGTTGACGCTAAGGAATCAACTTTCTTTTCACTATCGGAACTTGTATATCAGAATTCCTCTTAGAATTCAGCAAAACAGATAACTGAGGAAAGGCTCAAGGAATCAATAGACTTTCTTCAGAAGTCAAAGAAGGCGTAAGGGGAAAAGGGTATAGTTTTTATTTACTCTTTTCCCCACACCTTCATTTTTTCAAAAAATTATCCACAAAAATTAGCAATAAGACAGCGATGCAAGCGCTACATTGGAAAGAAATCTATGTTGCTTTATCAGCTTGGGGAAAATGAATACTCCTACTTATTTTCCAGATGGCTCATCTCCCTTTAATTTTTTGGACTTTACAGCACCACATTCCCAACAAGATTCTGAATTACTCAAACAGCTATCTTTTCTGCCTGGGTTACAAGAAATTCTTATGCTGCGTCAGGTTCACGCCCTAGAACACGCTACTGTTTGGATTCTCAGTGAAACTAAAAGCGCTTATTCCCCTCCAGGAAAGCCCACTAATGTGCAATTGGATAACGAACTATTGGGCGGTTTGTCCACAGAACATGGATTTTATCTATATGGTGATGTGAATATAAGTCATTTGCGACGTGCGGTAACACTAGCCCAACATCGTCTCACCAGCGGAGAATGGGATTTAGCCGTGCATCCCCGTTGCGGTACAAATTTATCTGTAGCAATGCTTTTAACGGCTGGACTGGCTATAGGTGTACATTTATTGTTACCATTTCGACCAGTTGAACAACTGATAGGCTTAGGTTTAGCGGCCACAACAGCATCTGAACTTGCACCCGATTTAGGTTTTATAGCCCAACGTTATCTAACAACAGCTATCCCATTTAACCTAGAGACTGAAAATATTACCCGTACCCGCGACTCCTGGGGACGTGAAGCGCATTTTATTAAAGTAAAATGGTGTGAATAAATACTATGGCAGAAGTCAGGAGTCAGGAGTCAGGAGTTAGGAGTTAGGATTCAGGAATAAAAGTCTTTTTCTGTGTGGTTTTTACCGTAAATTTCGTATCTTCTTCAAGTGAATACTGCTTATATTAATTTTATTATGAGAAAACTTTATTTTTTAGTTCCTGGTACAGATAAAAAATTTTCTTGTGGTGGTCTTTGGGCAGAGTTGAAAACAGTTAGTTTAGCTCAACAGGTTTGTCATGCTGATGTTGTCACTTATCGTCAACGCGAAAAAGATAAACTATTTCTTGATGATCTACTCAAACAAAACAATTTAAATGATGTTATTTTTGTCATTAGCTGGGGATTTGATATCGCTAAACTAGCGCCCAAACTGCAAAAATATAATGTGGTTTATCATGCTCATACTGCTGGTTATAAATTCAATCTACCTTCAGATATTCCCATTATTACAGTCAGCCGCAATACGATGGGATATTGGGGACAAAAATCACCCAATTCGTTAATTTATTATTTACCTAATCAAATCGCTGATGAATTTACAAATTTACATCTTGAGCGAGATATTGATATTTTAGTTCAAACCAGAAAATCTTCTGAATATTTAATCAAAGAATTAATTCCCGCATTGCAGAAAAAATGTAATGTCTTTGTCGTAGATTCTTATATCGAAGATTTACCAGGTTTATTCAACCGAGCTAAAATTTATCTTTACGATTCTGCCGAATACTGGGCGCAACAAGGCGTTAGTGAAGGTTTTGGCTTACAACCAATGGAAGCCCTCGCTTGTGGATGTCAGGTTTTTTCTAGTATTAATGGCGGACTTTCTGATTACTTAGATCCTGGATTTAATTGTTATAAAATTGCTGGATATTCTCTAGAATATGATGTGCAACGTATTCTTAAATCTCTAGAATATCCAGTTTATTTAACTTTATCACCAGAAATTTTATCAGAATACCGGAGTGAGAATATCATTAAGAGATTTACATTGATTTTAACTGAGATCAATGAATTTTTTGATTACAAAATTCATTCTTCTTTAAAAATTCAAGATTTAACAAAATTGCGTTTGACAAAACTATTTATAAAAAGAGTATATGGTAAAATAAAACAGAAGTATTTTCGTAAATATTCATAATTCAAAATATCGTAAGTATTCAGGATAGAGAATACTCCAAGTCAGGAGAATAAAGACTTTTCGAGTCAAATTTAATGATTTTGGTAAAATCTTGCTTCTCTCTATATCTTCATTTCATAAGCATTCTGACTCCTGACTCCTGACTCCTGAATTCTTACAAAATATCAAATTTATATCGTTCGTCATTTACTACTGAGCAAATAATTTGCTGATTTTGACTGGGAGTGGGGTGTTTATGCCTGACACAGGGGCAAAATTACAGCAGTATTTGTCGGTAAAACCCTGACAGCGCAAGGCTTTTCCACTAAATTTTGTTTGAGTAAGCAGATCCCCGATTTCTCAAATTAGTCGGGTATTTGAGCTTGTGGATATCAATGTCATGGAATCTTGATATAACTCTCCCCAAAAATCATCTATGTCATTGTTTCCTGACATAATGATCCCCAAAGGGCTGATAAATACGTCAAACATACGAAAAACCGTCTTCAGACCCCTTGCTCACTAGGCATGATTACCGGTTAATATCTATTTAACGAAAGCACGCTGCTGATCCCGAAGAAATGCTAATGATGGCAAGACTAGGAATTAAGCAAGTTGTGTATCTCCATTTAAAAACAAACTAAAACACTTATAAACTGGGCAAAACCAGGAGTCAGGAATAAGAAATTCATCTGGGATAGATGACTTTTTAATAACCATTCTATAACCCGGGGATATCATTTACCTTTACCACTACTGGAGGCCAAATAAATGGCAAAAGAACGCCCCCCGCTAGAGGAGATGACATTACGGCAGCTTCGTAAAGTTGCTAGTGAATACAGCATTTCTCGCTATAGCCGAATGCGTAAATCTCAACTGCTGGCATCGATTCAAGAAGTCCAGCGCAACAAAGTTTCGCTTAGTCCATCTCGTTCACTGGAGGCACAGGAGACCGTGGAAGCAGCAAAGTTTGAGTTAGGTCAGGAAGATCGTACTGGTGGTTCTCTCGCTGATGTGGATGAGGCACTTGCCGATTTACCAGCGGGTTACGGTGATAGCCGTATTGTTTTGTTACCCCGTGATCCCCAATGGGCTTATACATACTGGGATATTCCCAATGATCACAAAGAAGAACTACGCCGTCAAGGTGGACAGCAACTAGCGTTGCGGATTTATGATGTTACTGACATTAATATTGAACATCAAAGCCCCCACAGTATCCAAGAATATCCTGCTGATGAACTAGCAAGAGAATGGTATTTACCAATTCCGGTAAGCGATCGCGATTACGTCATTGATATCGGTTATCGTACCGCAGATGGTCGTTGGTTAGTACTAGCTCGTTCTGCAAGAGTCCACATTCCTCCCGTTTATCCTTCCGACTGGATTGAAGATGTCTTCATCACCGTAGATTTTGAAGAAGAATTGCGCGGTACGACTAAGTACGAACTAGTTCCCCCAGCTAAGAAAATTACCACCACAGCTGCTGCTGGAACTGCAAATGGCAACCCCATTTATGACCAAATCTTTGGTTTAGCAGAATCTGTTGAAGCTCAACGAGTTGCAGGTTCTCTATTTGGTTCCATGCAACAAGTACCCGGTTCTGCACGTCCAGAACAAACTATCAGTTCCTACGTCTTCCCATCTGGAGTAGGTATGTGGGCAATTCCTACCGTATCTGGTTTAACCATGTCTGGTGTGGGTATGTCTGGCGTTGGCTTCTCCGCTTCCGCAGTACCTGTACGTCCTCGTCAGTTCTGGTTAATTGCTGACGCTGAATTGATTGTCTACGGTGCAACTGAACCAGATGCAACTGTAACTATTGGTGGTCGTCCTATTCAACTCAATTCAGATGGTACATTCCGTTTCCAAATGTCCTTCCAAGATGGTGTAATTGATTACCCAATTTTGGCTGTTGCTGCTGATGGTGAACAAAGCCGTTCTATTCACATGAAGTTTGAGCGGGAAACACCATCTCGCAATACCAACACTAAAGAAGAAGCCGTTCTCGAATGGCTTGCGTAAATTTTGAATTTACCCATTGAATTTTACATTACGCCATAACTGCAATTTTTAATCATCCCCGCTATAGTCATCCTGTAGCGGATTTTTTTATCATATGTACTTAAAAACCTGCTTTGCGAGCCGCAACAGCTGTTGATACCAATGGTTATGAGGGGATTAGTAAGCGATCGCTGACAGATACTTGTCTGATTGGCTTATCTGTTGTTATATTATCTATAGCTTCTGAAGTTATCTGTAAATTCTAATAGCTTCTAAAATATTTGGTTTTTGACTGAGCGAGAATGTAACCTTAAGTTATCTATAGTTTCTGAAGTTATGGGTCAAACTAAAAAGGCAAAAATTACATTTACTTGCTCACATGAACTACGGGAAGAGTTAGAAAGTATTGCAAATGTTGAAGATCGTACATTATCCAATCTTGTAGAACGGATGATTACACGAGCAGTTAAGAGCTACAAACCGCAAGACCAGCAAGCAAGTTAGCCGCACCCACAGCCAGCAAAAATCGGCATGACCAACCCACAGCCAGTAGACACCAACACCCGTCTAACCAACATCGACTCACACCTACAGCAGTTAGATGATGAGTTTGAGACTGTCAAACAGCTTTTGATATCAGCCGCTTCCTATGCTGAATCAGCCAATAATCGCATTGACAGGCTATCAGAAAGACAAGATATCACCCAAAGACAGCTTGACGGTTTATCCGTAACAGTTCAAGTCATGGGCGAAAAAGTTGACAACTTTATTGTCAAAGTAGATGAGCAGTTTGACCGCTTAAGCCACAAAATTGACGATTTTGTGGATACAACCAAAGCGCGTAATGCTGTAGTAAATAATGTAGTTCTCGAATTACGAGATAGCCAACAATCAACAAATGCTGCTATAGAGAGGCTGGAGAGGATTTTAGAGCAATTGCTGAGGCAAAAAGATTAAAGAAGACGGTGAATTCATTTACTGTCATTTTTTGGTATCGGACAGTTAAGTAATTGGACAAAAATATTTACAGTCATTGCGAGCGAAGCGAAGCAATCCCAGCCCCTGCGATTGCGTCATTCCACTTCGTTCCATTCGCAATGACATTGTGTAATTAATTCTGTCCAGGTACTTAGCAAGTAAAATATTACAGAGGATGATAAGGCAAGAAATTAAATGATTAATTTGTTAGATCCAGTAATAATCCCCGCTATAGTAATTCTGTAGCGGTTTTTTTATGTGATCATAACCGCAGATAAACACAGATGAACGCAAATAAATTATTTTTGATATCTATTCCCATAATTAGCGCCGGTTTATTATTAGGTTGTCAGGATATGGTAGCTAATTCAGCGCCAAAACTATCTACTAATTGTCCTGGTAATAATTCTCAGTTTAGTATTGAATTTTTTAAGACTAATAATAAAGGTGAAAGATATTCTAGAGGTATCAATCATGTGATTATTTTTAATCCTAAATCAGCAGAACTAGATTTTAAAGTTAATGTTGGTTTAGCTCATAAAATATATGCTAAAGATGGCAGAGGAAACTTTCGTAAAGAATATATACCCAAATATTTTAGTCAATTAATATCAGATGGGAATTCTAAATTAAATGGTAAATCACCAATTGCAGCCATTAATGCTGACTATATAGATACTGTGAATAAACCCCAAGGTTTAAATATTTCTCGTGGGATAGAGTATTCTGGTGCATTTAAAAATAAACGATCTTCATTTGGGATATCAGGGGGAAATTCCGGGGAACGTAGAGCTACTATTGATACTGGCAGAAGAGGAGCGAATATTCTTAATTACAATTTAGTGGGAGGTAATGGTAGATTCTACCGTCAAGGTAAGTTTAAAGATATTTGTCAAGCCTTGGGAGAATTTGCTTGTAAAGGTGCAACTAATCGCTCTATGGTAGCAGTTACTGGTAAAGGTTATGTGATTTTGTTAGTTAATGATGTGAAAGCTAATTCTAGTATTCAAACTTCTGCAATTAATCAAGAGTTGCTACCAAGTCAGTTTGATGATGTTTTAGAAGGAATTGCTAAAAATAATTGTTTAGGAATAATTCAAGAAGGAATGTTATTTGATGGGGGAATGTCTCCTGGATTGTTTTATAACAATAAAATCTATTTGGAAAACTTTGGTCCAATTGGTTCGGTGTTTTTGATTTATAATAAATGATAGTGTGCTAGTTTTTAGAAGCCACACTATATCTAGGTAAGATTGCACTTCACGAACTCTATAAAACTGCACTCCATAAACTACAGAAAGGCAATCCCTTGGCATAATAGACATCTTGCCAACCTTCTGTTTCCAAAAATGAAAATTTCATTATCTACGGTACTGACCTAATTTGCGGCGCTTGGATTTTTGCTGCCAAGAACGTTTTTCTCTCTGACGTTTGGTGTAATCTCGTTTTAGCTGCCCAACTTCATTATCATTATCAGCGAATAAACTATCAAGACCGATAACTTCTTCTTGAGGTGAGACTCTGAGATATTTGAAAACCTTAAATTCAGAGCGATAAGTATCAGAAATAATATACATGAAATAGCTAATGCCAATCCAGGCAATAAGGCTAAATACAACTGTGAATGCACCAACTAGCAGAATTCCTATGAGTTGAGCAAATAAAAGATTTGATCCACCGCCAAAAAACAACCCACCTTGTTCAAGCTTAAAAAAGTCCTCAGACCAAGCATAACTATTAGGGTTTTGGCTAAACAGCCCTACTGCGAGTGTTCCCCAGATTCCACAAACAAGGTGAACAGGAACAGCACCCACAGGATCGTCAATCTGACACTTGTCTAAGAAAATTGTTGCCCAAACAACCAACGCCCCACCAACAAAACCGATAAAAACTGCACTAGGAATATTAACGAAAGCACAAGCAGCAGTGATACTAACACAACCAGCAAGGATGCCATTAATCATGAATGATAGGCTGGGTTTTTCGTAAAACTGCCAAGCCCAAAAGGTGGCACCAATTCCACCCATTGCACCTGCCATGAGAGTTACCAAAAGAATATGAGCTATGGCTTCGGAATTGGCAGTCAGTGTGGAACCGGCATTAAAGCCATACCAACCAAGCCATAGAATAAAACAACCAAGAGTCCCAGTACTTAGGTTATGGGCTGGCATAGAAACAATTTTTTTACCGTAAAAACTAGTTTCTCTGGGAGAGCGTTTTTCATGTGGGTTGAATTTTCTATATTTTCCCAAGCGTGGCTGTAATATTAAAGTCCCCATTAAAGCAGCCCAGCCACCAACGGAGTGAACCACCGTTGAACCGGCAAAATCTCTAAAACCAACTTGAGAGATAAAACCTTTCGAGAGAAAACCATCGCCCCAAATCCAGTGACCTGTGATGGAATAACTCAATACTAAGAAAAAACTGAAAGCTATAAATGCACCGAACTTGATCCGTTCAGCAACACCTCCAGAAACAATGGTTGCAGCAGTTCCTGCAAAGGTTAACTGGAAGAAAAACTTAGCAGGAAGTGGGATAGCTATCCAGTTTAATGAATCGAAAACTTCCCTGTCATTTCCTATCAAGGCGCTAAAAAAACCACTACTGCCTATAAAATCACTCCCATTGCCAAACATGAAGCCAAAGCCTAAAGTCCAGAAGGCTAAAGTAGCAATGGCAAACACAATTAGGTTTTTGGCTAAGACGGTGATGGCATTGGCGCTGCGACAGAAGCCAGACTCTAACATAGCAAAGCCCGCATTCATAAAGAACACTAAGCACCCCGTTAATAGTACCCACTGAGTATTTTGAGCAACTTGTAGACTATCTAGCGAAGGCAGGTCAGCAGCAGTAGCATTAGAGATACAGCCCAGTATAATGAGAATTACTATAGGTAAGCAGGCGTACATTAAAAATTTACTGTTTTTCCAGTTTTTTGACTTAAACATAGATAATTCCAATATTGGGATGCAAAAAAATACAGATTTATGTATAATTTATACTAGTTTTGAGATAAACTTACAAGTAAAATATTTAACAGTATTTTTCGATTTAACGGAGATTGTTCCAGTTAATATTACGGAATAGTAAAGATTTGATGTGTTTATTAATATAAAACTGTATGTACATTTCCTAATATACTACTCTTAGCGCACTAATAAAACATTACAAATTCACTACCAGCTTGTTTTAGCACTGGTCAGCCCATATTAACTAATCAGCAGCTATATTTTCTCGCAATTGAATCGAGACAGGATTTTCAGGCATTTTTAACTGAATCTGGGCTTTTAAGTTGGTTATAAATTTTTTGAACTTCTCGGCAGATTTTAGTCACAACTATGAAATTTGTCAGGGAATCATCTTTAACGAGCTATTTGCAGAGTACTTTTATCATTCATTCCTACTAATTCCCTACTAGAACAATGGTCAACTTATACGCGCTAGGACACCCAGAACCAGAAGAATGTAACAGTATACAATATTGCCTTTGCATCAACCCAAACTGCACTCAGCCCAAAAGACCTAACAGTGAAGCATTTTGCCAAGCTTGTGGCTCTAATTTGATATTGAAGAATCGGTATCGGGTAATTGATGTACTAATTCCAAGAGAAAAACATCAAATAGGAAACTCTCGACTTTATGATGCTATTGATATTACTGATAATAAAAAATCGAAAGTTATAAAAGTTTTATATACAGACAATGAAGAAGCAATCATTCGGTTTGACCTAAGCGCAGATGTTTTGATGAAACATTGGTTTGAAGGGATTCCTAAAGTAGATAAAGGTGGCTACTTCCCAATTGAATTTCCCCATAATCCAATTCCAGCATATTGCTTGGTAATGGAGAAAATAGAAGGAATGAACTTACAACAATGGCTGGTAAGTCGGAATCATTCTCCTATTGATGAGGAGAAAGCAATTGATTGGCTGCAACAACTGGCGAAAATTTTATCCAAACTCCATAAAGAAGATTTTTATCATCGGGATATAAAACCATCAAATATAATGCTTCGCAATAACCTTAATGAATTGGTTTTGATCGATTTAGATACGGTCAAAGCAATCACAGAGGCATCTCAAAAAGGAATAGATGTAACACGGATCGGTACTCCTGGCTACCAAGCACCAGAACAAGAAGATGGCAAAGCTGTACCACAATCGGATTTTTATGCATTAGGTCATACATTTGTACATCTTTTAACAGGTAAGCATCCTAAAGACTTGCCAAAAAAGTCCGCTGGGAAATTAAATTGGAAACAATATGCTAAAAAACTACAAGTATTCGGACCTTTTGCAAGCTTTATTGATAAATTGGTAGCTTGGTCTCCAGATGACAGACCTAGAAATGCACAAGAAATTGTGCAACGTTTAGACGAAATAAAGCAAATTTTAAAAGTCCAAAAACAAGTCAAGCAATTTTTAACTTTTAATCAGTTAAAACAGTGGCTAACTTTTAAGAATATTTTTGGTTTGATAGTGATGTTAATAGTTTTGTTTGTTGTCTATAAAGGTATTGTTCCACCAAGACCTGATCTAGGTAATACACAGATCAATCCTACACCAACTCCTACATCAGATTCACGCTGTAAATTTTCTCAGGGAGAAACAGTAAAGGATGATAACAATCTAGCCAAGGATATAAAAAGTTTTTTACTGGTAATTCTTGCAGCCACACAAGATTCAAAAATTCAACAAGTGAATTTACGTGATGTTCGACAGACAAACTGTGATGTAATTATTGTATTAACATTAAAGAATAATAATGAACTTGATGACGACATGAAAAATAAGATTAAGCAACTAATAAAAAATAATTTTGATTATGTTGGTAATATTGAAGTTGTAAAACCCCAATAACACAATGAATAGTGGAATAAATTTTTATAACCTTAAATTAATTTATTATAATTCCTTAATTTTCTTTTAATGTATTTTATTACCACCATACTCTGGAGAGTATAGCTTGCTTTACTTTCGATATTTTTAATTAGCCCACGCCCATCTAAAGATTTAATAGCATCTGTAAATTTTTTTCCTATAAAACAGCTATTATTTCGCAATTCATGAAACGAAACTGGATGATCCTTAGAGCCTAGAAAGTACATTATCTGTTTTTCTAAATCTGATAAACGTTGAAATTGATTCTCTAAAATATCATAGATATTATCAAAATCTAATGTTGCTTCTTGAAATAGAAAATCAGAAACATTACCCCCAAAAACTTCCTGAATTATGGTTAATACGAGTTTCAAATATAATGGATTACCTTGATAAAGATTAATTAATGTAGTCAATTCTTCTGAATCCGAAAAGCCTTTTTCTTTAAAAAGTTTTTTAGCTGCTGCATCATCTAGATTCAGTAATTTAAAACTTTGAACCCTTTTTGTTTTTTGTTTCAGGAGTTCTATAAATTTAGGTTTCTCACTACTGATTATCAACAAACAACTTAGATGAGGAGCATATGCAAAAGCGTTTAATAGCTTATCATAGTCTTCATATCCTTTTCTATATTTTCCTACTAATTCCCTATTTTGCAAGATTGCTTCAGCATCATCTAATAATAATAAGCAACGATTATTATTTAAACGATCTTTGAGTCTTGCTATTCCGATATCGATGCTATTTGATGTATTTATTTTTGCCTGATTTGAGAGTAATTGAAGAAGCAAAGATTCTAGAAGTTCTGTAAGCGGTGGGGCATCTTTTAACGATCGCCCAATCACATAATCAAACTCACCCTGAATATTATTTGCCAACTTCACAGCTAAAGAAGTCTTACCAATACCCTCCATTCCTAGCAATGCTATTAATCGACAGCCACTAGAAATGGATTGTTGCAGATCCTCAAGTTCTTTTTCGCGTCCATAAAATGGAGATGTTGTTTCCAAATCTCCTAAATCAAATTTTCGCACCTGATTTTGGCTCACCGTGTTGGTGCTATTATCTGGCGATGAGCCGTCTAAGGGTTTGGGGGTAACAGAATTTCATAAGAAGACGAGGCTGTTTCTTCATCTTGCATCCAGCGGGCATCAGGCTTCCACGCACCGTTGGCTTGTTCGCGTTTGCGAGTGCGAACCTTTAATTTATTATCTTCTAACTCTAATAGCTGGTATTGCCAAGGATTACCTGTTACCAACTCTCTGGTAGATGCACCAAATGTACCAGCAGAAATCAACTCAATTTTCCTACCTCCAATGCTGCGATCATAACGATAGAGGCTATTGTCAGCTTGATGGATGTGACCATGTAAAGCAAGACAGAAACCAGCTTTTGCTAACCGTTCCATAAAACCATGATCTTTAATCCGATCTTCTGAGTCGCTGTTGAGAGGATGATGCCAAACGGCTATTTTCCGCCAGTTGCTGTATTCTTGATTTTGATTAATCCTATTCAGAGCATTACTGAGGGCATTTGGATTGATGCTGGCACGTTCTTTGTAGTAATGATCAAGATTCCACGCAGAATTTAACCCCAAAAGAAGGATTTTGTGGTCTTTAAGCGGGTACAGAATGCCTTGTTGATCCTCCCTTTCAGGATAAGGTTCTCCTTTGACATCATCATAGAACTTACTGAAGTGGCTAAATCGCTTTCTGTATTTATCCTCATCTCTCACTCTCACTACATCTTGATTTACTTCTATGTAGTAACCAGGTTTGAGTTCACCTGGATAGTCTTCACGGTCAGTCAGTATGTAAGCTTTTTTCGACAATTCCCAGTTCAGGTCATGATTGCCAGGAACAAGAACTATATTCTGTCGCTTAATCGAAAATGCGTCACAGAGATTGTCTAAAAACTTTTTAGCAGCATCGTATTCTTCAGGGGTGGATCTGTTGGCAATATCACCTGAAAGGATTAAGGCATCGAGACGAGAGCAGTTTAGTCCAGGCACATCCTCTGCTAACTGGCTATACCAAGTTCTAGCATCATCGGGAGTACCAAAATGCAGATCAGACAAGTGAAGAATATACATTCCCTGGAGTAAGCGTTAATATGAATGTTAGAGTTTTGATTACATGATACTATACATTGTATTTAGGTAAGCTTCCCTAAAAAATAACTGTATATGGAATTACAATCAAAGCATCAAGCCCAAACCTTGAGCGAATTTGAGCTAAACTTGCTGGAAAAAGAATACTTTTTTTTGCAAACCACTATTGAAGATTACAACAAGCAAATCTGGATTATCAAAGCACTAGGTATCAGTGGTACTGGGGCGGTGATAGCTTTAACATTACAACAAAAATTAGGTGCGATCGCTCTCATTGGTTGTTCAATTCCCCTGTTTTTTTGGATTCTAGAAAGCCAATGGAAACACTTTCAGCGCGGTTTCTATCCCCGTATCGTGGAAATAGAGTCTATCTTAACAACTGATTGTGGTCTACGTAGTCCTCAAATATATGGTGGTTGGACTCATTCTTTAAAGCGCACTACTAAACCCAAACGTCGGGGCTATCTCTGGGATGGTCTACTCAATCCTAGTGTTTTTATTAGCTATCTACTAGAAATTTTTTTTCTCATCCTTTTGGGAGCGATCGCACCTCATATCGGAAAATAACAACAGAGTGATACAAAAGGCTCAAATCCCCGACTTCTTAAACAAGTAAGGGATCTTGTTGATTGCTATAGAATGAGAATTGTTGTGATGTACTCTATTAGCTAAAGTGTCAGAATCCCTACCTCTGCGCGAGCATTATCTCGCCTTAATTGATGAAATTGTTGAAACTACTCTCAAGGGTAAGATTAGCTCTGTAGAGCAGGTATATCAAATGCTACTCAAAGGTATTACTTCCGGCACAGGAGAAGTGTTTGAGTTAGCTTTGAGCGATCGCTTGACAACCCTGCAAACCCAAGTAGATAGTGAAAAAGACGAACTAAAAAAGTCTAAAGCCACGCGTGGTTTAAGAGCAATTAAAACCATTCAAACACAATGGCAACGCTGGCAAGAGCAAAACAAAGCCACGGAAGCTATAATTCTCGCAGTCCGAGAAATTACCATTGCCAGTAATGATGAGCGTTTAGCTGTATTCTTGCGTTTAACTGACCCTAATTTAAAATATCAATTAAATTTATCCCAATTACAGCAATTAGCCAAATCCTTACAGCAATTTGGTGAAGCTAATTCCGATTTAGCGCAAATATCAACAGGAATTACTCGTGGTGTCGCTTCTTGGCAACGTATCCAAGAAAATCTACTGAGTTGGATGTATGAACAAAAAGGTTCTCTAGGATTTGGTGGTGTACCCGGAGAAAGTGGTCCTTGGGCAAGTTGGGCAAAGTTAGTCAAAAGCGAATTCCCCGCAGCATTTTTCCGCACCTTAGCACTTGAACAATCTGCAATTGAATTTGTTCAAAAACAACAAAATATTACCCTCAGTGATTGGGTAGAATTAGCAATAATTTTACAATTTTTACAACGGGGTTTAGTTAGTTGGTTTGACCAACAAGCTTATGATATCCAAGCTGGCCCCAAATTATCAATTTCTACATTTTTGACCTTTGCAGTAATTTGGAGTCAATTAGCAAATGCTTTTCAAACCCAAGGAATAGTTTACAGCAATGGAGCTTCACAAATTATGCTCCAGATTTTAAGAACTTTTGCCCAGCGTCCTTATTTCCCCCTCTACGGTGGGATTTTTGCTTCGTTTTCTGGTAGTTCTTTGCGGGATGCCTTAGATTATTTAGATGAACCTCTGCGTTCGGTGGAGAGAACTCAAGAAAAAGCCAGAATTTTGACACTTTTAGGATATTCTCAACGTGCTTTAGGCAAATATCCGCGCTCAATTAATTTTCATCAGCAAGCTTTAGAAATAGCGAGAAATGCTAAGGATAGCTATTGTGAAATTGCTAATCTTAATCATCTCAGTCGTACCTATGTCCAAGAAAAAAATTATGCCGAAGCGATTAACTACAGTCAAAGGGCATTAATTTTAAGTAGACAAGCCGGTGATAAAACTGGAGAAACTAACGCGCTGGTAAATTTAGGTTATAGCGAAGTTATGCAAGCCCAGCAGTTAGAAAATATCGAACCAGAAGTTTATGAATCGGCAATTAATTATCTTGAACAAGGTTTAAAGTTAGCAGAAAAATTAGGCGATGTTCAAAGTCAAGCTTTATGTTTTAGCAGTTTAGGTATTGCCTATTTAGTAATAGCACAACACGAAGCAGCAATTAAATATTTAGAGGTAGGTTTTAAAACTGCACAAGTTTCTGGTGATTTGTATCTCCAAGGTCGTAATTTAGCTTATTTAGCCGAAGCTTATTATCATCTCCTTAATTTTGAAAAGGCTGTTTATACTGGTGGTTTGGGAATGTATCTGCTAGAGCAAATTTCTTCCCATGAGTGGCGACAAGCCGCAGGTTTATTGACCATAATAAAAGGACAAGTTGGGGCAGATCAATTCCAAGTTTTACTTCAACAAAATCGCCCCAAAATAATTTCTGTTATCGGTGTAGATGGGTATGATTATATTCCCCAATTACTAACCAGATATCAAGATTCGTAATTTGTAATTAAACCCAGTCGTCGTTTGCCATAAATATGAGGTGAGGGTGTTGACTTCAGCTTTAAAATCTGATACGATTATCCTTGATAAGGAAGAACTATTTCATAAACATCAAGTCACTATAAATATACGTTATTCAAAACCTTTGTAGAGACAGTTCCTGTCACGTCTCTACATTTCTACTTTCTTTTCACCAGATGTCTAATGTTGGTGGGCATTCCCCAATTACGAATTACGAATTACGAATTACCCATTACCTTTTTCAATAGTTCGGGAATTTGAGAAGGACGTTCAGCTATAGGAATGTCTGCTGATTGGAAAGCTGCTAATTTATTTTGTGTTGTGCCAAAAGTGGAATCACGTCCAACAACGGTTGCTAAAGTTCCTGTTGGCCGCCAATGTTTAGTTAATGGCGCGTGTCTACCGGCAATGTAGGCAATTACTGGTTTATCAATAGCTTCAGCTATGTATCTTGCGGCTGCTTCTTCACTTCCACCTCCTGGTTGACCGACTAAAACGATCGCTTCTGTAGTTTCATCCTCATCAAGAATTTGCAACCATTGCAGGAACGATGAACCCACGATCGCATCACTACCGATGCTGACACTAATGGACTGACCTAAACCAGCCTTGGTTAATTCCCAGGCTACTTCATAGGTAAGAGTGCTGCTACGGCTCACAATCCCCACTGATCCAGGGGTGTAAAATTCGCTAGGTTGAGTTCCTAAGAGAATTTTGCCAGGAACAATAATTCCGGGGCTGTTGGGTCCAACTATCAAAATTTCACGAGTCTCTGTTTTGCGGAGTAATGTCACCATATCCAAAGGTGGCACACCAGCGGAGATAATAATGATCTGTCGAATATTAGATGCGATCGCTTCCAATGCAGCATCTAATACTTGGTAAGGGTGTACACAAATAATCGACGTGTCAATTGACCCAAATTTTGCTGTCACCTCTTCTACTAAGTCAAACACTGGCAGGTCGTACATTTGCTGTCCACCACATCCCGGATTGACACTAGCCACTAAATTAGTGCCATAAGCTTTCATTTGAGCAATATGAGTTGCTGATATAAATTCACAAAAACCCTGAATTAAAACTTTACTGTCTGGTGTTAAGTTCATATTTAGTTATTAGTTATTAGTTATTAGTTATTAGTCATTGGTCATTGGTCATTAGTTATTAGTCATTGGGAAGATGAGAAGAAAAATTAATTCTTTCTTCTTTCTTCTTTCTTCTTTCTTCTTTCTTCTTTCTTCTGCCTCCTGCCTCCTGCTCCCTGCCCCCTGAGCGAAGTCGAAGGGCTGCCTCCTATTACTGCTTTTTATGTGCAGGTAACTTAGCCAGACGAACTGCTTGTAAGACGGCCTCATCTAAATTTTCTACGACTATCAGCATTTGGGTTTCGGGTTTGAGCGTAGCTAAATATTGTCTGGCATTCTCAAAATCAGAACCAGCAAGGCGTACAACTAATCTTGGTAAGGTTCTGGACTTAATTTTACTGCCATTAGACAGAAGGGATTGGAGTTCTTTTGGGTCTAATTGTATAAAGTTGGCAATGATTTCTGCCATTTGGGACACTTGGGGAATAGTACCCAAAAAGTTAATGAGAATCACTTTAATGCTGTTGTCAGCAGCTAAGATTTTCAGACCTGTTTCTAAGCGATCGCAAAAAGTAGTTAGTGAGGTATCAGTGAGGAAAGAATGTCTTAAGTTTAAAGAAATACCAGGTTTACCACCTGCATTAGCAACTGCATCTAAGGTTGTCAACACTGAACCAGTACCATTGCCTAATATACCGATTTTCCCGTGTATTTCTAACCCATCCCAATCACCGACGATGCTGTTAATCTTGCTACCTCGATGATGGGCAACCATTTTTGCTGCCATTTGGACTATTTCTGGATGACGTTTAATTGCCCTTTCGTTGACTCTGATTTTGCCATTGAGAGCCATAACTTGCCCAGAAGCGCTGACTGCTAGAGGATTTATCTCTATTAAATCCAGGTCTTTCTGCACAAATAACTGGTACATTTTTTCTACAATATCGCTTACCGATTGCATCAGCGCACCCTGTAAGCCCATTTTCAAGCCTAGTCGTCTGGCATAAAATGGTGAAAATTCTTGTTCTACAACCACATATTGCATTTTGTCCCCTGGGGATTCCCAATCAATATCCGGTTCTTTGCAACCTAAAAGCACTGGACGACACAGGGCTGTATCTAAAACAACGGCAAGATACAATTCTTCTTTGGCATCATACTTGGATTCTGCCAGTAAGACTTCGGGCAGTTCTCCCCAAATTGGTAAATTAAAGATATTTTGAGCAGCTGCGATCGCATCAATGGTGGTTTCCACAATTCTCACTCCACCAGCTTTGGCTCTTTCATCTGCGTGTACTTGCGATTTTAGTACAATAGGATAGCGAATTTTTAAGCGTTTTAAATCTGTAGGATGGTCAATTCTCTGGGATGGTAATACGGGAATGCCCATCTTTCCAAACCATTCTTTAACTTGGTATTCCAATAAATCCATTGACACACACCTTGTATTAATAATTCCAAAGCAGGTTTGCAGTGCTGTCTTATAGGTTTTACAGCACCTTGATTGCATAAGCAAGCTTTGGTTGACTAAAAAAATTTATTTGGCACGAATTAATTTTATCTAATTCAGCAAGAGTGGTACATTCATTTCTAGAAGCCTAACCGCTGCTATTTGGTTGATGAGAGCTGATTCACCCCCTTGGTAAACTTGCCAATCTCTAAAATTACTGAAATATTATTGTATATTTTTCCTTAGATAATTTATACTCGCATTTGGATTAGCTTATTGATCATCTAGACGTATAAAAATGTAGGATCGCTATTCTGCCGTTTCTGGTTACAGATTTAACTTTGTCTGTAAAATTTTTATCGGTTAGTAAAACTATGTATCTATCTGTAACCAACGCAAGTACTTTATTTCATACGCTCAAAGATAATAAAAACTATAAAACTATATAGAAAATTAGCCATAACGCCCTATGAAAGTAGCATTCCAAAAAGAAGATTTACAACTTCTAGCCAGTATTTTGCAAGAACAATTACTGCTGGAACTTACATCTGGCCAAGTCTTCCAGGTCAAATGTGCTGTCCAAAATGATGAACTGATGATTTTAACTCAACATCCTTTAAGTGTAGTAGTTGATACAGATAAAGTATTGGCGATACTTGAAGAAGCACTCCGCTGGCAATCTCAATATGATTCACAAAGAGTACAATTCTATATCAGAGTTTCAGGAGAAAAGCTCCCTTACGCCAAACATTCCATAACGGTAAAGGCAAAGGATAGACTGGAAGACCAGGAAACTTTTAGCCAGGAAGAAATGAATGGTAGCAGCTATCTAATTTTTCCACCACTTAATCTTCCTGACTCTGCATCTAGTGTACAAGACGACTATATATCAGAAACATTACTTGGCTCTTCTACAACGGATGATTATATATCAGAAACATTACTTAGCTCTTCTACAACGGATGATGATATTTTAGAAGCTGACAACTACAAATTAGATACATCGTTTAGTTCAGATACATCGTTTAGCTCAGATACATCGTTTAGCTCAGATACATCGTTTAGTTCAGATACATCATTTAGCTCAGATACAGCGTTTAGCTCAGATACATCATTTCTGGATGATAGTGAGAATGAGTCATTAGACGAAGAAAAGTTTGATCCCTTCGCAGATGGACAAAATTTATCTAAGAAGAGAAACCTATCTCTTCCATCTTTACCCGTCCTTTTAGGTGCGGTATTGGGGATGACAGTGGTTTTTGGTGGTGGTGCTTTCTTTTTGACTCGTTCTTGCGTGATTGGCCAGTGTCAAGAGTTACAAACTGCCGAGAAATTTAAAAGTGAGTCTGAGCAGTTGATACGTCGTGCTAAATCTGAGCAGGAATTATTAGCGGTGCAACAGCAATTAGATACAGTAATTTCTGATCTAAAAATAATTCCTCAATGGTCACCTCGTCACCAGCAAGCGCAGGAACTGAGTGTAAGTTTTTCTGAGCAGTCAACAAAAATTAACCTGGTGGTAAAAGCTTTACAGGCAGGATCTGTGGCAGAGCAAAAAACTAAAACTCCAGCTAATAGCCTAGAAGAACTACGCACCAGACAAAGTTTATGGCGGCAAGCGATCGCACCATTAGAGCCGATCAAACCAGAGAATCAACTCTATGGGCTGGTAAAGGCAAAGTTGCCAAATTATCAACGCAACTTACAAACATTAAATCAGCAGTTACTCCAGGAAGAAACATGGCTGAAAAAACTAGACACAGCTAAAACCATAGCTGATTCAGCCACCCAGCGCGAAACAAAGGCTAAATCTGGTAATGACTGGCAAAGGGTAGAATCGGCTTGGCAAGGGGCTATTAATGCCTTGAAAAGTATCCCTTCAACGAGTACAGGATATCAGGAAGCACAAAACCTGTTAATGGATTATCAACCCAAATTTATCTTGGCACGCGATCGCTCTAGAAAAGAAATGCGTGCAGCTACACTCTATCAACAAGCTGTCAACCTGGCTAATCAAGCCAAAGTCTTTGAGCAAAAAAGTCAATGGCAAGCAGCAGTAGCATCTTGGCAACAAGCAGGGCAGACAGCTCGACAAATTAGCCAAGATAGCTTCAACTACAATCAAGCACAATCTCTAATTCAAGCCTATTCGACGGCTCTAGCAGAGGCACAACAAAAACAGCAACTCTATGGTAATTTAACCCAAACTCGTGCTGATCTGAGCAGCACCTGTGTCAATGGAATGCGCTTCTGCACTTTTACCATAGAGAATCAAGGTATTAGCGTCCGCTTAACCCCAGAATATGACCAAACACTACAAAGTGATAATCCTGATTTACAAAGTCACTTCCAAACCTTGCGAGAAGCACTAGGAGTAATTAGTGACAATGCTAACCTGCGTCTAGTTCTCTATAATTCCCAAGGACAGGAAAGATATATGAAGCAGCCGCAATAGAAGAAACAAGGCTTCTAGCTTCGGCTCAGAAGCTTTTGTTCTTCAAATAGTTTCACAATAAAAGTAGAATTTTGTATAAAAGCTAAAATCCAAAAGCTAAAGCATCAAGCATATATTTACCTTTCTCGCGTCCAACTTCTAAATAAATTTCTAGTAATTCTTCATAAGCAGTTTCTCCACCTATGATTTTCCAAAAATCATTACCAATAACAACAGCCTCATTAAAAGGCATATAATTTAAGGCGTATGACCACTTGTAATCAGCTTTTGTTACTCCATAAGGATTATAAGGCATAGCATAATAAGCTTTAACTTGAGGCCGATTTTTGCCCCGGAGTAAGTGAAATCTCAATAATCTTTGTGTCACCTCTAAACATTGTCCTTTATTTGGTTTTGGTGCTTTAATTTCAAAAAATAATTCTGTTCCATCTTTAGTTAAAATATATAAGTCAGTGCGAACAGTTTTAAGTTCTAAATCATCACCGCGTCTAGCATTCAAAACTGCTGTTATCATCTGCTCTAAAGATGGCTTACCTTGCTTATTTGTTACAGCAGATTCATATTTTTCTTTTTGACGTTCAGCTTCCGCAAAAGCAGCAACACTTACCTCAGCTTTAATATCATAACCTCGACGCACATCTTGATGATGTTCTAGCGCAATTAAACGAGTGCATTCTTCAAAAGAATTACCTAACTTTGTACTCAAACCTCTTTCAAATTGATTAATGCGTATTAATTCTGGTGGGATAAGTGCAGCTTGAAATGGCTTTAATTCCCCATTAGATGAATATCTGGATAAATACTCGGCTGCATTCTCTGGTTTTAAAATTTTACGTCCTTTATATTCATCTACAAGTCCATCAATAAACCCTTCTAGATATCCTTTTATTGCTGCGCGAGTTATACTATTAATAGCTATCATTTGTTAACCAATGTTTAAATAATAATGTTGAGTAAAGATTTAGCCAGATGGTAGACTACAGGAACAGAAACAGCATTACCAAATTGATGTTTAGCTTTAGTTTCATTATCTGCTATTTGGAAACTTTCTGGAAATCCTTGTAATCTTGCGTAATCTTTGGCAGTTAAAGGTTTGTAGTGATTTTTGAGATAAATTTCTTGAATGAACTTTTGCTTATATGCTTCTGGTTCATCACATTCTATAGATATAGTTGCTACATAATCTCGTGTTCCCGTCGCGGTTAAAGTGCCAATAGCATCAGCATGAGGTAAATATATTTTAGAAATTCCATTAATTCCTGATGAAATTTTAGAGTTAACAAATTCATATCCTTTGTCTTCTACAAAACGCAGAATTTCTTTGTTTACCAAAAGATTGATTTTTTCAATTTGTAACCCAGCAATTAAAGATTGTAAAACCTCAAAATTTAAAGGATTCCCATCTTTATCTCCGTAAATTTTCTTTCTGCGGTTTCTTAAAATGGTTTGACAAATTAGCTTTTCTCTCTCAGTTGTTTCTATTAAGTCCCAAGAATGAATGGTAGTATGCCCATTTCTGACATCTGAGAATAAAAAGAAATCATTTAATTCGTCTATTTTTTGAAATCTACCTCTAGAAGCAGGAATTTTACCATCTGTAAATAAAAGTTCTGAAATAAATTTCTTTTTAGAAAAATTATCGCGTTGAATATCAGGTATGACATCATATAATTTCAAATGTTTATTTACAGCTTGAGGAAAGGTAAAACCCCAACAATTACTTATATCGTTTCTAATACCAACAATAAATATTCTGTCTCTATCTTGAGGTAACCCAAAATCGTAGGAATTAAGAACTTGATATTTAACCACATAGCCGGATAATGATAAATTATCAAGTATGTATTCTAAACTTGATCTGTTTCTCGGCTCAGTTAAACCTTTAACATTTTCCAATATAAATGCTTTTGGTTGATTAGCTTTTACTACTCTAAAAACATCAATCCATAATTTACCTCTGGGATCTTCTAAACCTTTTAATTTACCTGCTATAGACCAAGGTTGACAAGGAACACCACCGACAATAACATCTATTTCAAAAGGTAGCTGGTTTAAATTAGTTACATCTCCTAAATATGGCTCGTCAGCGTTGGTATCACGAATAAAGTTATTTTGATAAACCTTGATTGCTTCTTTGTCAATTTCCGAATAACCTAAACAAATTCCTCCTAATTCTTCCAGAGGTATTCTAAAGCCACCGATGCCGGAGAATAGGTCAACAAAGGTAAATTTGGTTGTGGTTTTTATGCTTGTTATTGGTTGAAATAATTGGAATAATTCTAATTGTTGAGCCTTAATAAGAGATTTCATTGAAAATAAACAGAATTTACCAAAAAAATAATCAGGTGGGTAAAACCCACCCTAAACATTATAACCGAAAATGAAAAATATCTACTGCCAAACGTAGATAAGCAGAAACAAAATAATCCAGATAACATCAACAAAGTGCCAAAACAATGAAGTTGAATTAACTCCAAAGTGACCGGTATCGTAATTACCGGGAATGAAAGAACGAATCAAAATAATGGACTGCAACAAAATACCAGTGAAAACGTGCAAACCGTGAAAACCGGTTAACAGGTAAAACATCCCCCCAAAAGTACCGGAAGTAAACCCAAATTCTAATTCACTCCATTCCACAGCTTGTCCATATAAAAAGTAGCTACCCATGACGATTGTAGCCAACAAAAACAGGCGAAATCCTTGTAAATTGTCACGTTGTAGGCATCTTTCAGCAAAGTAAATTACAAAGCTACTAGAAACCAGAATTACTGTGTTGATTGTTGGTGCTGTAATTTCCAGTCCTGAAACACCAGCAGGTAGCCAGTTTACAGTTGTGGTTTTGTAGACAATATAGCCAGCGAAGAAACTTAAGAAAATGACACTTTCAGATAAGAGAAAGACAATAAAACCAAACATTTTATTGCCTTCTTCATCGTGTTCATGGCTGGCATGATGCAATTCTTCAGGATGAATAGAACTATCCATTGGGTAATTTCTCCTTTTTAGTTTTAAACGCAAAGGAACGCGGAGGGAAACGCAGCGAAAAGTTCATCGTTCGCGTAAGCGTTCCGCAGGAAAGCCGGGTTTCCCGGCGTAGGAAACTTTTCAAGGCAGAGGGTACGCAGAGGTTTTCTGCGTCCTTCTTTTTCTCTGCATTATTCTGCGTTTTGTAATGTTGTTTGGCGTTCCAGGTTGGCTGTTAATGGATCTGATTTTCCGTAGCCGTAAGGTCCGCTAATAATGATGGGAATTTCTTCAAAGTTTTCTACAGGAGGAGGAGAAGAAATCATCCATTCTAAACCAATTGCTCTCCAAGGATTATTAGGTGCTTTTTCACCTTGTGTCCAAGAAACTAACATATTGAAAATGAAGGGTAAGGTGGACATTCCTAATAAGAATGCACCAAGACTAGCGATAACATTCCAGAAAGTATATTCTGGTGCGTAGGAAGCGACTCGGCGTAACATCCCTTGCAAACCTAATGGGTGCATGGGTAAAAAGTTGAGGTTAGTACCAATGAATGCTAACCAAAAGTGAATTTGTCCCCAACCTTCATTAAACATCCGCCCTGTCATTTTGGGGAACCAGTGATAGATGGCTGCATACAAACCCATTGTCACTGTTCCGTAAAGAACATAATGGAAGTGACCAACTACAAAATAGGTGTTGTTAACGTGAACGTCTACTGGTACAGAAGAAAGCATAATTCCTGTAATACCAGCGAATACAAACATTACTAAAGCACCCAAAGCAAACATCATTGGTGTAGTTAATCTAATTTTTCCACCCCAAATTGTTGCTACCCAAGCAAATACTTTAATCCCTGTAGGGATGGAGACAAACATTGTTGTCATCATGAAAATCAACCGCATCCAGCCCGGAGTACCACTGACATACATATGGTGTACCCAGACGATCGCACTAACTATGGCGATTAACATGGATGAAACTGCAACTACCTTATAACCAAATAACGGTTTGCGCGAGTAAACGGGGAATATTTCTGAGAAAATCCCAAACACAGGCAGAATGATTACATAAACTGCTGGGTGGGAGTAAAACCAGAAATAATGCTGGAACATCACTGGGTTCCCGCCTTTGCTGGGGTCAAAAAAGGCAGTACCAACTGTTAAATCTAGCAGTAGCATGACTGCACCCGCAGTTAACGCAGGAAGTCCAAATAATTGGATGATTTGGGCGCTAAATACTGCCCATACAAATAAAGGCATTCTGAAGAAACCCATTCCTGGCGCACGCATTTTCACAATGGTGGTGATAAAGTTGACCGCACCCATGATGGAGGAAACGCCGGAAATCGCTACCGCTAATAACCACAGAACTTGACCGTTAATTAAGTGACCTGTGGGGTTTTGTAAACTGACGGGGGGATAAGCCCACCAACCTGCTTGGGCGGGACCACCAGGTACAAAAAAGCTGGACATGAGGAGGATTCCCACTACTGGAACCATCCAAAAGGCAACAGCATTCAGGCGAGGAAATGCCATGTCTCGCGCCCCAATCATGATGGGTACGAGGTAGTTAGCTAGACCAACGAGGGAGGGAAATGTCCACAGGAACAGCATGACGGTTCCGTGCATTGTGAACATTCCGTTATAAACGGTACGGTCTATTAAATCAGATTCGGGAGTGATAAGTTCTCCCCGCAAAATCATGGCGAAGATACCGCCGACAAGGAAGAAGATAAAGGAGGTAACTAGGTATTGAATACCTATTACTTTGTGATCTGTGCTGAAGGTAAAATATGTTTTCCAGTCGTTGGGCGGTTCGTGGTGATGTGTTTCACCAGCAATGTAAATAGGTATGTTTGTCATTGGTTGGTTTCCAAATTTGGAAGGCTCACGCAAAGGCGCAAAGGAAGAGTTAGTTAACGCGAAAAATTAACTACTGGAGGTGCAGCAGGTTTGACACTTTCCCAACCGGTTTTTATGCTTTGGTTGCTGGTTTGGGCGTATTCGCTGGCTGCTTGATTTTTCGCGGGTGTGGGGATGTGGTTTGCAGCTTTTTCTAACCACTCGTGATACTCTTCTGGAGTTTCGACAATCACGTTGGCTTGCATGGTTGCAAAGTATGTGCCGCTGTATTGGGAATCGGTGAGGCTATATTTGCCGGGGCGAATGGGTGTGAATTCAAAGTCGATGGTTTTGCCGGGAATGATGTCTTGTTTGAGGCGAAAAGCGGGAATGTAAAAGCCGTGGAGTACGTCTTCTGATTGTAGGGCTAAACGAATTCTGCGATCGCTCGGTAAATGCAATTCTGTACTAGTAATATCTTTTTCAGGATAATGAAACACCCAAGACCACTGTTTGGCTAGTACGTCAATTTTTTCTAATGGTTCACCCGCAATTTCAATTTCTGCTTCTTTTTCTTCTGCATAGGCAGTTTGTATGCCCATTGGATTATGCAGGTGTACCAGTTGGGTTGGCCCTTGAATGGCCATTTCTTCGTAAACTTGGTAACTGTAGCTGCCAATCCACAATACCAACATGATCGGTATTACTGTCCACACTACTTCTAGGGTGACGTTACCTTCAATGTGTGGTCCATCATTCAAATCGTAGCTTTTGGCGCGGTGGAAGGTGACAGAATACAAAACGGTACTGATAACAGCCAAAAAGATGAAAGCACCTAATGTCACTAAAAAGCTAAATAAATCATCAACAAGATGAGATTCAGCCGCGCCTTGGGGGGGAAGCCAAGAATAAGCCTGTTTACCAATGAAGATACTGGTAATCGTGACAATCAGCCCCCCAGTCATCAAGGTCAAAAGATTTAAAATCAGCCGAATGTTCATAATTAGTCATTAGTCATTGGTCAGTTGTCAGTGGTAATTAGGAATAAGCAACAAAAGGTTCTTAATTACGAATTACGAATTAATTACCCAATACCTGATTGATGTCTTGTCCCATTCTCAATAAGTTATCAGCAGTGTTATGGACACCAAATTCACCTGCTAATTGCGCTCCTAATGTGCCATGTAAATACATGACAAACATGATGGAAATTCCTGCTAATAAATAAGTCCAGCGCACTTGTTGATCTGAATCTTTACAGGAAATATAACGTTGCCATCCTCTCCAAAATGTCATGGCAATCATCAAAGCTAATAAGAAAACTCCGCCTACACCATGCCACATCATGGTTTCCATTGCTTGCAAACCCCAAGCACTTTTTAAGTCTGTTGGTGGAGTTGCTAACAACATTTCATAAAAACCAGCCGCAACTGTGAAAAATGTAATCACAGCTGCACCTACCATGTTGTACCAACCAACTTCAAATAATTGGGCGCGTTCAACAGCTAAACCCAAATATTTAAACAGCCAGTTTTCTAAGGGAAAAAGGACACCAGCTATATCAAAGATAATGCCAATGATGAATAATCCCAAAGTTAAATGAACTAAATTAGGATGAATAGGAATTGTGTAAGGTAATCCATTTGCTCCCATTTGGGCGCTGACTTGATCAATTAATTCTGAGTTCATGGTAAGATTCCATCCTTTACGGCTTCCACAACTGGAACTGTGTGCAGTCCGTAAACCCACACTAATTCATCACCGAGATATACTTGAAAACTAACAAGTATGGTTAAAAGTAACCCAACTGCTAAATAATGAATTGGTAATCTTTGTGGGTCACGAGTGCGGAGTACATAACGCCAAGCTGTAATTGCAGCGAGAATTCCTGACAGTGACCAACCGATTAAGGTGTGGTAATTTAATACTGATTTGACTAGGTTGTAAGGTTTGGCTAACCCTGCTTCAAATTGACCAAAGATAATGGCAATGAAAATGGATACTGTAGCTACAAATAAGTTCCACCAACCTACTTCAAAGAAGCCAGTTTTTCCAGTTAAAAAGCCAACTAAATCACAGAAAAATGCAAACAATATCATCGCAATTACGAAGTGAACTACGATGGGATGCAGTGGATCTGGATAGGGTAAATTATGCTCGTTTAGCGACGTTAAGGACTCGAACATGGAATTCTCCTGGATTTATTTACTACTCCTCTGCCACATTTAAATAATTGATAGATATCAATTATTGTCACTATCAAAAATCACACGTTAATCATTAGAAAATTTTCTACTTCCAATACCCAAATGTATAGCGAATGATTTTGGGTCAAGTCTTATGCTCATAACGACAGTCTGTAACAGCAATTCTCGATGTATACTGCAAACGGGTGAAATCTGGACTTATGTCATACTGAGCGTAACGTAGTGCAGCGAAGTATCTCGGAGATTCTTCACTTCGTTCAGAATGACACTTTTGAACCGTTTTGAGTATAGCTAAACTAAATCGCTGTTGGGGTTTTGATTTACTAGACCTATTTTTTAGGTTACGTAAATTTTTATAAATTGTCAAAAAACTAAAAGCTGAACTTTTAGAATAAGAGGGAGTAAGAAAGAAAATATGCTAATCTAGCTACCTTTGCTTTCTTTAAATTATTATGAAATAAAAGGCATATATTTTGATGTCTAGTGCTGTACATATAAGAATTATTACTTTGTCATCTAAATAACAGAAATTTAGATTATTTCTGGTACTGATAAAAATTGTCTATTTGCTCATTTTTATCTAGTTAAGAATTATTGTAAATTATTTGCTGTAGGCTGGATGAGAGAAACGTACCGCTTGTTTATAAATTTCTTAAGTAAATGTCTGAATCAGGATTTACAGGATTAAAGGATTATCAGGATTAATCATACATTGTCTTCTTCATGCTGAAAATATTTAAATATCTAATATGGCTTAATCTCCTGTCAGGGATACAGGATTTCTAAGATTAAATGATTAGCAGGATTAATCATACATTGTCTTGATATTTTTGATCCTGTAAATCCTTTAATCCTGTAAATCCTGATTCAGACAGTTGAAATTTTCTAAATGCTACTAGATACCTGGCAGTTTTACCAAATATAAAATAATCCCAATTAGTGAACCTAAAATTAGTCCTATACTGCTTAAAGAACTAATAGCAAAGCCTATACCTCGCTTTTCTGCTGCTTGATAATATCCCCATGCATAAGCAATGCGTCCTATTATCCAAGCTGTACCTAAAGCAGAAGCCCAAATTGGACTGATATAAATTGAGAACAACCATAAAGCAGGTAAAAATAAAATCAGTTGTTCTAAGGTATTTTGTTGAACGCGCAGCACTCTTTCAAAATCAGGGTTTCCTACTGTTTGAGGAGGACTAATTTTATATTTAAATCTGGCTCTACCAACATTAATTGTGACTACAAAGTAAACAATAAGTGCCAGCACTGTAACAAGGCTAGTCCAAGGAGACATAGATAATTAAAAATTGAAAATTACTAAATAAATTATAGTGCATAATGATCATAATTTTGGCTCAAAATCAACGCAATTGCGATATTTGCAATAAGGATAAAAATGTACATTCCCAAACTAGGCGCGGTTGAGCATAAGATAATAAATTTTTGCGAGTTTTTTCTAATTGTTCAATAATTTTGGGTTGATGTATTTGTTGCCAGTAAGATTGTTGTAGATAATCAATTAACCATAATTGCGCTTCTGTATCTAATTCTTTATCAATTCTCTGGGCTAATTCTAAAGCATTGCGGTAAGATTTAGGCGTTTTTGTTAGCTGTTGGAGTAGTTCATTGGGAATTGTTTGTAATTGTTGATAAGATGCGATCGCACTTCCAGGACTACCCGCTGCTAAACTCAATACTTCTGGATGCTGTAAAATCTCTTCATTCCCTGTCTGTGTCAGCACTTGAGCCACAGAGGCTGTATCTAGTCGATAAAAAGGAATCTTCTGACAACGGGAAACTAAGGTCGGTAAAACAGACTCAGCAGAAGGTGCAATTAAAATTAATGTCGCTTTTCCCGGTTCTTCTAAGGTTTTGAGTAAAGCATTTGCAGCTGCTTCGGCCATTGTTTCGGCTTGTTCTAAAACTACTATGTTTCTCGGTGCTTCTAAAGGTGGACGGGAAAGAAACTGGGTAATTTCTCGAATTTGTTCTAAGCGAATTACAGGAGGTGCTTTACGTTTCACTCCTTTTTCTGCTGCTTCGGCTGCGGTGAGTCTTTGTCCTTGATATTGATAAGTTGGTTGTACCCAAAATAAGGAAGGGTGATTTCCTTGACGAATACGATTGTGTAAGGTGGGTATTTGCTGTGGTTCTACGGAAATAGAAAACAGCAATTCAATAAAACATTTAGCTGCTAAACTTCGTCCCACACCTTCAGCACCAACAAACATATAAGCTGGGGCAATGCGGTTTTGTTTAACAGCTTGGGTTAATAATTCTATTGCTTGTTTTTGTCCTATTAATGGGGAAAACATTACGAATTAAAAAATCTATCGCTCAAAATTTCTTTGATAGTCTGTTGCACAAATTCTTTACTTAAACTTCCATCTATTCGGAAAATTCGTGACGGGTAAGTTGCGGCTAATTCTGTATAGCCTTGTTGGACACGATGATGAAATGCGATCGCTTCTTGCTCTATTCTATCTAGTGCTGCTTCACTGCCACGTTTCCGCGCTAGTCCCACTTCCACATCAACATCTAGCCAAATAGTCAAATCGCTTTCTAACCCACCAGTCGCAATGTTATTAAGCTGATTAATGATACTCATACTCAAACCCCTGCCATAACCTTGATAGGCAATGGTAGAGTCAGTATAGCGATCGCACAAAATATATTTTCCCGCTGCTAAATTAGGTTTCAGTTCCTCTGCAATGTGTTGCGCTCTATCCGCAGCATACAACAATAATTCTGTTACTTCCCCCACTGGCTTATCTTCCGACTTTTCCAGTAATAACCTTCGTAAATGTGAACCTAACTCCGTTCCCCCCGGTTCACGAGTCAACACTACGGATATACTTAAACTCTGTAACCACTGATAACACAGTTGCATCTGGGTAGTTTTACCACAACCTTCCACACCTTCAAATACAATTAATTTACCACTCATGTTTTAAAACTTTTCCCCCACCAATTTTTTTAACCTCAGACAAAAAAAGACTTATGTTACGTTCCTATAGTCCAGTCTCCCATCAGTTTGCATTCCAAAGTTTACCAAGAAGCATGACTACTTTGGAAACCTGGACTTTCGGTATCACCAACCATCTCAGTTGGCCTACACTAGTCGCAACCGTTCATGCGGACTTGGGAACGGCAGCTATATTTGTTTGGGTTCCGGCAATCATCGTGGGAATGTTAATCAACTATCAAGTTAAGCATCTAGGTAGAAATTTATTAGATGTATCTGGTGGTACTCCTAACTACATAGCCCGGTTATGGAATGGCCACCCCATTATTGCTCGTTATGCTGCAATTGGATATCTCATCTCCTGGCTTTCCGTTGTCCCACTCAATGCCGTCATCATCACAGAGATGATTAAATCTAATCTGGATGTATTGGGTATTACCTGTCCAGAACTAATTTTCAAACTCGGTTTTACCATACTACCTTTTGTTCTTGCCTTTAGTGGCAGTCGTGCCTTAAGTATTTTACATTTATTATTTTCACTGCCGGCTTTACTTGTACTCTTATCATTTTGTCTGCAAGGACTCGGTTTTTTAGCTTTTTCTCCTCATAGTCCCAGCTTTTTTCCTGAACATTGGTCATCATTAAGTTTTATAAATTGGGCTAAATGGTTCTTTTTTATCAGCTATACAGCCTATAGTTGTGAAACTGTTTCCTCTTTTATCGCTGATAGTCGTCATCCCCAACAAACCTTAAAATTTCTAGATATTGCAACTTGGTTAATGCCACCCATTTTTATTGGTGGTTCTTGGGTAATAATTCGTTTATCTACCCTGCCAGATTTAGGGGATGATGCTTATCTTAACCTTGTTGCCGCTGCTACCCAATTTTGGGGAGACTTTGCCCCTATCACCATCACTTTTTTACTCGCTGGATGTTGTTTACTCGGTTCAGCAACCGCTGTTTCTAATTCCCCCCGAATTATTTACCAGTTAGCTAGAGATAAGCATTTAGCATCGGTATTTTCTCTAGTTTCCTCTCGTGGAGTCTTTGGTTCAGCACTGGTTTTGAGTTTATGTATATGTATAATTTACTTTCTGTGGGGAGACATATCTCAAATTGTCATCGTGGGGAATGTAGCCTGGTTTGTAGCATTCATGCTTATGCACTTGGGGTTATGGAGAAAACGAAATCAAGCTGACGTATTGTGGCCAAAACTATCTTTAGTTGTTTATATCTTAGAAGCTGTAATTCTGTTAGTAACTGCCTATGCGTGGGGTTGGCAAGATTTTCTAGCCGGGTTGTTAGCGCCATTTGTTGTATTAGCGATTGATGCTTTTGTCCGTTATCTTCCCCTCCCGGTTTTCCGTTCCTATTGGTGGATAAGGCTGTATAAATCACAACGACGCACACCAGTCAAAGATTCCCTATTGATACAAGTGGGGATGTTGATGTTTCTGTTATGCGGTGCAGTTTTAGCAGGTTGTGTATTTGTTTGGCTGTTGAATGCACCTCCCAACACTACTACAAAGAATCTGATTGTCATCTTGTTGATTACAGTAGCATTTGTAGGAGTTGCGATCGCTTGTTGGACAAGTTTACCCGAAGTAATAGCCTTAGCAGAAGCACGGGAATCAGCCGAACACCTATTTACCATTGCCCAAGATGCTATTTTAGTCGTAGATGAACAGGGTATTATTCGTCAAGCAAACCCCGCAACAGAAGATTTTTTTGGTTTCAACCCATCCCAATTATTGGGATATCACCTCCAAAAATTTCTCCCCCAATTAACTGAATATCCAGAAGAATGGCAAAATCGAGGGGAACATACCCTGCATCATCATCATAAAATCAGAACTCTAGAAGTTTCCATCTCAGACCGACTTCATCAAGATTTTCAAGAATATGTAGTCATTGTTCACGACATCACCCAGCGCAAACAAGCAGAGGAAATATTACGACAATCTGAAGCCCAATTAAAAGAAGAAGCACAACTATTAGCAACTCAATTAGTACAAAGTGAAAAAATGTCTAGTTTGGGTCAATTGGTAGCAGGTGTAGCACACGAAATTAATAACCCAGTTAGCTTTATTTATGGCAATCTTAGCCCCGCTAATCAATATATCCAAGATTTAATTAAACTCATCCAACTTTATCAGCAGCATTATCCCCATCCCAACCCAGAAATACAAAA